>JADFYW010000051.1 GCA_015232855.1 Fibrobacteria bacterium
CACTTGGAATGTCGTACAACGCCCTCTTAGGGTTGGTTTTAATTTTTCGGGGTCAGTTGTACAAAGAATAAAATAAACATGTTCTAATCAAAAGTCCTATTTATTTGTAATTTTCATAGTTCTTGCTTGTTTTGTCGGTTTTTCCTTATAAACTTAGGTTAAATTATCTTACAAAACCCTACACTTTCACACTTAATAAATAATTCAGATGAGATGCGTATTCCAATATTTGACCACTGGAGTCAACTTATCAGTTGATGTGTAGTGTTCCCATAATTTAAAAAGCCATCCTAATAGAGTAGAACTGTTTATTTTATCATTTTACTAGTATTAAATAAAATGTACCTTGGTTACATATGAGGATTTAAAGGAAATAAACATTGGCTAAATTTACTTTTTTAACATTTTATGATAACATTTGCTTAGGTCCAAGGATACTTTCAGCAGTTGCAAAAAAAGAAGGACACCAATCTAATTTAATTCTTTTTAAAAACGAGTGTGGCGGAAGTTTTGTCAAGGACTCAAAAAAAAAATTTGTTAATTATCAATACTTTCAATATGGCTATCTCAGGAGCGGACATTATGATATGAACCCGTGGTCAACTTATGAAGTCGGCTTGCTTCAGCAATTACTAACCCAGCTGGCTCCAGATGTAATTTGTTTAAGCACACGTTCCTTTTGGACATCTCTGGGAAAGAATATTATAGATGTGGTTCGCAACGGCTTGCCCGACACACCTATTGTGGCTGGTGGATGGGGGCCCTCTCTTGAACCGGAAAAATATCTTGAGTATTGCGACTATGTTTGTTTTGGTGAGGGGGAACAGGCAATTTTAGAAATTGGTAAAGCTATTGATAGTAACAGCAACGATTTTTCCCATATCAATAACCTTATTTACAAAAAAAAAGGCAAGCTTATTTTCAATGAATCTATCAAACCGGTTGACAATCTTGATTTGATGCCTTTTCCTGATTTTGATATATCTGGGAAATTTTTAATCGATGATAATGCACAAAAAACTGGTTCTGAATTCCATAACGAAAAAATTTATGACATATTTGTCGGACGCGGATGCCCCTTAAATTGCAGCTATTGTATGTCCGGACAATGGAATTCACTTTACAAAATAAATCACAATCATAAATTTCCAAAAACAAGACTCCGAAGTCCGGAGAATTGTATTAAGGAGCTTGAAATTGCAAAGAGCAAAGGCGCTCTTTTCATCAGGATTAAAGATGAAGTATTCCCCGCCAAAAAAAGCTGGGTTTCAATTTTTTTGGATTTATATAAAAAAAGAATAGATCTTCCCTTTTTCGCGTATCTGCGGCCTGAATTTCACAAATCACAGATGTTAGAGCAATTGGTAATTGCCGGACTCAAGACAACAGGTCTTGGCATACAAACAGGTAGCGATATTATCCGCAAAGAAATCTACAACCGTAAATGCCCCAATGATAAGGTGATGGCTTTCGCCCGGGAACTTGTGGACAAAAATATTGAATTTCATTATGATATACTATGCTATAGTCCTTTTGAAACACTTGACAATCTTAAGGATACTTTTACTTTCCTTTGTACCTTGCCAATTTGCGAGCTAAAAGTTTTTAAGTTGGCATTTTTTCCAGGCGCTCCAATTTCAGAAATGATAAAAAAAGCCAATCCGGTGGGAGAGAAAGATAGCGTTTACTTCTTTTATTCGGTACTCTATTGTTTAGCCACCCACAGTTATTTTACCAGGTCTGTTGCCAAGTTTATGGAAAAACTAGGCCCCTTCTATGGTTCTGCTAAAATTCTGCAAGTACTATTCTGGCCTGCACTATTTAAAGAAAAGCAAAAAAGAAATCAGGCAAAAAAGAAATATAAGGTTTCATCCCTTATTCTACCTGGCATGCAAAAGAAGAATCATCAATATTAACCTAAGTTGAGCAATTCTTTTGAGGAAAGATTGTTTTTAGCCATACTGTTCTTTAGCTATAAAAAAACGGACTTCTACCCATGAGATAAGGTGAAGCTCTAACTATCTGTCTAACAATATCACTTGTCAGATAGATAATCATTAATCCAATTACATATGTTTTGGCTTTTTTCCTGTACCGTTTGATTTCGAAAGTTGTATTTATTTTTTAACACCTTCCGGGCGTTGTTAATTTGCATGGTAATATCAGAGGATAAATATTCTTGTATATATTGCAAAAGTTTATTCTTATCCCCTGCCATTTTGATGCAGCCGGCCTGGTATAAAAGACTATCTGTATGAAAGTTATCCGGATCCTTAAAGTTTTTCAATTGGTTTTGGCTAGGAAATACAATACCGGGATTTCCAACCAGGAAATTATCCCATAAAATAGCAGAAACGCCAAGGGCGACCATTACATCAGTGGCCGCAAGTATTTCCTTAAAGTTGACCGCAGAAATTAAATCAATTTTTAGACCCGTGTCATAAGACAGTTTGTCCAGACAATTTTTAGTAGTTTCAAAAACTTCCGACTCGACAAATGTCGGGTGTAACTTAACTATTATCTGAATATTATCAATGCCTGGAAATGTGGCCAGACTTTGGAAGACATTTTTGTAATGATCAATAGTGCTGGTAATAGCCTCAATTAAATTGGAGTTTCGCGCCTCTTCCCATGTACCGGTAAGGGTTATTACTTTTTTTTTATTATTAAGCCCAAGTAGTGTAATTGCGTTATCCCTGGTAAGGGAAATGTCTGCTTCTGCATCTTGCGGAGTGCCCAAAGCAAGAAATTTTGTTCGACTTTTTTGCTTATCGTATTGGAGAAAGTTTTTACAATACTCAACATCTAATTCACTGTCAAAATTCACAAAATCAGACAAATAATCTATTATAAAATAACGATAAGCGTCTGATAGGGGATGAGGCGCCGAATAGCCATGTTCAATATTAAAAGTGGGAATACCTAGTTGCCGTGCTTCTATTACAATAAATCGTCTAAAAGAATCATAATCTGAGCTGACTATAACCATATCAATTTTAATTTTGGCGGCAAAGGCATTGAAAATTGCTGCATATTTAAAGAACGTCAAGCATGGAATTTCTAACACATCCAGAATATCTTTGTCAGAAACAGAATGTGCAGTCTTTATTATTTCTTCATTGTAATCAGTGTGGCTGTTTGAGGTAGAAAAAAACTTAAGTAGCTGTAACTTTGTAAAAGCCAGGCCCTTTGCCATTTCTTTTTTGAATTTGCTTGCGTCGATGTTAATGGTATTTCCAAGAATATCCTCAGCATATCTCCATTTACAGGTAGCAGAAGAATTGAAACCAATATCGCGAAAAGTATAAACATTAAAATTGTTGCAAAGATATTCAAAAAATACCTGATTGCGGGTAGGGAATAAACCATGAACAAAAACAGTCTTCATTTTACCGCTCTTGTAAGAGTCTTGAATATTAAATGATTTAGGGAGAAAATATATTGCTGGTTTAAATATCCGCAAATCATGGGAACATCACTGTTTTGGTTACCATAATTATTAAGTTGAATTTGTAAATCAGAAAAGAAGTCTCTTCTTTGGGTAGCCATAGGCGATAACAGCAGGGGGGATTTCTTTTCAATGAAATTTTTTATTATATCATAGTTAATATTCAGAAGATTAAGGCACCGATAGCATAATAAGTCTGTGGATACGAGAAATGTTCTGGATACGGAAAAATTTTGTTGATTACCACAATCCATACATTTTCCCCGAAAAAGAAACGTAGAAGGCCCTCCGGCACAATCAATATCCATATCTAAAATGGAGATTGGAGATGGACTTTCCGACTTACCAGATAAAAAAGACCGTGCCCATGATGTAGAACAGGAAAGTTCAGGATTACTAAGCTCTGAAAAAACTTTATTAGGAAAAAAGTTATTTAACCTTATTAAATATTCTGCTTCAAAGAAAGAAGATGAGTCAGGCATATTTCTTAGTAAATCAAATAACTTATGTGATTGGTTATATTTTTTTAAAAGAATGCTCAGTTTTATTCCCTCAACAATAACAGCACCATTTGAAAGCGGCGCTTCAAGTGCATTGATTTTTTTCAACGCTTCTTCCAAATTGCCCTCATATCGTAATGTCTTTATTTCCTCAAGGGCTTCTGATAATGGGTCAGATTTGCATGGAGTATACTCGGCATTGGTTAATTGCTTGCATATATTGACTAAGTCTTGATCATTTTTATTCTTGCTGAGTGAGTAATTAGCCAGGGGTAACAAACCGGAAATATCACCTAGTTTAACTCCAACCTCAAACAGATTTACTACAAAATCGGGGTTTGCAGGATCGAGCTTATTTGCCCTTTTGAAAAAATTATAAGACTCTGTGATTTTGCCTAAATAAAAGGCGGAGAGACCAAGACCATAATAAATTTGTGCAAAATCACCAAATTCATTTTTGGCAGTTAAAAACTTTTTCAAAGCGGCCACATAATCAGCTTTCTTTAGTAAAGAGAATCCTTCTTCGAGTATTTGGATAAGAAGGGGGTTGGCTTTATTTTGACACATAAATTAAACTTTTTTGGCTTCAACTTTCCTTAAAGTACATTCCTAATTTGACCATGTCACGATGTTTAAAAAAATGAATTCATCCGTTGTCATTGCCCGGCTTGCTGGCTATATCATAAATAAAACAAAGTTGAATTATGTCAGCATTTTTTAATGTGGTTCCAGGAAAGAGGTGTCCCTGATTTCAAATCAACTGTTGCCTGGCACCCGATAATTTTTTCAAAATTTTCTGTGGGCAAACCATTATTAGGCCTGATAGAACGGATATTCTTATGGGTGAACTCCTCACCTTTCTTAATGTCTTTTGCAATAAACAAAGATCTTCGAAAAGCTAACATTTCTTTTTCACTTTTACTGACACCCATATCACTCTTACCAAGAGCTTTTTCAACAAGCCTTACCCCATCCACAAGACATTTGAGTTCTTTGGGTTCAAGAGAAAAATGAGAGTCCAGCCCTCCCTCAGAACGCTTCCATGTAATATGCTTTTCAATAACTGTAGCACCCATAGCAGAAGCGGCGATACAAATAGTCGGGGTAAGGGAATGGTCGGACAATCCAATAGGAACCGGGAAATTATCACGCAATGATAAAATACCTTTAAGGTTTATGTCTTCTGGCGGTGCAGGATATGCGCTTGTACATTTTAAAAGTATGATTTGCCTATTTCCAGCATCTACAATGGTATCAACTGCGCGCTTGATATCCTTTAGGTTAGCCATACCTGTAGAGAGGATGATAGGCTTGTTAAATTTTGCTACATATTTGAGAAGAGGAATATCCAACATTTCGAAAGAGGCGATTTTGTATGCTGCAACATCCAACTGATTAAGAAAATCCACCGACGTTGTATCGTACACAGTTGAAAAAAATGTAATCCCCAGGCTCTCGGCATAGGATTTTAATTTAGGTTGCCAATCCCAGGGCATATATGCCTTTTTATAGAGAGAATGAAGTGTTTGTCCTTTCCATGGTCCTTTTGATATTTTAAAAAACCGATTATTACAATCCAGCGTTAAAGTATCGGGGGTAAAAGTTTGTAATTTTACAGCGTTAGCACCACTTTCACTTGCCACACGTATAAGCCGCTTGGCTTTATTATAGTTCTGAGAGTGATTGGCTGAGATCTCAGCAATAATATAACAGGCACCATGTCTACCAATTGTATCTTTACCGATTTTGACTGTCTTTTGCATGTTAAGCTAGATTTGGCTTTCCCTATCTAAATTTCGATTCGCTCAAGGATGGCCGGGATATTAATATTAGAATTCACAGGTTCATTCTTCCAGATTGGGGCTTTAAGTACCCACTGTCCACTGGAATCTTTTTCCCACATATCCCCTCTGAAAGGTTCAACTGTTTCCCAAAATTTTGCAATTGAAATATCAATATACTTACAAAACGTTTCAATGTTATGCTCACCGCATCCGCCATCAAATTCTTTTACAAGCGCAATGCCCTCTTCGCGGGTAATATTGCCGGCTCTGATGTCATAACAGGCAGCATCATTGGCCTGTCCAAAACCAAATTTAATATATTTTAGCAACTGGTTTACTTCCAGTAAAGTGCCATCAAGCTGAGAAAACCGGCGGTAAGAACCCAAGTCATGTAAAGAGGTTGTTTTGGGGCGTATATGCAGGCCTTTACTCATGGAAAATCGGGCATTTGTGGATGGGTACCAGTCTTTAACATAATAGTTGAGCCAAACTCCTCTTGTCCCTTGTTTAATAAGTTTTTCTCGATTATAATTGAACAGGAAAAGGTCTCTTTCATCAACACCTTCTCCAACATATTCATCATAACAGTTTTTCGCGATGGTATTTTGCTCATTGGCGTTAAGTGCATTGCCACCAGTTCCCGTGGTTTTTTGTACACCAAGAGTAAGTCCTGGGTTTTCACCCTGAATAATGAGCTTAATGTCGAATTTTTCCGCTATAATATATGTAGACGACCAAAGTGAATATTCGGTAACTTTGGCGGGATTTAAATACCTAAAGAAATCTTTGGTAATAAGTTGTTTCATAACTTTGGGATTTGGACGGAGGCCTATTACATCAAACCCGTGTTGTTTCAAATTCTCAATATTGTGCACTCCAATATCGGTAATACCTTCGGGCTCACTATTTACCAAGAGTGGACGCAAGCCGAGTACGTCCCTGGCGTATAATGATTGAAAAGTAGAATCCTTACCGCCACTGACCCCAATTACACAATCATAAACTCCGGTGCGGGCATTTTTTGCCTCTTCGGCAATTTCCCTTAATTCATTCTCACGTTCTTTCCAATTTATACTTTCTTTTTGTTCTGTCCATTGGCAACCGCCGCATACTCCATTTTCATCATAAACAATGCCCGGTCTGGTATCGGGTTGCACGCATTTTGTACAGTACTTCATGTTGCTCCTTTATTCAAAGTCGCCTTCTATTAGCAAATATCAAACGATATTATTGACTTATTAATAATTTAAAATTTAAACGATATTTTTTATAGCCTATATGCAACAATTTATTTACACTCGATTTAGAACATATTCTCCAATATGTTTTGTCGCATTGGGATATTGTGTTATTGTGACAGGATTGCCGCTTGTTCCTTTTTTTTCGTGAATATATAATTCAAGTTTTTGTTGAATTTCTTCTTTGGTTGTAATAATTGGAATATCATAGGGCAAAGGATGACATAATGTGGGGTCTGGTTGATAACTTAAGCAATTTAGACCTAAAGTAAAAGATTCTATTAAAAGCATGGAGGTCATCCCTATAACAATATCAGCAGAGTATACCGGGTCATACTTATCTTTTGACTTAATATCAACTATCTCGTTTCCAAATTTAGCAAATTTATTTTCAAACTCTCGTGGATGAAGTTTCACTCCTACCACATAAGGTGAATCAGGATAAGCCAGGACGCTTAGAAGGTCTTCCATCACGGAGAATTCATCATACCCCCGTTTTGAGGCTCCATGGTCTAATGAGATTGGTTCGGAAACAAATAAGACATGTATTTTATTTGATGGAATCCCGATTTTTTTTTTATAATGAAAGGTGTTTCGCTTTGCCTTTTTCATGTGAATGGTCTTCAGTCTGTCAAAGTAAGGCGAACCTGATATTTCAATTATAGCTTCAGGAATTCCGTGTTTTATTGATTCAATTTTCGCCAAATTATCCATGACAAATAATTTATCGGGAAGGCCGTTTAGATTTTCTGTTCTTGCACTTGAGAACCTCTCTTTATATGAAGTCCAATGATCAAGAATAGAAATAGAATACATACCCTGCATTTGTGCAGCTATTCTAAAATTATTTTCAATACTTCCAAGGGGGGTATTATGAAGGCCAGAGCCCGTAACAATAACAACCGGATTCAGTTCTCGTAATAGTTGCAGTATCATATCATGGTCGTAGTCACTAACTATGAGAGAATAGGGCATACCTGATTGTTCACATATTTCTTTTCCATAATTAACAATATAAAGCTTACAATCAAGCTTATTTTGCATGCAATACCCACATACCGGATAAATTACATTAAAACTTCCCGGATTATTGGCGATAAAGAGTACCTGAATACTCACACATTTCCTTCTAATTCTTTGTATTGATTAAACACCTTTACAAATGCCTTGCCAATCATTGATATTTGGTCTTTTGTAAAATCGTACATACATAACGGGATAAAAAAGAGTTCTCTGGCATGCATATGCTCGGCAGTGGGACAAAGCCCGGGAGTATAATTGAGTGTCCCAGAGTAGTGGGGACATTTAAATGGGCAACCTTTATCACCATATCCGGTAAGGTTTTGGTAAAGTGGTTGTAAATAGAGCGGCTCAACATACCCGCCTGCTACGGGAACACCCTCCTTTTCCAGTGCAGAAAGGATAGTTTCCCGGGATACGCTTTTAGATTTATAAAGTATTGGATATATATAAAAGGAGTGAGTACATGATTTGGGTATATCGGGTATGAGAATATGAGGAAGGGTCTTTAGAACTTTCGACAGCTGAGCTGCCTCGTCACGCTTCTTATCGATTACGGATTTTACTTTTTGCAGTTGGGCTATACCAATAGCAGCTTCTAACTCTCCCATCCTGAAATTGAAGCCTATCATATTTATTAGATTTTTGGTCCCTTTATCTCCCACAACGGCTTCTGCATGATTTCGGATAAGCTGTAGTCTTTCTGCGAGTTCGTCGTTATCAGTAAGGCATACGCCCCCTTCTCCGGTATGAATGTGTTTATGATAATTTAAACTAAACACTCCGATATCACCGATTGTTCCGGCATATTTATCTCCATAGGTAGCAAGAATTGCCTGAGCATTATCTTCTATAACCTTGAGACCATGATGACGTGCAATAGCCATTATTTTAGTATAGTCTGCCGGCAGGCCAAAAATATTAGGAACTATTATAGCTTTAGTCCTAGTTGTAATACTTTTTTCTATTAAATCGGGGCTGAGATTAAAAGACAGAGGATCTATATCAACAAAAACAGGTATGGCATTAAAAGCGAGAATGGCTGTAGCACTGGCGGTCATAGTAAAAGGTGAGACAATTACCTCATCGCCTGGCCCCACACCGATGGCGCCAATAGCAGAGTACAAACACGAGGTGGCGGAATTCATACTGACAGCATGATTTACTCCAAACATAGCCTTCCATGCGGCTTCATGCTCTTGAACATAAGCGCCACCCAAAAAGCCCTTGCTCCATGTACCCAAAAAAGCCGAGAGGTTTCCGCTTTTCATTACCTTGGCAACAGCAGCTTGTTCTTCAGGTCCAATGGAATTATATAACTTAAATGATTTTTTGAAGATCTGCTGACCGCCTAAAATAGCAAGTTTATCCATCTATATTTTACTTTCTTCTAATATTTTACAACAGGTTTCTAGTGTTATATAGGCGCTATGTATGTCGGATAAAAATGGTTTATGGGATATAATGGATTTATATAATTCATCCAGTACATTATATTGATAGCGATCCATATCAGGGGCAATGGGGAAATCTGCTTTTATTAGATTCTGATACCCCGAAAAAAGCATGCTTTTACCGGGAATTTCATATTCCAGTAACCTGCAAAACTCTGAGAACCTAATTTTTCCGGTTTTAAATAAGATTTCCAGTTCGCCTATGCTATAAGCGGATTCGTCCCCCGCCAAAAACGATATATTAAAATCGGGATAATGTATTATAAAATCAGGCAATTGCTCATTCTTATCTGACTTGTGGCTAGGGATAATTGATACGTTTTCTTCTTTGCCAAACCAGAAATGAAACAAGTCAATGTAATGAGAAGCATTTACCAGCAAGCCTTTCGCATAAAATGTATGGCCGCAAAGTGGCCCGGCCAACTCTCCCGTAAGGAGCATCTCTTTGATTTTACGCGTACAGGGGTCAAACCTGCGAATGTAATTGACAGCACATCCAACATTTTTTTTCTGAATCAATTGCTTTATAGCATCAGCATCATCCAGGTTAGAAGCAAGAGGTTTCTCCATAAGAATATTATGAACGGGGAAATTGAGTACTTCTTTTAGAACTTTACAATGGAGGTTGGTTGGAACAGCTATAACAGCAATATCTATCGGTTTTCCCCAGAAACTAAACCAATCCTTTATGGATGAGAATGAGGGCTTCCCGGAGAAATCAGTGAAAGATTTTTGCTTATCCAAATTGGAATCAATACCGGCTACCAGTTGAAAGGATGGATGTGCCATGAAAGCTTTGGTGTGGGAATAAACCTGCTCAAGCTTTGAGTTAATATCCAACCCTAATCCAATATTGCCAAGACCTATAACTATCGCAGAAAGTTGGTCACTCATAATATTTGGCAGATTTTTGTGGAATATGGGAGTTGATAGCTAAGAGTGCTGGCTCATTGGCCAGTAGCTCGTATACATCGAGATAAGTGAAATCAGTCTTAATGGGATAAACCTTTTCAAATAAAATTTTGATAAACTCAAAATCTTCTTTAGTATCCAACGTCCACCGATATTCGGGATGCGCTTCGTTTTTTTTTGCTTCTATACCATGAATAGAAAAAATGTCAGGGTGATTGTAAATATAAATAGAGACGTGCTCTCTATCCATGGGATGCTGTGTAAGCGTATCGACTTTACGCAACACTTTGGTAGAAAATATTTGAGTATCTAGCCCCCTGGGAAAAGTACGGTTTACCACATTGCTCACATAATCAAACGTTGAGTTTTTATAGGTTTGTATTAATTTGTCAACCAGTCCCGGATCTATCAGGGGGCAATCGCCGGTTATCTCTACAATTACATCTACATTATTGCGATTCGCACAATCCAATACGCGTTTTAGTACATCATATTCATCGCCACAGTAATATGGCACGTTAAGCCGCTCGCAAAGCTGTACAATTGGTTCATCCTGGATATTGCTTGTTGTTGCGACTATCACATCATCTAGCAAAGATGCTTTACGAAGCCGTTGAATTTGATGTTCCAAAAATGGTTTGCCACATGCTTGCATTAAAACCTTACCGGGCAGTCTAGAAGATGTCATGCGTGCCTGGATAATAGCCTTAAAATTCATTGGTTTTTTCCTTGAACCACAGTAATTGCAGATTTAACTTCTTTAATGACGAATTGTAAATCTGATTTGGACAGTTCTGGAAACATTGGTAAAGAGAGTATGGAGCGATAGGCTGCTTCTGCAACTGGACACATTCCTTCTTTTGTCCCTTGAATGTTTTTATAATAAGGATGAAGGTGTACTGGAATATAATGAACATTTACCCCTATTTTTTTTTCTCGCAACAATTTAAATACATCATCACGGTTAATAGAGTTGCTAAATTTAACAACGTAGAGATGATAGGCATGCCGCCTATCGCTATGTGCTTTTAAAGTTGTAATCGCATTATGGTTTTCAAATGCTGTATCATATTGGCTGGCAATATCACGCCGTTTTTGAATCCACGGATCCAATTTTGAAAGCTGACTTTCTCCCAGAGCACATTGGAAATCTGTAATTCTATAATTGTATCCTAAAAAGTCCATTTGGTAAAACCAGGCATTGCTTTCTGTGCGTTGTTGATGGTCAATATTAATCCCATGATTACGGAATTGCCGCATACGCAAGTTATAATGGGGGTTATTCGTTGATATCATCCCTCCTTCACCACTGGTAATGTGCTTGACAGGATGGAAACTAAAAGCGGTTATATCTGCTAAGGTGCCTACCTTTTGGTCTTGATAAGAGGCACCCAAAGCGTGACAGGCATCTGATATTAAGATAAGGTTATGTTTATCGGCAATCCGTCTCAATTTTGTATAATCACAGGGTTGACCAGCATAATCAACAGCAATAATAGCCTTTGTCTTTGAAGTTATTATTTGTTCAACCATCAAGGGATCTATAAGGAGTGTAGATGATTTTACGTCGGCAAATACAGGTGTGCCACCACAATAAAGGACTGCATTTGCAGTCGCAGCAAAGGTCATAGAGGGAACAATTACCTCATCTTGTTTTCCAATACCAGCGGCAAATAAAGCTGTATGTAAAGCAGCAGTTCCATTACAGACTGCTACGGTATATTGTGCCCCAATGTAATTAGACATCCTTTTTTCAAATGACGCAATTGCTGGTCCCGTTGTTATTACCTTAGATCTTAGTACAGACACCACAGCAGCAATATCTTGCTCATCTATGGATTGGCGCCCATAGGGGATAAAAGAATCATCTTGCATAAACCGACTCATATTCGGCGATAAGCTTCTTTAAATCAGCCACAGACAACCACTGTGGGTTTGAATCACTTACATATGAAAAATCACCCTTACAAGGAACGCAGTTATGGGCCTTTTTGAATTTTTTTTCTTCCCACCATCTCATATCCGGTTGTACAACAAAATAATCTTCAAACTCAAGGGTTTTTCTGGCTTCATCCTCTGGAATCATTAATTCATGGATCTTTTCACCTGGTCGTATGCCAGTGTATTTTATTTTAGCATCTGGTGCAATGGCTTTTGCCAAGTCGGTTAAACGATAACTGGGGATTTTGGGAACAAACAACTCTCCACCTTCCATTATTTTAAAACAGTCCAGAACAAAGTCGACCGCTTCCTGGGTTGTAATTGAAAATCTGGTCATTCGTTTGTCGGTTAAAGGCAATACATTTTCTTTACGCTTTTTTAAAAAAAGCGGCACAACAGAACCTCTACTACCAAATACATTGCCATATCGCACTGCTGAAAACCGCGAGGGAGCATTTGCACTCATTGAATTGCCGGCAACAAATAACTTATCAGAACATAACTTTGAGGCGCCATAAAGATTAACCGGATTAGCCGCTTTATCAGTACTTAGAGCGATAATCTTTTTTACTTTATGGAGGATAGACGCCCTAATCACATTTTGAGCGCCTAGTACATTTGTTTGGATAGCCTCAAATGGGTTATATTCAATTGCGGGCACCTGCTTTAATGCGGCGGCATGAACCACAAAGTTTACCTCATGAAAAGCTTCTTTTAGGCGCTCAGGGTCACGTACATCGCCAAGAAAGTACCTAAGACACGACTTGCGGCCGCCATATTCCTCCTGCATTTCAGATTGCTTGAGTTCATCACGGGAAAAAATTATTAGCCTACGGGGCTCATATTGTTGAAGGATGGTCCGCACAATACATTTACCAAAAGTGCCAGTACCACCAGTAATAAGAATATCTTTTCCATTAAACATAAGGATCGCCTTTGAAAAGGAATATGCTGTTTATAACTGCTTTTAATATCCTATTTTATCCAGTGGTATTCAAGAATTTTATAGTAAAACAAATCCCCCCCATAGTGTCCTTTAAAAAAAGAATATTTGTTACTTTATCAACAGGCCATGAATTAAATACTATTATTTTTATTGTAATGTTTTAATTTTCTGTTTTTCATTAGTAAATAATGAAAAACAGATCTTTTTATTACTATCCGGTCGGCTTTAACGAATTACAGAAATCTATTATAACCAGGATAATTTGAGTAATCTTATGGAACAACAAAATTCTGACCAAAGTCACCAGTTAAACAATGAAGGCAATAAATTCATGCAATCGGGTCAATTTGAATCTGCCATAGAAAAATTCAAGGCTGCCTTACAACTGTCACCATTAAATGCATCATCTTACAAAAACATTGGTGATTGTTTATCTAACCTGGGGAATAATAAAGAAGCATTGGAACACTATATTCATTCATTTGAGCTTAATCAAAATATTGAAGCACTCATTGGTGCAGGAAATATGTTTCTGGAATTTGGTAGCTACCATGAAGTTATTTTACTTTATAAAACTTTTCTTGCAAAACAGCCAGATAATAAAGTCATCAAACAGCGGCTTGAAACCATAGAAAACCGTCACAACGGAACATCCGCCCCCACTGCTCATATCACAAATGATTTAGAAAGTAATGATGTCACTACTAATGAAGAACACAAGACAAAGGCTAATATTTATAACAGTTTACCAGATTTCAATCCAGCCACCAGTTCCACTACAAATGACGATGTATCATCTGTAAAAAAGACAACAGGATTACGTATTTCGTTACCAAACACGACAGAACGTTCCTGTACACAACAACCTCAATCTGATAAAGAACAGAAACCACAACTGCCTGCTTCCATTATCATTCCGGTGTATAACCAGGTAGAACTCACAAAACTCTGTCTGGAATATCTCGTCCGTTCATACAAACAGTATGCCTTTGAAGTCATTATTATTGATAACGGTTCAACAGACAAAACGGAACACTACTTAAACACACTTCCAAAAGCAATAAAAATTATACGAAACGATTCTAATTTGGGCTTTGCCCGTGCGTGTAATCAGGGGGCAGCAGCTGCAGAAGGAAAATACCTCGTTTTTTTAAATAACGACACTATACCTCAGGAAGGCTGGATCGATGAGTTAATTACGACTGCAGAAAGCGATTCTTCAACAGGCGTCGTGAGCGGAAAACTCTTGTTCCCAAATGGGAAAATACAACACGCGGGTGTTGCTTTTCATGTTTCACGATTACCCTATCACCTCTATATGGATAAAAATGGTAATGAACCATATGTAAACAAACAAAGAGAGTTTAATGCCGTAACCGGCGCATGCTTGCTCATAAAAAAAACACTATTCACATCATTAGGGACCTTTGATGAACACTTTGAAAATGGCCTTGAAGACATCGATCTTTGTCTAAAAGTCAAGGAGCAAGGCAAAAAAATAGTTTATAATCCAAAATGCCAACTACTCCATTTTGCTTCCAGAAGCTCCGGGCGACAATCCAAAATGGATCAGAATAGGAAATTATTTCAGGAAAGATGGGGAACTAAAATAATCCCCGACGATTTCAAGTACCTTCTCGAAGATAATATGGAGCTGGGCGCTGACCCAGACACCGGCGAGTTTTTTTATCTGGACCGTTCTACCCTTGAGGCTGATGTACAACCCATGTTGCAAGAGGCTAATGTATTAAGTGGCCAGGGAAATATTCAAAAATGTTATGAACTTTGTTGTAAGGCGGTTAACAAATACCCTTATCACATTGAGAGTTTAAAACAGTTATATAAATGGGCTTCGCATCTTAGAGAAGAAGATAATATCGAATTATCCCAAAACCGTCTTCAATTATTAAACATCCCTTTACATGAGTAGAAATTCAACCTGGTTACGTACAAATAAAACATACCTGTTCTTGTGCGGTGAAGCACTAAAAAATAGTACTCAGTAATTCCGGGATTGCATCAAAAATAATTTTTGAACGGGTTTGTTACATTTTTACATGCGCCTTAATCGTATTGATCAGAAACGTTGGTCCTTTTTATTAATTTTTTCTACGCGCATACTCATCATTTTATCATCATCAAAAATAAAATACCCTTTTATATAAATACCAGCCATTGCCAGAGGCACCCAATACTGGTCATCTTCCCACATTTCAGTATAAGGAATATCATTGCTCAGACACCAGAAAGGGTCTGCTTCCCGGGTATTGGTCAGTTCACCGGTAAAAGCATCAGCAAAAAAAACAGTACCGTGCAAAGAATAACCATCTGTAAAAATAAATGAAAGTTCAGCCCCCTGTACCGGATTAATTGGTGTAATACCCGTTTCCTCTATTGTTTCTCTTATCGCTGCATCATAGGGAGATTCACCTTTTTCAATTCGACCACCAGGAGCATTTATTTTTCCTTTACCGAGACCGGTCTTTTTGTGAATTAACATTACCTTATCAGCATCACGGACAAAACACAATACCGCTGTTTCCCGGGGCACCCAGTGCTCCCAATCAACTTCACTTACATTTTTTATAATATCCATAAACTTACACTAGCTCTATACTCTTATAAAAAACTCAGCAAATAACAGGCACTCCCTTGTCAGAGAGAAATTTGCTGCTTCCAGAGGAGTATAAGTACTCTTGAAATGAATATTCGAGCCTTAAACCTCAGATACTTCCCAGTTTTCATCAACCCACAATCCAAGCAGATCAATATCAGGGAAAGCCTCTTTTATAGTCTTAATCGCTTCACAGGTATGCTCAGCCTGATCTTCACAAGGTGCCGGATTACCTGCGCAATCATAATGACCAACCACTGCTATACCACTCGATTTATGATGGTCCACAGATATGCGGATACGCTTGATAATAGATGCAATTGTCTCATCATCATCTTTTTTAGCTAAAATAAGATTTGGGCCAGGCTCAGTTACGGAATCAATGTATTTTACCCCAAAACGTGACATGAGGTAATTAATAACGGGTAACTGTACTCGACCATCTATGCAGTTAACTGCTGTATAAAAACTCATTATTCCTCCAGTTCATTTGTTTCTTAAAAAATTAAGAGGGATTTTGTCGCTCACAAAAATCAAGAATTTTACCTATCACAGGTAGAATTTCTTTTTTCATCAAATCAAAACAGGCTATTTGGATAAGGATAGTGTGGCTCCGGTAGTTTGCTGCTTTGGTTTTAATCCACTTGGAAACCAGCTTATTACGCTCTTCGAATTTATCTATTTGAGGACCGATGTCCTGTTCAATAGCCCTACTTTGCCCATCAAGATAACCTTTCATATCAAACGGCATGTTATAAGTTAATATGAAAAACTTGATAAGTGTTTCCAGGCTCTGTTTCCCATTCTGTTCTTCAAAAGACCGGATAAAATCATGTATTTTATCTTTATTCGCTAGAAGAAAGGGAAGCATAGATTTTTTGTAATCATCTAACTGGCCAACTTCAAACGAATCAAATATTTCCTGGAGAAGTTTGTTTTTCACAATGAGTTCCGTTAGCCTCTTATCCTATTAATTACAGCTTTACCAAAAGCAACTAAATGGTTTTTCAATATAACATTTTATAATGCTACAAATAAAAAATCCACTAAATTTATGAATTTTAATAAGAGGGAAATCAATTAACATAAGGTCAGAAATAGAATTTACCCGATTTTTTCCCATTCTGCTTTTCAGTAAAAAACAAAAAAAAAGCCCCCTTTTACAAGGGGGCTAAACTAGCTCAAACTATTTAAACAGTTTAATTATTTTTTCTTTTTTGCAGCTCTAGCCTCTAAAGTAGCCTGAGCAGCAGCAAGTTTGGCTATAGGGACGCGGAAAGGTGAGCAACTCACGTAGTCCAAACCAGTACGATAACAGAACTTAACTGATTCTGGTTCTCCGCCATGTTCACCGCAGATTCCCAGTTTCATTCCTTTACGAACCGCACGACCATTCTTGGCAGCCAACTCAACCAATTGTCCAACACCTGTCTGATCCAAAACCTGGAACGGATCTTCAGGCAGAACTTTTTTCTCAACATATTCAGGAAGGAATACGCCAGCATCATCACGGCTGTACCCAAAGGTCATCTGGGTCAAATCGTTTGTGCCAAATGAGAAAAACTCAGCTTCTTCAGCAATTTCACCAGCTGTAAGAGCAGCACGTGGAATTTCAATCATAGTACCAATCATATATTGCAGTTTAGTCTTTCTGGCTTTAAAAACACTATTGATTACTTCAATAGCATTTGCTTTAAGCATAGAAAGTTCTTTTACGGTACCAACCAGAGGAATCATAATTTCAGGAATGATGTTCTTTTTGGCCTTTTTGCTGACATTGATTGCAGCTTCCATAATCGCCTGAACCTGCATATCGTATATCTCCGGATAAGTAACGCCAAGACGACAGCCACGATGACCAAGCATTGGGTTGAACTCTGAAAGAGACTCAACTTTTGCCTTGATTTCATTAACAGAAACCTTCATAATCTTGGCCATTTCTTGCTGACCAGCAGCATCATGAGGTACGAACTCATGGAGAGGCGGATCAAGCAAACGAACAGTAATAGGTAAACCACCCATTACCTTGAACAGTCCTTCGAAATCCTTGCGTTGGATAGGCAGTAAACGTTTAAGTGCTGCTTTACGTCCGGCAAGGTCCTTAGCCATAATCATTTCACGGAAAATGGTCAGTCTCTCTCCTTCAAAGAACATATGCTCGGTACGACAAAGGCCAATACCTTCTGCACCAAAGTCAAGAGCCTGTTTCGCGTCACGGGCAGTTTCAGCATTAGTACGAACTTTCATATCCCGGATTTCATCAACCCATTTCATGAAAGTCCCAAAGTTTCCACTCATTTTAGGAGGTATAGTTTTAACTTCACCTAACATAACTTCACCAGAAGAACCGTTAATTGAAATCCAATCACCTTCCTTCAGAGTCTTTCCAGCCACCTTCATGGTCTTTGATTTAGCGCTAATGTCAAGGGCACCACAACCTGCCACACAACACTTACCCATTCCACGGGCAACAACTGCAGCATGAGAAGTCATACCGCCACGACCAGTAAGAATACCATTGGCAGAATTCATGCCTTCAATATCTTCGGGAGATGTTTCTTTACGACAAAGAATAGTTGCTTTGCCTTTTTCAGACCATTCTACCGCAGCTTCGGCAGTGAATACCACCATACCTGTTGCAGCACCTGGAGAAGCAGGAAGGCCTTTAGCCAACACAACTTTTTTAGCTTTAGGATCAAAAGAAGGGTGAAGCAATTGGTCAAGTACTCCAGCTTCAACTCTTGCAACTGCAGTTGTTTTGCTGATAAGTTTTTCTTTTACCATTTCAACAGCACATCTCAAAGCAGCTTCAGCGGTACGTTTACCTGTACGGGTCTGAAGCATCCAAAGTTTGTCATGTTCAATGGTGAACTCAATATCTTGCATATCTTTGTAGTGCTTTTCCAGTTTCAGGCGGATACTGTCAAGCTCTTTATAAAGCTTAGGCATTACCTTTTCGAGAGAAGGAGCATCTCCTTTTTGTCTTGCGCCTTCACGGATAACCTGAGGAGTCCGGATACCAGCTACTACATCTTCACCCTGGGCATTAATGAGAAATTCACCAAAAAACTTATTTTCGCCAGTGGCAGGATCACGAGTAAAAGCAACACCCGTTGCACAGTCTTCACCAGCATTACCAAACACCATAGCTTGTACGTTTACCGCAGTCCCCCAATCTTCAGGGATTCTATTAATACGACGATAAGAAATAGCCCTATCTACCATCCAGGAGCCAAAAACAGCACCAATACCACCATAGAGTTGTTCTTCTGGTTTTTCGGGGAAGGCCTTTTTCGTTACCCTCTTAGTAATGGCCTTAAAAATCTTAACCAGTTTTTTAAGAGAATCAGCACTAAGGTCGGTGTCGAGTTCAACACCATTTGCTTCTTTTTCTTTTTCGAGAGCATCTTCAAAAAGTTCTGAATCAACACCCATTACAACATTAGAATACATCATTACAAAACGACGATAAGAATCATAGGCAAATCTTGCATCGCCTGAAACATCAATAAGGCCCTTGATAGTGGTATCATTAAGGCCAAGATTAAGAACCGTATCCATCATACCGGGCATAGAAATACGTGCTCCTGAACGAACAGAAAGAAGCAGAGGATCTTTAGGATCGTTGAATTTGCGGCCCATGTCTTTTTCAACTTTTGCCAGAGCTATATTAACCTGATCTTTCATGCCTATTGGATAGGTGTGACCTTTTTGGAAATACGTGCAAACTTCTGTGGTAATAGTAAAACCAGAAGGTACGATAATTCCTAATGAAGACATCTCAGCCAGGTTAGCGCCTTTACCGCCCAGCAAATTCTTCATGGATGCGCGGCCTTCTGCTTTGCCACCGCCAAATGAGTAAACATATTTTTGTTTGGGTGCCATTATTGAACTCCTTTTATTATTAACTAAATAGTATAGATTAAAAAAAATCTGGAACGAAATGTAATTGAAGCTCAATAATTCCGCAAGGAAGAATGCATTTTTGTCAATTTTTATATACTTTTTTTTAGAGATAGATATCCATTGTTTCAAAAATGTTTGTCAGTAATGATGCATGGAAATAGCATACCTTATCAGGTCTTTTACTGAATAACTTTTTGAACAATAAAGGGGCAGTAATGCAATACGATTTTTACAATCAAAATAATCTCTACAAGCCAGCACTCGCCGTAAAGGCCCGCGAAAGACTCCATACTATCCTGTTTAAAGGCATCTCATTTTCATCAGTACTTGAAGTCGGTATTGGCTTTTGTGAATTGGCTGATTATTGTCGGAAAAAAGGAATTGAATGGATTGGAATCGATGCTAATGAACAACTGTTGGAACAGGCCCGTAATAAAGGATATACGGTCTACCAGGCCATGATGCCCGCCTTCCCGGAAGTTAACGAAAAATGCGAAGCAATTTTCGCATCCCATTTTATTGAGCACCTCAAAGACTACCAGGAAGCTCTGGAGTTCATAACAAAAAGTAAAGAACTTCTAAAAAAGAAAAATGGTAAATATTTAATCCTTCTCTACCCCGATATTGAAAAGATCGGACACTTTTTCTGGCAAGACTATACCCATTCTTTTGTAACGAACAAGAAGCGAATAGAAGATATGCTCTATGATACCGGTTTTGAATTAGTCAAAAGCGGCCGTTATACATCCTGCTTCTTTTCTACTTCTGGTTTAATCAGTTTCATTGGGAAACTTTTCCCATACTTCCTGCTACCAAAAAAAATAGCCATGTTCGCCAAACTTTCCTTCCAACAGCATAGCTACACTATAGGAAAAATAACAATGAACAAACCTGCCACTTAAAACCTCTCTCTCCATTTAAGGTCAAATAATAACCTTGAACTGACCAGGAAAAGCTATACATAAAAATCAGGTACTAGCTTCGCAACCAGGGAATTTATCAACTCAATCGAAATCCCAGAGCCCGTAGTTGTTCTCTGGTATTCTCAGGAACTTTTTCGGGATTTTCTATCTGGTAATTGGGAAATTCAAAGCGTTTCCAGTATGATTTCCGTAGCGTATCAAATTGTATCCCCGGGTCATCAGCATCAAGGGAATCCCTTAAATTCTTATCATCTTTCAGAATAGGATACCCATGAGTAACCGCTGAGTACAGCGCCTCATCTGGATCAGCTGGAAGCTGGATGAGTGGTTCTTCAGGAAAAGGCTTGTCTACATCGATACGCAAATCCAGTTGAAAACAACTACAAAAGGCCTTTAGTACTTGTAAACTCCCATTACCTTTACCTTCCACAGAATACCCGGCAATATGGGGAGTGGCTATCGTACAGCTATCAACGAGTTTCCTATCAATGGCAGGTTCTCCCGGAAACACATCAAGAAGCATGGCACTTATCTTCCCCGACTGCCTGGCGTCAAGCAAATCATCTTCACAAATCACATTCCCCCGGCAACTGTTAAAAAAGACAACACCATTTTTACACTCTTTAAGCATCACTGCATTAATCATCTGAAAGGTAGGGTATTTTCCATCTTTGGTAAGAGGAACATGAATGGTGATAATATCTGACTCCCGGCATATAGTTTCAAGTGATACCAGAGAATACTTTCCAGGAGATTCTTCTTCTAAGGGCGGATCATTACGTAGCACGTTCATCCCAAGGATTTGTGCTTTTTTATCCACATTTTTACCAACATTTCCAAATCCGATTATACCAAGGGTCTTCCCTTTATAATCAAATATTTTTTTTCGTCTCAGTTCCAGGAGAGCTGATACCACAAACTCCCCTACTGAATTACTGTTACAACCAGGAGCAGAGGCAAAAGTGATATTAGCGTCCTTCAAATAATCTTGATCCACATGGTCTGTACCTATAGTAGCGGTACCCACAAATCGAACAGGAGTATCATGAAGTAAGTCTCTGTTTATCTTCGTTATGGAACGAATAATAAGCGCATCAGCCTCTTTTACTTTCTCGTGAGAAAGCGCTCTGCCCGGAAAGGCTTCTACATCTCCATAGGGAGCAAATAATTCTACACCCGAAGGAATATTTTCATCTACTAATATTTTCATGGAAACAAAATATAATTCTGAAGTGTATTTTAGGCTATTAGAACATGGTATCAGGCTATTGAAAAGCCTATATTCCAAAATAATGAATTCTTTGCCCAAAATAGGACTCATAGGCCCGGGGAACACTCAACCCTGTGGGATAGCAGATTATGTTTTGCAGTTATCTAAACACCTTCAAAAAAATACCTCTGTTGTATTTTTGGAATTTAAGGATGCGGAAAGAGATATACGCTTACAAGACTGCAAAGCAATATTTGTCCACTATGAAGCCTCACTGGTTCCGGACAAAAATTTTCTAAAGCGTCTTAACCTTTTGTTCCCAAAACGTATTTTTGTCATCCCCCATGAAGTCTATAATGAAAATCCTTTTGCTTTTCCTTATAAGAAACTGAAGAATTTATTCTGGCTTGACCTGGTACTCCGGCGTGCATTATACAAATGGCGCCACCGTGACTACACTCAAGAAAAAACGCTCCAATCACGGGGCTATGATACATACCGGGTCATACCTCTATCCCACACCAATACAGACATTCTAAACACTACGGGTGCAACAAACCTCCTTGAGCCAGTTCCTCTGGCCTTTGCCCCTCATATCCAGGACAATCACAACAAATCATCACTTTCAAAAGAGGTCGCTACTTTTAATCAAGGAAATCAGAACAAAATCAAATGCGGCATCTTTGGTTTTTTAAATCAACTCAACGACTATGAAACAGTTTTAGATGCAATGGTAAAACTGGGCGATAAGATATCTCTTATTATTACTGGCGGGACCCGAACACAATCAAATAATACAGAAACACTTATACATCAAATAAATTCTCGAAAATTGGAACAGCAGGTTATCCTAACAGGCTATCTTGATAACATCACCTTTCAGCAATATATGGACTCTTGTGATTTATTTATATGCCCATTCAAGGCCCGAAGTAACAGTAGTTCACTTTTACGTCTCATAGATTTGGGAAAACCTGTAATTGTTAAAGCTATTGGACTCTCAGAAGAGCTGAAAAAAGAGGGCGCACCAATATATACTTATCAAAGCAAAAAAGAACTTTACTCTTTATTAAATAAGGCTATTAACAATAATCTTCCAACCCTGCAAAACCGTTATAAGTACACGTTTCAGCGGGTAGCTGAAATGTACATGGAACGGATTTCATTAAATATTCAGAGAAATACGAAAGAGTAAATTATGGATATGCCAGAACCGGTATTGTAATTCATTACCACGATCATCTAATTCATATTGATAGCTAATCTCAAAATAGCGTGTAAGATTAAGCCTAAGTTCAACTAGAAATTCATCAATGGTATATTTCTTACCGTCAAACAACTTGAAATTTTGGTTAAACAAATCTGCTCGGTAATCCAAAGTCAACATAGAACCCAAACGCGTTATCACATTAATAGTGTATGCCAAACCAATTTCTGGATCTTTTGAAAGAGGACGAAAAGCAGCATACGTTTTACCATCCTGTTTAACAGACAATTCTTGCCATACATCTTTATGTATATATTGTTTTGCAGCAAGTCCAGATAACATAGATAACTCAAAGGAATAGAAACTAAATAGTTGAAAATTAAAGCCAACACTTTCATTAAATTCAAGAGGAAAGAATGGTGGCCGGACTTCAATTTTATCGCCATTATATATAGTTGCAATATTTTCTTTATTTATATTTTGAATATATGTTGTATCTGTCGCTTCATATTTTTTATAAAAAAAGTGAGTTTCCATAATACCCCTTATATAAGGGCCAATATAGTGATTAAGGCGTCTTGTCCAGGTACTGCGGAACTGAACATCATCAAGATCTGGTTCGAAAGGTTTGTTTTTAAGCTTTGAAAATCGGTTTTTAGTTTTTAATACATTTACTCCCAAAAACTTAGTGTTGTCATACTGAGCCCTGAGTCTGAAATCAAGCAAGGCTGAAATTTCGCGTTTTTCTTCTCTGGAAGTACCAGGTTCAAGACTTACAATTTCTGAAAAAAGATTGACATTACCACCAAATCGCAAACCATATTTCCAGTTTCTACCGGCCTTAACACTGGTTCGAAGATCTTTGATACCACCCGCAACCAATGTTTGCACACCTTCAATATCAGTAAAATCACTTTTGAAAACCAGTTGCACTATGGTCAATTCGCCTGGATTCAATTGTACCGTCACATAGTTGGTAATCGAAGAAAAATCCTCACCAGCTCTTGTTATCCTGTATAAACCTGCTGGTAAAAGCCATGTTTTTATATCGTCAAGACGTTCTTCTTCCAAACCATAACCTTTACCATAGGGGGTTGAAGATTTTCCAATCCGGTACACTTCGTATTCTTCTCTGATATGCTCTTCATCATCATTTATGGTTTCAACAATTAAACCACCCCATTCCGGTTTAAGAAGAGTCGTATGACCTTCTTCAATAGTCACAAAATATTTCATTTTATTTGTAATGGTTCCAGACCCCACTCTGACACTATACCGTCCAGCTTCCAGCAATATTCGTTCTCCTGGAGAACCGGAGGCTACCTGATGATCTTTTGAAGTAAAAACAAGTACTTCTGGTTCCAATCGTGGTTCAGTGAATGAAGGAATAAATATTGCTCCATACCCCATCCCAATAAGTGTTTTGTCCCGTGCCAATTGTTCATCAATCGAAGGGGCACGCCAGTACTTTTCTGTATTAATTGCTTTATTTGGTTTATCAGCTTTTGTAAGCTTTTCCGACCGCTCAATAGCTGCTTCTGATTCCGTAATTTCGTTGCCTGGCAATTCAGGTGATTGAATCGGATACACCTGTTTTATCAGGCCAATCACACATATTAGTAGATAAAACCGTATAATCATCTTCAATCTTCTTTTCCGGAAGTTTTTCGTTCTTGAGATACGGTAGGAGATGATACGGGTTCTTTTGGTGCTTCCTGAATAATCTCGGTTTTAGGAATGGACATTTCTTTAATGTCGTGTTCCTTCGGAGAACTCTGGGGAGCCAGTAACATTTCCAATTCCACCACTGCTTTGTCCATCAAATTTTCTAGCAAAAAAGAAAGTTCCCTTACCACAAATACCGGTTCGTGTTGGGAAACCATTTTACGAACATCATAAGTTTTTTGCCAAATCTGGTGCCCCGTATGTTCATCTTCCAGTTGAAATGTAATTGCTATGTGGGCATACCATTTATCCTGGTTGTCATATTCTTCAAGAGACAATACCTGACCACTGAGTGTGTAATCAGGCTTAAAATCAAGTAAAGTAAGAGAGGTTGATTTAAATAGTTTTGAGGTTCTCAGATGCTTAAAAACCATATCGGTAATGAGGTACCCCGGTTTCACGGCCCACTGATGAAAATTATAAAACATCATCTCATGAGCAGATTGGCGATATACCAACTCCGGTCTCCGGTATGCTTCTGCCACTTTAAAGTCTTTGATCCGCAATGTATATGGAAGCGGAGGTTTGTTTTGCTTAAGCCTCTCTGGTGACGGAATATAATCAAGGAGGTAATATCTCGTCTGGGGGGCTTTCCCTAAAAAGCATCCTGACAATATCAAAAGACAGGCGCCGAACAAAAGCACATTTCTGGTAGCAAAAAAATTCATCGTTGTCGTTCCTTTTTATCTTCTGTACGTAATAAAAGTGAAGGATTATCTTTAATCATCCGGGTAAAGTCTTCCATATTTTCAGCAGACTCTTTTATATTCATCATGATACTTGCCAGGTCTTCATTAACAACCTTCAAGACCCTATCAGCACTATTAGCTGCTGAAGTAAATGAAGCCGCAGTTTTTTGATATTCGGCAATAGTTTTTTCAATTTTCATGTTATCAACTCTTTTACGGAACGCTTTTCCGGTATTATGAAATTCATCAAGAGTCTTTCCCACTTTTTTACCAGGATGGGCATCTTGCACCTCTTTAACCACTGATTCGGCGCGAGATGCTATTTTTTGAAATTGTTTCATGGCGACACTGGCGCCTTCAATAGTCTCTTTAATATCCGCGGAATTCTGCTGGAAAATGGTATCTAAATTATATGATAGCGTTTTTACACTTTTTATTAATTGAGCAATTGCTACCTGATTTTCGTCATTGGTAATATTTAAAAGATTATTCAGAAGGGTCTCAAATTTGAGTGCTATAGACTCCGCCTGACCGGTAAGTGCTTTTAATTGGGAAATCCCCGCCTTGATTTCTCCTCCAACGGGAATATCAGGAGCTTCATTGCTCCCCCCGGTAAGTTCAATTGATTTTAATCCGGTAATAGTAAATCCACCGGTCAAGTTTGCAACAATATCCTGTTTAATTGGGGTCCCTGGCCGCACAGCAATACGGACAATAATTTTACGAACATCCAAACTATCTACGAAAAGTTCTTTAACTCTGCCAATCTGGACGCCATTGAACTTAACACTTGCAGCAGGAAGAAGCCCGTCTACGGATTCTTCGTACTTGATATAGTAAATATCTTCTTTTTTTATCAGATGTTTACCCAGCATATAAAAAAGTATTCCAGCAAGGGAAACCAAGGTAAAGGTGATAAACACTCCCAGTCTTATTTTTTCTGCTCTCGTAACCTGCACAATTAACCTTCCAGATTAAATGAAATGGTTTCTACTTTACTTTTATCCTCAACGGTCTTCCTGGCAAAAAAGTTTTTAACTTCTTCGGGACCGCTCTTTAATGCTTCTTCCAAGCTACCATCAAAAAGTACATAACCATCAGCTAAAAACGTCAACTTATCACAGATGGCCCTGATCGAATCAAGCTCATGGGTCACAATCACTATTGAAAGCCCCAATTTATCCCGTAATTCAAGCAATAATTCATCAAGGCTTTTTGAGGAAAGCGGATCCAAACCTGCAGAGGGCTCATCACAAAACAGGATTGAAGGGTCATTTATCATGGCCCTTGCCAATGCTGCCCGCTTTTTCATTCCTCCAGATAATTCTGAAGGGTATTTATTGAATGCATGTACCATATGCACCTGTGATAATTTTTGCTTTACGATTTCTTCCAACACCTTGGCCGGAATCTGCGGATTATGAATTTGTAAAGGAAGCCCCACATTTTCTGCGACTGTCATAGAGGTGAGTAGTGCCGAACTCTGAAACAGTACGCCGGTCTTTTTACGTAACTCACTAGAAAAATTTCCTGATGTGATATCAATATTCTGTCCAAGAATATTGATTTCGCCTCCCAGGGGTTGTTCCAGGCCAATAATATTATTTAACAAAGTAGACTTTCCACAGCCAGAACCACCCAAAATCACCCGGATTTCCCGCTCTTCCACAGTAACATCAACATCTTTGAGGATAATGTCCTTTCCGTATCCGGCTTTGAGATGTCTTACTTTAATTCGTGCCATCAGAAATAGAAAACAAAGGAAAAAACCGCGTCCGCTAATATTATGGTGAACAGACAAGTTACAACACAAGAAGTAGTCGCTTTACCAACAGCGTCCGCTCCGCCCCGTGCACTAAAGCCTTTATAAGTCGCTACCAGAGTAATTATCCAGGCAAAAGTCATGGCTTTTATCATAGACTGCCATATCATCGTAACTGTTATCGCATTCATAAGTTCCCCAAGAAACAACTCTGCGGGAACTTCCGCATAGAGAAAGGCTACAAGAAATCCTGCAAAGATCCCAATAAGATCAGCACAAATTGTAAGTAGCGGTAACGTAATAGTTAACGCCCAAAATCTTGGGAGCAAAAGAAAATGGATTGGATTAATAGCCATAGTCTGTAGCGCACGAAGTTCTTCCTGTACCACCATGGTAGAAATCTCAGCGGTAATAGAACTGCCAGAACGTCCCGCTAATATAACAGCAGTCATCATTGGGCC
This sequence comes from Fibrobacteria bacterium, assembly GCA_015232855.1. Taxonomy (GTDB): domain Bacteria; phylum Fibrobacterota; class Fibrobacteria; order UBA11236; family JADFYW01; genus JADFYW01. The sequence goes on from JADFYW010000051.1 coordinate 27,741, forward strand.
TATTTCCGTTATCATACTAATTCCAATCCCACTTGCAATGTAGAGAGAAGCACCAAACTTCTCCAGCTGAATGGCTGACTGAATAGCAAGAGTAAGCCCGATTAAAAAAGAGAGTAACAACACAATCGGAAGAGAAGAACTACCAAGGCTTATCATTTGAGCGGTTGTACTTCCGGCGCGAATAGTTTTTTTCTGAAAGAGTCCTATAGTGGACCAATAAAAAGCCTCAGTCAACAAATGCAATACATCACGAATACTGCTAATGAGTGTTACCGTACCTTCACCGGCTCTGAAAAAAACGCCCTCTTTTTCAAGGGTGGAAAAGACCAGACCGGATAAGTTCCTTGACTTCTGTAACTGCAATTTAAGAGTTTCAGGCAAAGATACCAGAGTTAGCTGATGACCCTGTTTTTCCGCAAACAAATGAAGTTCACTCAACATGGCAATACTTAAAGAATTCAGTTTTTCTAATCCAGAGCAATTGAGTTGCATATTTAATTTAACAAGCGTCTTTTTCAGGCCCTTGTAATTTTTACTTATCCATGCCGCAGAAAGCTCCACAGGTAAATCGACTTTAACTGCACTTGTCGCCATATTTCC
>JADFYW010000052.1 GCA_015232855.1 Fibrobacteria bacterium
TTTTAAGATGCGCCGTTGCGTGATTGTCGCTGATGGCTTTTATGAATGGCGGAAAGTGGGGAGAAAAAAAGTTCCTTATTATATCTGTTTGAAACATAATGAACCTATGCTGTTTGCCGGTATTTATGATCATTGGAAAAAGCCTGAAGGAAGCTATCTCTCGACTTTTGCCATAGCAACCGTGCCTGCGAATACATTGATGGCGCAGATTCATAATGATAAACAGCGCATGCCAGCTTTGCTTTTGTCTCAAGATATCGCTCAACGCTGGCTGGATAATAGTGTTGATGATACGGAATGTTTGTTGCCATTGCTGACATCGGCTCCGGATGGTGTCTTGCAGGCCCATGTGGTAGGAAAAGAAGTGGGCTCTCCGCAAAATAATCATGAGGGGTTAACTGAGCTGGTGGATAAAGTATACATACAACGGGAATACGGATATGTGCCGGGTCTTGAATAACATATTGTCTTTTTTAGGCTGCTTGCTGTGTCCATCCGACGCCCCTCCCATACATTTGGTTCCTTGATTTAGCCAGGTGTTCTGCCGCGGTGTTGAAGTTCATTTGGTTGGGGCTCCAACGTACTCCCTGTATACGCTCTGCCACGAGGCTGAATGTCCCCCAATCTTCCTGTACCCGTCCCCATATTTCGTAGGGGCCCGGGCCTAAAAGAGCGGCGGCGTAGCGTCGACAGATACCTGGCCAGAATACACAATCGGCGCAGCCCGAACCATCTTCTATAGTGATGAATTTCATTTGTCCTTTGCCAGGGACCGTGTGCAGGCGGGAAGTGACCGGCCAACCGAACAGTTTTATGCGGCGCGTGTTGTAGTGGTTAATCTCCTGGCAGGGTATGGCTGCTTTTGACGCGGGATGCATGCCCAGGATAGCCAGAATATCACCGGAGAGCATATAACCCAGTAGTTGCAGTTCATCTAAACATTTTATGGTGAGATTGTAATCATCAGTGTCGATACGGTATGCCTCGCTGGTATCCATACCAGGGAGGAGCAGGTTTTGTTCCCGTGGTTTATGGTACCAGTCTTCTAACATATACATAAGTTGGGGCCGGGTCAGGCCAAAGCTATCCAGCGCGCCAACCCGGATTAGTGTCTGGGTTTCTGATTTGCCGGTGCTGCTGCGGGTAAAAAAATCAAGAGCGCCGGTATAAGGACCATGCTGCTCTCGCTCTGCAATAATATGTTTCTGACTGCGATAACTCAGGCCTTTGATATGCATGAGTCCGGGGGTGATAATGTTATTTTGTCCGGTGTAGCATATGACGCTGCTGTTAACCTGTATGGGCGCAATACGTACGCCGAAGCGCCGGGCCTCGTTGAGATAGACCGAGCGATGATAAAATCCGCGATTGTTGGAAATGACTGCTGCCAGAAACTGGGCAGGGTAGTAATGTTTGAGCCAAGCGCATTTAAAAGACAGCTGGGCGAGGCTGAGGCTATGAGACTTGCAAAACGAAAAGCCGACAAAAGAACAGATGCGTGACCAAAGTTTCCTGGCCTGTACCTCGGTATACCTGCTGTGGGTAATACATCCTTGTACAAACGCCTGCTCTACCTTGCGGTAGTCTTCTGGTACGCCCTCTTGCAGTGAATTCATCATCTTGCGGACCCGGTCCGCTGTTTTTAGGGACATCCCCGCTACCAAGTGACATACCTTGATGACATCTTCCTGGAATACCAGACAATCGTGGGTCTCATGGAGAATTGTTTCAAGAGAACTATGTAAAAATTGCCAGTCTTGTTTGCCCGCCTGTAGACTGCGGTGGCGTTCTATAAATATGTTTGTGTATTGTGCGCCGGCCGGGCGGATCAGACTGGTAGTGATTCCAATTTCTTCAAAACTTCGGGCTTCTGCCTTCATGTTGAGGCGCATTTGAGCTGGGGACTCGATATAAAAAACCCCCCGGGTGCGGCCTTTTGCTATCATGTTTAGCACGGCAGGATCGTTTTGCACTTTATCTTCGTCATGCACTTCAGGGTTATTGATACCCTGTGCTTCGAGTTGAGCCAGGGTATCGCGCAATACACTAATACTGCCGTTTCCCAGGATATCAAACTTGATGAGTCCCAGTTCATCGGTACCCGAGTGCATGTCTATCTGGGTGATGACCCGGTCTTTTTCTCCGCCAGACTTCTGGCATCCTACATGCCGCCAGATTGGCTGGTTGGTGACCACCACACCGCCTGGATGCTGTCCTAAAAATCGGGGCTTTCCTTGTATAGCGCTAGCGTAGTATTGTATACGCTGGAGATGGGGATCGTTAAAATGCTCTTTAGTCAGGCTGCCGTGTTTCTTCATAAAATGAGTGATTTGCTCTTCGGTCCAACCGAAGACCTTGGCGGTTTCACGGAATGCTGAACGCCGATGGAAGTGATTGGTGGTGCAGATAACCGCTACCCGGTCTTGCCCCCAGGTCTTTGTAAAAAAATCGAATACCGCATCGCGTTCGTCCCAGCCAAAATCAAGGTCAGCGTCGGGTGGGGCGGCTCGTTCCTCGTTTAAAAAACGCTCGAAATAGAGGTTGTACTTGATAGGATCCAGGTTACTTGCGCCAATATTATAAAAGGTAATGGAATTGGCTGCCGAACCTCGCATCAGGCTACAGTCGGAAGGGTGTCGGTAGGTGTGCGCACCTTTAAAACGGGAACTCCAGTTTCGTATTTGCCGGACCATGAGAAAGTAAGACGGATATCCGAGCTTATGTATTACCTGGAGTTCTTTTTCTTGCAGGGTCTTTGCCCGGGCATAGCATGCTTTGCCTCCATAGTTTTTTTCCAGCCCTGCTGTGGCCAGGTAGGAAAGATAGCTCTCCGGGCTGTGCTCTCCGGGGACTTCTATTTTCGGCATAATCCACTGACCAAAACTCAACTCTGTATTACAGGCCTCTGCAATAGTATTGCTATTTTTGAGGGCATGGGTGTGGTTGGGGAAGCAGGTCTGCATTTCTTTTGGAGAACGAAAAAATGCGTTGCGATTGGATACTTCTTCTGGTTTTAGGCGGGAAATGGTTGCGTTGAGGCCAATGGCCCTGAGGACGAGATGTATGTACCAGTGTTTGGGTTTTAAAAAAAAGATGTTGTTAGTAGATACCAGAGGAATACCGTGTTTGTGGGCACAGTACTCTACTTGCCGGCTTTGGGTTCGCGAAGACTTCGAGTGGTTGATTATTTCGCCGTAAAGCCGCTCCCGGTTGGGGGAATGGGAGAGTGTTTCAAGGAGACGAGGAAGAGCGCAAAGGATAAAAAGATTGGGCCACTCTCTGTGTAATATGGTTTTGAGAGAGAACGTCTTTTGACTGAGGTTTCGTTGTGTAACGATTTCGCAGATGTCAGCATAACCTTCTGCATTCCGTGCTAATAGTACTATTTGTTCGCAGGGCTCCCCGGGGGTGGTTAGTTCCACCCCCAGGATGGGTTTGAGTCCCTGCTTTATGCACTCCTGGTAAAAAAGAATGAGTCCGCTTACTCTGTTTGTATCGGTAAGGGCCAGTGCTGTATATCCCAATGTGCGTGCTCTGGTAACCAGGGCTGGGATTGAGGCTGTACCCGCATGAAAGGAAAATTCCGAATGGCAGTGTAAATGGACGTAATTCATTGGTACCAAAAAAAGTGACGAGGCCTTAATATAATTAATACTGCACGTATGTGCAGTATTAATTATATTTTTAGCAGGCGTACATAAATAGCCTTACTTAGCTTGGTTTAATTTAGTAGGCCTAATTCATTGGTTCATCTTGAGAAAACGGATGATTTCTTTTAAATTTGCTTTGAAAGGACCTTTTTTTGTGAGTTTTTCACAATTTATAGATTGATAAGGTACGAACAGTTAGCCAGGGAATTTAGAACTCAAACAGTCAGAGACAATAAGGCTCTTACCATTTGCATAAGGTCAGATTTATTCATTTTATTTATTGAAGCTTAGCAACAGAAAGGATTAACATATGTCAATTAAACTTCGTGAAAACAGCAAATACGCGTTACTTGTACCCACAAGCATGGGTGCCCGCTTAACTCCGGTAAACGGACAACCTGTACATTGCAGTAACACTTTCACTATGCAGGCAACGAGTGCAGAAACCAATGTTGCAAGCGTGGTATCTTATTTGGGATTACCGGTTAAGGTGCTGACCACCTTTGTAAAAGGAAGTCCTATTGCCCGTTTTATCAAAGATAATCTTGCTTCCAGGCATATGGATTATGAGGGCCCGGAAGTGGACCAAGGGGGGCCCTGGGGGTACCGCCACCAATTTAATATTGCTGATAGTGGCATTGGGGCACGTGGTCCCAGAGTCTGTAACGACCGTGCGGGTGAGATTGGTCGTACGCTTAATGTAAAAGACTTTGATCTTGATAGGATTTTTGGCAAAGAAGGTGTGCAGATTGTACATCTCTCAGGACTGATTGGAGCACTATCTCCCGAAACATCTGAGTTTTGCCTGGAAATCGCCCGGGCTGCCAAGAAATATGGTACACGGATTTCTTTTGATCTTAATTATCGGGCTACGTTCTGGAAGGGCCGCGAAAAGGAGCTCTCAGAAAATTTCGCTGAAATCGCAGCGGCTTCGGATATTCTGGTGGGGAATGAAGAAGATTTCCAGCTTTGTCTTGGAATTGAAGGTCCGGAAGCCGGGGGAAAAGATATAGCGGCAAAAATTGAAAGTTTTAAGGGCATGATAGACCGGGTAAAAACAGCTTACCCCAAGGCTTCTGCTTTTGCTACTACCCTCAGGGAGGTGGTGCACACCAACTGTCACCTCTGGGGAGCGATTATGCGTGAAGGTGATAACTGGCACGTGGTTGAACCTCGTGAAATAGCAGTTAGGGATCGTATTGGTGGTGGGGATGGGTATGTTGGCGGCATGCTGCACGCCATACTCAAGGGTTGGGAACCTGAAAAATGGATTCAATTCGGATGGGCCACAGGAGCACTTGCTACTACACTTGATACAGATTATGGCCAGCCTGCTGATGAAGACCAGGTTTGGAGTATTTTTGAGGGAAATGCAAGGGTAAAACGCTAATTGTAAGTTTTGTACAAACTCTTTAGTCGCGTCTTACAGGCGCGACTTTTTTTATTAGTGTTTTTACGGGAAGTTTGTTGTCTTTTTTGTGCAAGATATTTTATAATAAGTAATTATAGTTCTAAAACGGATAACAAAGGAAAAGGAATAAAATGATTTCAATAGCGCTAATTGGAGTGGGTAGATGGGGACCAAATCTCATAAACAGTTTTAACCGGATAGCTGATTCAGAGGTGAAAATTGTTTGCGATTTAGAGAAGGAAAGACTCAAACCCGTATCTTCATTTTATCCTAAGATAAAAGTAACTACAGATACCCAATCGGTGTTCAATGATGCTTCTATTGATTGTATTGTTATCTGTACTCCGTTAATGACACATTTTAAGTTGGCTAAACAGGCCCTGGAAACGGGCCACCATGTATTTGTTGAAAAGCCTCTGGCGGCTTCTTCTCTGGAATGTTCCGAACTGATTGAAATTGCTGAAAAACAGAAAAAAATTCTTTTTGTCGGCCATACCTTCAAATATAACAGCGGTATTCAGGCCGCAAAAGATTATATAAGCAAAGGCGAGTTGGGTAAAATTCTGTTTATTGACGCAAACAGAACAAACCTTGGACCTATCCGCTATGATGCTAATGCTTTATGGGATCTTGCTTCCCATGATATATCTATTTTTTCATATTGGCTGGATGCCGCTCCCAAGGCTGTGTCTTCAAGTGGTAGCTGTTTTTACAGTAATACCGTAGAAGACGTGGTATATGCAACATTCTCTTATAAAGATAATATCACTGCTCATGTGCATGCCAGTTGGCTCAATCCCCGTAAAACCAGAGAAATCACCGTAGTTGGTGAGAAAAAAATGCTTATTTGGAACGACATGAATCTATCGGAATGTATTCGTATTTATAACAAAGGTTTTGAGATAGATATGGAAAATCTTTATCAAGACAATTTCGATAATTTTCGATTGTCTATTAAAGAAGGCGATGTGATAATTCCAAGTATTAAGCATGCTGAACCCTTGCTCTCTGAATGCAGACATTTTGTGGATTGTGTTGTAAATGGGAAACAACCCCTTACCGATGGACAAGACGGGCTTATGGTGGTAAAGGCTCTGGAAGCGGCGACAAAATCAATGCAGCAAAACAATATTAAAATAGACATCAATTAACCGGGAATACCAGGCCATGATACCTTTTGTAGATTTAAAAACACAATATTTTAAATATAAAGATGAATTCCAGGCCGCCATGGCTTCAGTTCTGGAGAATACTTCTTTTATCCTGGGAGGTCAGGTAAAAGACTTTGAGGATACCTTTGCAGTTTATTGCGAAACTGATTATGCAATAGGAGTAGCTTCTGGTACTGATGCTCTGCATCTGGCCCTACGGGCTGTTGGCATAAAAGCAGGGGACGAAGTTATTACCCAGACGAATACTTTTTATGCGACTTCGGTGGCTGTAGAACTGGCCGGTGCAAAGCCGGTATTTGTTGATTGTACTCCTGATACCTATATGATTGACATAAACAAACTGGAGCAGGCAATTACATCCAAAACAAAAGCGATAATCCCCGTTCATTTGTATGGGCAGACAGCGCCCATGGAGGCCATACTGGAGATTGCAAAGAAACATGATTTACTCGTATTGGAAGATGCATGCCAGGCCCATGGATCCATGTATAAAGGAAAAAGGGCCGGGTCCTTAGCTGATATTGCAGCGTTTAGTTTTTATCCCGGAAAAAACCTTGGTGCCTTTGGGGATGGTGGCGCCATTACCACCAATAACCAGGAACTCTACGAAAAAGTAGCGGCCCTGCGTAATTATGGCTCTGCCAAAAAATATTACCATGACTGCTTTGGCACCAATAGTCGCCTGGATAGCCTGCAGGCGGCCGTATTGAGTGTGAAATTAAAGAAACTTGATGCCTGGAATTTATCCCGGCAGAGAGCTGCAGCCAGATATATTAGTAATCTACAATCTTGTGAATCAATTACCCTACCGGTTACCGCAGAACATGCCACCCATATCTATCATTTGTTTGTTATCCAGACAGAAACAGATAGAGATGATATTATTCAAAAACTGGCCGAAAAAGAAATATTCTGTGGTATTCATTATCCGGTTCCTCTGCATAAGCAAAAGGCTTATGACGGGATGGGCCATAAACAAGGGGACTTTCCGGTGGCTGAGGCTGCCGGGGATAAAATTTTATCTTTACCCATGTTTCCCGAACTTACAGATGAACAAATAGACACGGTTTGTGAAGAGCTGTTGAAACTGTTATAGGTGAGCGCATATGCTCGAACAAAAAAAAATTATTTGCATGGCGCCCTGTTTCAATGAATTCCAGAAAATAGGGAAAGTTGTAACGCGATGTAAAAAAATCGATTTTCTTGATGAGATATTGGTTGTGGATGATGGATCTACCGATGGCTCGATTGATGTTGCTAAAAAAGAAGGCGCAAATGTCATTGCACTAGGTGCTACTTTGGGAGTGGGAGCTGCCATTCGCCATGGTATAACCTATGCCAGAGAAAAGAAGTTTGATATTCTGGTAATTATGGCGGGTAATAATAAAGACGAACCAGAAGAAATCCATCGCTTAGTAGATCCTATTATTAATGAGGAATATGATTTGGTGCAAGGCTCACGATTCCTTAAAGGTGGGTATTACGGTGAGATGCCCTTTTATCGGATACTTGCCACGAGATTACATCCTGTGTTATTTTCACTTGCCTCTGGTAAGAAAGTAACCGAGAGTACCAATGGATTCAGAGCCATCAATCTGAGACTATTTGATGATGAGCGGATAAATCTGCATCAATCCTGGCTGGATGCCTATGAATTGGAGCCCTATCTTTATTATCAGGCAATACGGTTGGGTTATAAAACAACGGAAGTACCCGTCACTAAAATTTATCCTCCAAAGAGTGTTGGGTATACCAAGATGAAGCCGTTTGTGGACTGGTGGAAAATTATACGTCCTTTGGTTTTATTGAGGTTAGGGATTAAAAAGTAAAGAGATATGTTATGAGTCAAAATAATGTTTTTATTGCTCCAGGGGCACTTGTTGAAAGTGACGAAATTGGAGAAGGCACAAGAATATGGCGCCATGCTCATATTATGCCCGGAGCCTTAATAGGTACCGATTGTAACATTGGTGAAGGGTGTTATGTAGAAGGTCATGTGCACATTGGTAATGGGGTTACTATAAAAAATGGCATATGTATTTGGGAAAATATTACTCTGGAAGATGATGTGTTTGTTGGTCCTGCCGCAGTATTTACCAATGATTACCGCCCGCGTGCATTTAAAAAAATGACTACTGATGATTTATTGCCCACGGTGGTGAAACGGGGGGCTACTATTGGTGCAAACTCCACAATTGTGTGCGGTATTACAATTGGAGAATATGCTTTTGTCGGTGCTGGTTCGGTGGTAACCAAAGAAGTACTTCCTTTCCATATTGTTTTTGGCAATCCGGCTGTATCACATGGTTTGGTGTGTAAATGTGCAGAAAGGATACCTGGTGGGATAACCACTCATACATGCAGTTGCGGATTATCTTACCATATCGATGGTGAAGTGATAAGAGAAGCCTGATTCTGCTTTAAGCAGGCTGCGGTTTTTGTTATAAATAGGGGTATATGAACAAACCGCTTCCAGACCCTCATTTTGATATACCTACCTCACGGCTTTGGGGCCCTGATATTTCCCGGTTGCGCAGGTTGCGTCACCAGGCCTTAAAGGGTCAGCAACAATCAGCTGAAAATTTCTATAGTTTGTTGGATAAATCCCTTAAAACGGTTACCCAAAGGCAGCAGAGAACATTAATATTTGGGTTTCCCTCTCTTCCTATATTATCGGCACGGGAAGAAATTGAACAGGCACTGGAAGAACACCAGGTTATTTTGGTGAGTGCGGGTACGGGCTCAGGTAAATCAACTCAGCTGCCAAAATTCTGTGTTGACATGGGACGCTCCATAACGGGGCGTGTGGGTATTACCCAGCCAAGGCGCCTGGCTGCCCATACGGTTGCCGCTCGCCTGGAAGAAGAAACCGGCAATAACCAAATAGTGGGGTGTCAGACTCGTTTCCATAAACAGGTTGCTCCGGGCGCTGATATAAAAGTAATGACAGACGGTATTCTTTTGCAGGAATGCAGAAAAGATCCTTTTCTAAACGAATACCAGGTAATCATTATTGATGAGGTGCATGAGAGAAGTCTTAACATAGATGTGATACTTGGGTTATTACATCGGCTGCGAGCGCGCCGTAAAGATTTAAAAATCATTTTGTCATCCGCAACTATGGAGACAGAAGCCTTATCTGCTTTTTTTGATAATGCTCCGGTCATCTCGGCTGAAGGACGGAATTATCCGGTCCGCATAGAATATTGTAACCCTGGTGAGGCTGCAGGTGCTTTTGCTTCACCCATAGAGCATATGGGCAGTGTTATTACTGGTCTGCTTCGCACCGGGCCTGATCATTTGCTTGCGTTTTTACCGACGGAACATGATATACTGGAACTGAAAGGAGAACTGGAAAGACAGTTGGATGAAAAATATGCGATTCTTCCCCTGTTTAGTCGGTTGCCGGCAGCGGAGCAGAAGAAAATATTTTCTCCCGGAAACAAGATTAAAGTGGTGCTTGCCACTAATATTGCAGAAACCTCCCTTACCATTCCTGGTGTAGCCTATGTTGTTGATATGGGTTTGGCACGTATTTCGAGATATTTTCCCCATACCCGCGTGCAGGGTTTACCTATTGAGCCTATCTCCCAGGCGAGTGCCGATCAACGGGCTGGTCGTGCAGGACGTACCCGCCCGGGTCTTTGTGTTCGCCTGTATGAACAAAAAGATTATGAAAATCGTTTCGCGTTTACGGAGCCTGAAATTAAGCGAAGTAATCTTTCCAATGTTGCTCTTCAGTTACTTGCACTGGGTATAAAGAACCTGGAATCATTTCCTCTGCCTTCTCCACCTAAGCCGGGTCAGTTTAAAACCGCACTAAATGTATTACGGGATTTGGGCGCCCTCCATGAGTCAGATAATGGGTATCGGCTTTCCCAGGAGGGTTACCGGCTATCTACTATAGCACTTGATGTTGCACTTGCAAAAATGCTGTTAACTGCTAAGAAATTAGGAGTATTGACCTACGCTCTTCCTGTTATTGCCGCAGTTAGCCTGCAGGATCCCAGGATAGTACCAACAGAGGCGATGGAAAAAAGTAAAGCGAAGGGGTTACATTCCCGTTTTTCCCACAACAAGTCCGATGCCCTTTCTTTGTTAAATCTCTATGTTTGGCTGATGCAACAGTGGCAGGAGATTGGTGGTTCGATAAACCGGTTAAGGAAATTATGTTTGCAAAACTATCTCCATTTTTTACGTGTACGTGAATGGATGGATCTCATTAGACAACTTTCACGGGAATGGAAGGTAGCGGTTGAGGTATCTTTAATACCGAAAGAAAAAAATGAACTTTTGCATAAGGCTCTTTTATCAGGACTACCTGCTCATGTAGCTTGCTTAGAAGTAGAAAGCCGCAGTTATCGGGTTGCCGGTGGAAAAGAGGCTATTATTTTCCCGGGTTCCTGCCTCAAACGGAGCCGCCCTCCATGGATAGGAGCTATTCAACTGCGAGAGACATCCCGTTTGTTTTTAGCAGATGCTTTTGTTATAAATCCTGAGTGGATAGAAAACTTCTGGCCCCATCGTTGTAAAAAACAATATTTTCAGGCTGGGTATAATACTAAAACCGGGTATGTAGAAGCCAGGGAAACCATTTCATATTTGGGATTGGCTTTACCTCAGGTACGACGAGTGCAGTATCAACGTATTAACCCCGAAGAGGCTGCTGAAATTTTCTGGAGAGAGGCGGTGGTTGGGGAAAAAATGAGTAAGGCTCCAGGTTTTCACAGACAAAATCTGTCTCTGCTGGAAGACTTAAAACAGGCTGAATCCGCTCTCAGACAAACCCTTGGCTTGCCTGAAGAAGAAGAACTGACGTCCCATTACCTAAAACGAGCTCCAGAGGTGTGTTCAGATAAAAATTTACAGGCTTGGCTTGCTCAGTATGATTCCCGGAAATTGCTGCTGGAAAAGGATGAGTATTTGGGTGATTCATTAAAAGAAAGAAATGCACTGATTAGGGTTTCTGCCAATAAATCAGTTCCATTTGAAAAACTCTATCCTGATAATCTGGAGGTGTTTGGGTACGGGGTGAGGGTTTATTATCGCTGGCAGGAAGCTGGGAGTGATGATGGTGTACATATCCATCCTGGACATTCAGCTTTGCTGGCAGCGGTGGATCCCCTCTTTTGGTGGAAGATGCTCCCTGCTGTTACCTGGAATTGCCTGGAGGCAATTATCGAGAAAAACAAAAACAGTGCTGATTGGGAAAAGCTCATTCCGAATCTCTTACACTATGTGTCCGGCGCACTTGATAGGTATTCGGATAGTGAATCAATGTATACGAAGAAGGTGGGAAATCAAAGGAGTCTCTTGCCCGCTTTTGAAAAGTATGGTGAGAAGGATGTTGTGGGAGACGGAGCTTTGGATAATGGACTTTGTGATGTATACCCTTCTTTGGCGGGATTAGTCCTTGATGCCCTCAAAGAAGCAAATGTTTCTTTACGCCGACCGCTGGAATGGCCACGTGTTTGGCCTAAGAAGAGTGTTTTACATATACATTATACTTCTCTTCAAAACAAAAAGAAAGAGCTGGAAATTACTCCGGATTGTTCTTCAGCAGATTATTGGCAAAAATGCGCAAGTCTTTCTATCGACGTAAAGGCTCATAATGCCATGCTGTTATCAGCGGTTTATAAGTCTTATGGCGGAATCAAAGTAAACTGGATGCGTCATCTTCAAGATGGTCATGGAAAAGAGATTCCTGATATCATCATACATCCCCTGGAAGAAAAATGGGCTATTGCTCAAAATCAGTACCGTAAAGCGGGAAGAAAGAAAGTACGAAAAAGAAGCACCAAGGGAAAAAATGAGGTGCAAGATAGATTGTGGACGGAAGTGTCTGCTCAGCTGAGTGGGGTACACCGGGAGTATTTGCAGCCCGCCTGGAATGGGTTACGCAAAACATGGGGACCAATAGAAATACCCGTGGGACTGTCAGATCTTCTGAAAAAAAAAGATGCAAAAGTGGTGGGGCCGCCTGTTGAACACAATGTATCCCGTGTTAAAAGTTTTCGGGAACTGTCCCGCTTTACTTCTCCTGAAAATGATCAGGAACCTGCCTATAGTCACTCTGGGGTTTTAATATTATTGGGTTGGAGTATGAGTTGGGGACCAAGGGTATTTGAACAAGCCTGGAAAAAAATTGATAGTTGCTCAAATAATGATCTTTCTTTTGTTGAATTAGCAGAGAACTATGGTAGTATCGTGCAGCAGATTAAGAGGCCAAATAACATGGCCTGGGCACTGGCTGCCTACGGATGGGCAACAGAAAAATATACTCCACATGAGGTGATAGATATATGGTACCGTACGCAAAACATGCGGGACGAACTCACAGAGTTATTTCCACGATATTGTGATTATCCGTCCTGGCACCAATTTAAAAAAACAGTGTGTTGGAAAGCTCATGAGGTTTATTTTAATAAAGTCCGAGAATGTTGGTGTGACAAACATATCAGTTTATATGAAAAAATCAATGTCCATCTCGGATGTTTGATAAATATACTACAATGCCGTTTTATGTATAAACTGAAGAATCTTAACGATACATCCGGTCATAGAATATCCCCAGATTCTAAACCTTCAATAGAGGCTCTCCAACATTTATGTGATAAATTTGGATCTATTGGGAAGTAAGTATTCTTTGCTGGAATTGCTATGGGGTGCTTTTTCTGGAGATTTTTTGACAAAAGGTCTCGCCCAATTTTTGGCTAAATATTGTTGCCCCTGCTTCATTCAAATGGTGTTCTTCAAACCGGTAAGGAGCTTGAAAGTAAAATGAATCAAGGTTAAGGTTGAGAAGTTGGTCTGGATTAAAATATTTTTCGGCAATGCGAGGAGTATACGCTGGTCTGCTCATAAAAAATATCTGGATGTTTTTTTTATGAGCAGTAGTAATGAGGTTCTGCCAGAGATTCTGTATCACTCGGGTGCTGTCGTTTTCACCTACGATTACGGGAATAAAATTGATATTGTCAAGGTTTTTTAAATAGATTGCATGGGGGTTGTGATTGGTTGTCCATCGACCTTCTTGTATGTTCTTACGTAAGAGAGAGTCGGTGGAAATGAAGTGTTCAGGTTCTGTAATGTCAGGAGTTGAGTTGGCAATTACATTCTGGTAAAGCTTAATGTTTGATAGTTGGTTCCCATAAAGATAAATTAAATTTAAAATAGACCGAAATTTAAATTTCACTGATTCTTTTAGTGCTATAACTTTTGTACTCCAGTAAAAGAGTTGTTGAATGTTCACCCAATAATAAAACCGGGGGACTTTTCTTAAATAAGCGGGAGTGATGCTAAAGGGGTTTAATTCTATGATCAGGTATTTAAGTTTGGTCTCTTCTGCCTGGTTAATAATGGTTTGAGCAAGATAAATTGTTTTAGGTGGAAATTGATGACCACTGCCAAGATTTATCGTACGTATAAATACGTCTTGTTCTGCACAAAGTGAGTCTACAATTTTTGGATTCACATGGTGGTGAATTCTTGATGAGCCAATGATGGCTGTGTTGGTGTTTTTATCCGGGTGTAATAGATAACGTAATTTATTCTGGTATGTTGCTGTTTCGCCCCAATAGAGAAATGCGTTCTTATAACAATATTCATTAATACTTATAATTATTGAAAAGAGTGTAATGCTATATAAGAGGATGTGAAGTAAAAAACGTTTCATATTAAAATTGAAAATAAATAAATTCTATGTTTCCTTTGTAACTGCAGATAAGTGTAATATAGGCAACTCCCAGGTACATGCAAAAATTTAGAAAAGATGACTTGGTTTTAATGGGGATGGTATTATTTTTGCCTATCCATTCGCAAAATAAAAAAAAGACAAAACAGATTAGGAGGTAACTATTAAAAGGTTTAATTCCCCAATGTAGAGAATAAGTGTTGGGAGAAAAAATTCTGAGAAAGATATCATGGGCCTGGGAGATGTTTTCGGACCGGAAATAAATCCAGGAAAGGCTCACAAGTAAAAAAGTAGTGATAATACGTAAAACTATTAACGGGTTTGGGAAAAGACCCATAGTATTACTGAGCTTATAGCGTCTGTTTTTTCGGGATAGTAAAAATGGAAGAAACAGGAGCGCATGTATGCCTCCCCAGGCCAGGTATGTCCAATTTGCTCCATGCCATAACCCAGAAACTAAAAATACAATAAAAATATTTCTTATTATTTTATACGTACTGGTTTTTGAACCTCCCAGAGGAATGTATACATAGTCACGAAACCAAGATGATAATGATATATGCCATCTACGCCAAAAGTCTGGAATATTTCTAGAAAAGTACGGGTATTTAAAGTTGGTCATTAATCGGAATCCAAATAGTTTTGAAGTACCAATTGCGATGTCGGAGTATCCGCTAAAATCGCCATAAATTTGAAATGAAAACATGATGGCTCCTAGCAATAATGCATTGCCGGGCAAGTTGGCGTGATTCTGAAAGATAGTATTTACATAAGGAGCGCAATTATTAGAAATCACTGTTTTTTTAAAAAGTCCCCATAATATTTGAACTGCGCCTTCCATGGCCAAATCGTAGTTGAATTTTCGTGTTGTTAAGAACTGGGGTAAAAGGTTTTTGGCCCGTTCAATGGGACCTGCTACTAATTGAGGAAAAAATGCTACAAAGGCTGCAAAGGAAATGAAATCTTTGGTAGGTGTGATTTTCTTTCGGTAAACATCGATGGAATATGAAAGTGTCTGAAAGGTGTAAAATGAAATACCCACCGGTAAAATTATTTTAATGGATAACGGGTGCATTGATATGCCGAGTTGTTGCCAGGCATCTATCCAGGATTGTACAAAAAAATTAAAGTATTTAAAAAAAAGTAATAACCCAAGATTACTACTAAGAGAAATCATGAGCCAAGCTTTTCTGGATGATGGGGAAACGCTTTTGTTAATTTTAATGGCGGTAATAAAATCAATACAGGTGCTTCCAAAAATTAAGATAAGAAATCTCCAGTCCCACCAACCGTAAAAAAAATAACTAGCAGAAAGCATAAAAGTGTTTTGAAAAGTTAGAGAACAGGAACGCATAGACCAGTATAATGTGAATACTATTATTAAAAATAAAGCAAATTCAATCGAGATGAAATTCATGGAGTGTCCGGTTCTATGTTACAAACGCAGTTTGTTGGTTTTGGAATAAGTGTCATGCATATTGTTTTATTTCTACTACTAAAACCACTTATAAACTTCATTATTTTCCATAAAAAAGCAATTTGTTTGATAGAAAGGCATTGCAGAGGAACTTGCCAAAACATATCTTACAGCATGGCTCATTGGAATAGTACAATCCGCATCCGATATGTCCCTAACTACTTTTTTTTGAATGTCCTTAGATGTTATTAATCTTAGCAAGTTGGGTTTATATAGTCTTCCTCTCCTTTGTGTATGGAGCAGGATTATTATTCATTTTTTTTAAACAGGATATTCGGCCGAACAAGGAATCGGTAGAACTGCCGCTTATTCTGGTAAATGGCATGATAGTGATAACTTGTATCGCTGCTTTGCTTTCCTGTTTGTTTAAAACGGGATTGGTAACCCAGATAGTTCTTCTGGCGGGTTGTCTGGTTATTGTTCCGGTTTATAAGAGAGCGTTATGTCACTTGGTCATAATATATTTCATGGAAATTAAACAAGCAAAAATGGTTAGCTTGTTGTTGTTTGCTGTGTTTGCTGGTATCGCACTCACCCATTCCACCGTTATGGGAACAACGTATGATCATGGACTCTATTATATCCAGACCATAAAGTGGTATAATGCCTATCCCGCTGTACCTGGCCTGGGTAATTTTGACTTTCAGCTCGCTAAAAATTCAAGTTGGCACTTGTTGTCTGCCGTTTTTTCTTTCTCCTGGCTATCTTTCATCCCCTTTTATCATTTAAACGGACTGTTTTATTTGATTATGAGCGGTTATGCCTGTCTGGGCCTCAATCGGATAATGAAAGGACACCAAGGGGCGTGGCTTTACGCCGCACTTTTACTGGTTTTGCCGATATGGCTTTTACGTCCCTTTGCTATGGCTCCAGGGCCCGATTTTATTACCTTGTATGTTGTCTTTTTGGTATTTTTGTTACTACTCAAAAAACATGAGAAAAAGACGTTTTTTGTCCCTGATAGCTATTTCTTCTTGATAATCGCTTTTAGTGCTTATGCGTTAACCATTAAGCCCTCGTCTTTTCCGGTAGTCTTAATGGCATTGTATGTATGTATAGCTACTTTTAAATATGACTGGAAAAAATGCCTGATGATTGCAGGAAGTATAGGACTAATTATTATTGTTCCCTGGGTTATACGAAATATCATTATGACCGGTTATATTTATTTTCTTTTCCCTCAACTTGATGTCTTTTCGGTGGAATGGAAAATGTCATCCGCGTATATAGCCAGAGTTGTTATGGTTATTAAAAACTGGGCGATACTCCCCCTAATTCCAGCAGGAGAATTGGCGCAAATGTCATTGTTGGAATGGGTACCTCGCTGGTTTGAAAAGTTACCGGTGTTGCACGCAAGGATGTTAGTAACTTCAATTGCCTGTTCAGCGACTATTATTTGCTTCTTTGTTTACCATGCAATAAAGAGAAAGCTGGAGTTTGTTCGTAAAAACCAGTTTTATCTGGTGACAGGGCTCTGTTTGTATGGAGGAATTTTGTTTTGGTTTTTTCTGGCTCCTGATTTCCGATTTGGCTTTGGATTTATCTTGTCATTGTTTGTGTGGTTCGGTTTGGTGAGTTGTCGCTATTTTCAACTGGGAAAATTCTCAAAATATGCGGTTTATCCACTACTTGCCAGTTTGTTTCTTTTTGCCGCAATGCAAATGCCTACAACGCTTCATTTTGCCTACAAAATATTTGCAAATGATTATGAAATAATTCCCTCGCCTGAGTTTTCATATTACCAACTTAAGCGTATCGTGATTGACGGTGAATCCTATAATTTACCTCTTGAATCTGATCAGTGCTGGGATGCTCCCCTTCCTTGCCTGATATCAGGAAATAGGGATTTTAAACGAAGAGGGGAACGGTGGCAAGATGGGTTCAGCTGGAAGGAAAGAGAGCAGCCTTAGTTTCTTCAGAAAAGATCCTATTAGCTCCAAAGAGCTCCTTCTGTCAAAGCAGGGAAGAAACTAAAATAAAAACAATTAGTTGAAGTTACCCACAAAACTCACTTCTAGCAAAGTCGAGAAGCTGCTATAGAACCTTTAAAACCTGTTGGGGACAAACTGGGAGGTGGCCTCTTCTATGAGTTTGATAAGCTCGTCTTCTTCACATTTTTTATTGAGATTGATAATCTTTTCATTTTTCGCAGATTCAATATTTACCATTTTCAAAGTCAGAGAATAGGTTTTGCCGAGCTGGCCTATGGAGCCTGAAATGATATTTGAGACGCCTAACATCTTTCCCATTTCAGCCATGCATTCCATCGTTTCACAATGATCAGATTGTTGGAAAGACTGCTCTTCCAGGACCTTTGTCATATCTTCCCGGTTCATCACGCTAAACTGCCCGGTTGCAAAAAGTTCGGATCTTAGTTTTTCTGCCAGTAAAAGGGATACGTGCTCTTTTACCCCCATGGATTTAAGATCCATTACGGCGATGTTTATGGTCTTTACGGGCGAGTCGGGCGAAGATGTTGTTTTGTTATCTTCTGTTTTATTGTGTAATGCAGTAAAGTCCACCAAAATGCTGTCCTGGGAAAACCGATACATCGGTCCCAAAAAATAATCACCGGCAAAACAAATTGGCCAGCCTCCAAAACAAGCAACATTACCCCAGAACCAGGGGTCAATGCGTTTTTTCATATCCATGGAGTATCGGGGGTATCCGTTTAATTCAAGGTCGATGTTATGATAACCTTTCTTTTTCAGGTAGATGTTCGCCGGAGTTTTCCCTGCCTCTTTGTTATCTACAATAATCTTTGCACCGGAGGGTTTACTATCAACATAAATGGGTTGCTTGAGGCCCTTAACTAAGGTGCTGCAGCCGGAAAAATACAACGGGATAATAATTGTCAGTAAAGGAAGAAAAAAAGAGCATGGTGACTTCATAACCGGCCTTTGGTTAAACAAGGGTTGGGGAAACTGGAAAAAAATAAAATATTTGAAAACCCATAAAAAAAAGGTGATAGTAATAGATTATGCGCTTTGAAAATAAGGAATAAAGAGGCCTTAGTCCACAAATATTTCTGCCCACCGATCAAATTGATCTACTTTTTCTGTTCCGTAAGGTAAGAGGCCGGAGCGTATTTGCTCATGGCTTTTTTTTCTCGACAAGGAATTCTGGTTTTTTGAAAAGAATTTATCAGCATAACAGATTATTTCCTCTTCAATTGAACAAGGGCACATATCTCGTTTTGGCAGTGGCAGTTTCTGGTCAATAATTTCTTGTAATGAAATCCCAGTCCCCACATGTCTTTCACATACCAGGGCGTGCCGTGGGAAGCCTTCCCGTTCCAGAATTTCCCGGCCCAGGTAACCATGGCAAATATAGGGGGAGTCCCCTGTGCAATCAATTGATGGCGAACGGGTAAGATAAATACCGATATCATGAAGCATTGCTGATTCTTCAATAAAGGTGACATCGGCCTTCAGTTGCGGGTTGTTTTTTACAATGTTGAGTGCTTTTTGGGTAACGGCTCTGGAGTGGGTAATTAATATATCCCGGGCTGCTGAGTGGGCGGGATAATATTTATGGATTAAAGCGAGTGGGTCCATAACACGGGTAAACCCCTATTCACTGGTTTCGGGGTTACGGCTTTCGCTGTGGGTAAGGGTGTCGCCGGTACGTGTGATAAGTTTGATATGGAGAGAGTCTGTTGAAAGTGTTGCTGTGGCAGTGGCTCTGGTGCTATCGGTATAATCAATCAATAATTCGAGTGCCCCGCTGTCAGGCTTATCGGTAGTGGATAGCGGAGTGTCTGGGAGATAGGCGAAATGGATTGTAGATTCATTTCCGGTGCGCTTTTTTTCATCGATAGTAAAATAGTACAGCATGTTATCCTTCTGCAGGGCGATATCCTCTCCCAGCCCTGCGGCAAAGGTAAAGCGCTTTGAAATCGTCTTATCTGTGGCTACAGGGTAATTGGTGATAGTAATGAGTACCGTGTCTTTAAGGGTAATGCAAGAATCTAAAGTTGTTCCGGTAATACTGAGTTCTTCTCTTCGGCCGGTCTTCCAAAATTTTTCTTGAAATAATTTTAGAGGATAGTTTTTTGTTGAATCCCCGGGAAATACTACCATTCTGGTGAGGCGTTCTTTTCTTTCGGGAATTAAAGCATGTGTGATTTGTTTCATGTCAATAATAATTGAATCCGCAGTACTTTTTTTCTGAAAGAGATTTATTAATTCGCTTCCTGACAATTGAGTTGTTTCGAGAGTATCTCCATGATAGCTTATCACACTCGTTTGAAAGAATACTATCTGATTATCGGCTACGGTTTTGAAATCCAAGTCTTTTCCTGCGTCAATGATGACGATAGAGGCTGCTTTTTTTGGAAAAATCAGCTTGTCTTCCCATTGGAAGTATGTCATACGCACTTTGTTTGATGAGGCAGAGGAGTCTGATGATATATATCCGTCTCCATCTTCATCTACCCATTGGGTGAACTCCAGAGAATCCTTCTGGTTTTTTATTACCAGGTGATATGAGAAGATAATTCTGTCATCGGATTCGCCGATTAGGTTTGTAAATATATTGTCTTTTCCCGCTTCACAGGCATAGTAATCTATACGTTCGAAGTTTGATTGGTAGGTGGTTGTCTGAACTATAAGTGTGTTTGTTTGTCCGGGACGCGCATCGATAATGTTGTCTCCATCTGCATCTTTTACGAAAAAATTCTGCTTCCGTTCACCGGTTGATAAAAAATAGGTTGTGCCATAAAATTGAATAAGAAGACTGTCATTCTCTTTGGTTATTAAAATTACCGATGTGTCTTGAATGCTGGAGTTATTGGTTACTCTCCAGGTAAAGACAAACAAAGTATCTCCATGAGTTTTTGTGATAATTGAATCCTTATCTGTAGATGCTGTGCTTTTTCCAAGAGAAATGGTTGTGGGCTTTTGTAGAGTAATCGAACTATCCAGGCCTGGCATGGATACCGGGATGTGAATTAATGAAATGGGAAGAGTTTTGGGCACACTGTCGAGCTGTTTCCATTCTTCGGTGCTATTTAGATTATTGACAAGGGCAGAGCTAAAAGTGTTGGGGAAATCTTCGCCTCCCGCGACTTCTTCGTTTTCCCCTTCTGAAAACAGGCAGGCAGTGAAGAGCATACAAAAGGTAAACAACAAGAGTAAAAATTTGTTAATCATGATTTAATCTCTGTTGCGGATTTTGGAAAATATTGAATACTAAGCTGCATGAGTACTTCTGGGACGCTATCAGTTTCAATTAAATCAAATATTTCCTGACGGAAGAGGTCAATCTTTCTCCGTATTTTTTCTTTAGTTTGGCGACTGATACCTAATAAGATAGAAGAAATGTGGCGCTCTTCGGGTGAGAATCGCGATAAGGCGTCTTTTCCTTGTGTTATCCATTCGCGATTGAGTTGTCTGATAAGCTGGGCCATGGTCTCTGGAGGTTCAATAAACTTCTGGGTAATCACATATTGGCCATTTGGCTTTTGTTGTATGAGCCCCCAGTCGCAAAGATCCCGTATGATCTTTTTTAGGAGTGTGGTTGGTAATGGTGGTGAAAGAAAACGCGACAGGGATTCATAATTGCCTCGGAAGTCTTTTACTTCAATGGCGGAACGGACTAGAGGGTAGCGGTAGTCTTGATAGTATCGCACCAGGGCTGGGTTGAGTCTGGTAAAGGCGCTCCTGCTACGCCGAAAGAGGATTTGCCGGTAACATTCTTCTTTGTCGTTTTCTTTTTTGGTCTGGCCATAATTCACCAGAAGTCCTAAAAACTCACTTTCTTTCTGGTTTAGATTAAATACCCGGCATACTTTATCAAGGGCCGATTTGCTAAGCGTACGGTTACCTTTTATGACATCGTTTATGTAACCGGGGTTTGTAAATCCTGCCTCCCTGGCGAATTTGCGGTAAGAGTATTTGGGTATTTCTAAAGAACGAAACTGATAGCAGTCTTTAAGGTACAAACGAAAATCATCGTATTTATAGATATCTGGTTTATTCACATCTATTTTTCGGTTACTAAAGACACATTCCTCTTTTATAATCCGACAGTCATGAGTTCTTCAAAATCCTTAAAAAAGTCATTCCGGCTTGACCGGAATCAAGCTTTTTTAAGGATTTTCCCCATCCAATAGATTCTGGTCAAGCTGGAATGACTGAAATTCTTGAACTCCTTACTACCCAGTTATATAGAGTCTACATAATTAATGACCAATATTCAAGTAACCCTTAAAAACAGATTACGAATATAATGAGTAAAAAACAGGAAAATTGGAGTTTTTGACTATATAGCGGAATATTGGCCGATTAATTCAATGATTAATCTGAATGTATAATAACTAAAATTATTGTACAAATAAAAAAAAGATTACAGTTTGTTATGCTTTCCATTAAAAAATTGGCATAAAAAAAGCTGTCTCTGAAAGACAGCTCATTTTAAAACTATAGAATGTGTCGTATTATTTTTTTGTCTTCTTAGTTGAAATACCCGCAAGAGACCGGTTAGCCCACCAGACTACAAAAGGAGATGCTACACACATTGAGGAATAAGTACCGACAACCACACCAATTATCATAGCGATGGCAAAACCCTGAATACCCGCTCCGCCGAAGATGGCCAGAATAATCACAACAAATAATGTGGTAACTGAGGTAATCAGTGTACGTGAAAGAGATTGGTTAATGGCCGTGTTGACCTTACTGGCAAAACCCTCGCGACCGGAAATTTCAATATTTTCTCTTACCCGGTCAAACACAACGATAGTATCGTTTAGTGAGTAACCTATAATAGTGAGTACCGCAGCTACAAAAGTTAAAGACAACTCCAGCCCCATCATCTCAAAAATACCAATGGTCACCAACACATCATGAAAAATCGCGACAACAGCAGCCAGGCCAAAACCAAGGCCGTTTTTACCAAACCGGACCCAGATATAAAGCACGATAAGTATGAGGGCAAAAACAAAGGCATAGACAGCATTCTTTTTGAGCTCATTCCCGATACGGGGCCCCACTGCTTCTTCACCTGTTATTAACGCTTCCCCAACTGCAGACTGTATTGCTGCTTTGGTTAGGGAGTCATTGTCTGACTTTTCAATACTTATAAGTAATTGATTGTCTGCTGCCACTCCAACTGATTGGATTTTGGGATGAGTAAGACCCGCCTCTTCAACTGCTTTTCGAATCAAAGGGATGTCGGGGGTGGAATTAAATTTAACCTGATATACATTTCCACCCGTGAAGTCGATGCCCCAATTGAAACCTTTAACACCTGAGATACTGAGACTGCCAATGATAACGATAGCAGAGAGAATTACAAATATTTTTGTCTTGGGGATAATAAGGAATTTTGGATTGAGTAAGCTCTTTACCCCCTGGCCAATTGAGAGTGCCTTGGGATTTACTTTCTCTATGAATATATCAAAAACAAGACGGGTAACAAAGAGTGCGGTAAACATTGAAGCGGCGATACCGATCATCAGTGTGAGACCAAAACCTTTGATAGGGCCGGTACCGATGTAATAGAGGATAAGAGCCGTGCCAAAAGTAGTTACGTTAGAATCGAAAATGGTGGTGAAAGCCCTTTTGTATCCGGCATCAATGGCACCCCTGATAGATTTCCCGATACGGAGTTCCTCCCGTATTCGCTCAAATATGATAACATTGGCGTCCACTGCCATACCAATAGTCAAGATAATACCCGCGATACCGGGGAGGGTGAGTGTTGCATGGGCCATGCTGAGTACGGCTCCAATAATAATCAGATTGAGGATCAGAGCACCCACGGCAACAAACCCGGAACCCAGGTAGTAGATGAGCATGAACACAACTACCAGCGCCAATCCAAGAAGTGTAGCCATAAGGCCTTTTTTGATGTTCTCAAGACCTAGCGTGGGGCCTACGGAACGGAGCTCGATAATTTGCATGGGAGCGGGAAGTGAACCGGCCCGCAAAGTTGTTGCAAGCAGTTTTGCTTCTTCAAATTCGCCAATGCCGGTGATGGATGCTCTACCCTGGGTTATTTTCCCCTGGATAACAGGAGCGGAATATACAACAGAATCAAGCACAATAGCGAGGCGGCGTTTGATGTTGGCGCCGGTGATAATAGAAAACTCTTTAGGGCCTTTACCTTTAAAGGTAAGAGAAACTTCAATTTCACCCGTTTGGGCGCGTTGAACCCGGGCGTCTGATACGTACTTACCTGTCATTTCTGCGCGGCGCTTTAAGAAATAAAGCTCCCGGGCCACAACGCCATTCTTAAGCATTTCGGTTTCGCGGGCCCACAGGAATTGATAACGTCTGGGAATAAGATCCTGAATATCTTTGCGTCTGAGTATGTCTTTAACTTTACGTTCGTCTTCAACGTTAACTCCGATCCCTCCGCCGGGCATGGCGATAAGCATGGCGCCAAAGGGACGTGAACTAAAAACTTCTGCACTTTCTGGTTTGATGTCGTCTTCTGTAGCAGAAACGGCAGTGTCTGAAAGTGTATCTGTTGTTTCTGTAACCTCTTCGAGATTTTTAGCTTCAACCACCTGTCCGAAGATGTCGGTGATGGCTTTAATGGAGTCTGGAGCATCAGAGGAAGAATCTACAGAAAGCCCCGATTGACGTTTCATGTAATTGTCGATGCGGTCAAGGGCTGGTTTGAAATCGGTTACTTCAGCTACCAGTTTAAATTCAAGGAGTGCCGTGGCGCCAATAAGATGCCGTGCCTTATCTGCATTTAAACCAGCCAGTTCGGCAACAATTCTGTTATCACCTGATTTACTGAGCATCGGCTCACTCAGGCCATACTGATCCACACGGTTCCGGAGAATTTCGAGGCATCTGTCCTGAACATCTTCGCGTTCCTGTGTAGACATTTTAGAATCGTCAATTTCAACGATGATGTGAGTACCGCCGGCGAGGTCAAGACCAAGGTTAATGGACTTATTGGCAACTTCGGGGTTTTCTTTGATGAAATTGGCCCGGCGTTGATCATGAATGGGTTTATCATAATCAAGGGGTTTTGATAAAATCCGGTATGATGGCCAGAGTGTCCATAACGAGACAAGTGCTACAATCGCAGCAACTAAAATCCTAAATCCGTATTTTTGTTTCATTGACTCAAAGTCCTTATTACTTAATTAATAGTATTTTTCAGAATGGGCTGAATGTAGAAAAAAGCAGAAATTAATCAAAAAAATGATGAGGGATAATGAGAAAAAGTGGGGTGAATGAAGGGATTTGAACCCTCGACCCATGGAACCACAATCCATTGCTCTACCGACTGAGCTACATCCACCAAGATTGGCACTAATATTAATACACTAGCTCCAAGAACTCAAGTGTGATTTTTATTAAAAAGCATCTATTTTGAACAGAATTAATTCGCCACAGATGGTATGGTAGTCTACGGCTTGTCAGGGAGGAGGTAGAAGGAAGGTTCTGCAACTATTTATTTTTGTTTTTTTGCTTTGGACGGGGCAGAAAATAGGTTGCTGGCTGGTTGTCTCCGAATTTTTTGTGTTGAGAGATGAGTGCTGAGAAAAAGATCCCCAAACTAAGGCACATATAGGCTCCAAATGCAATTGCTACCCAGAGTATCCAGTTCATCAGTTAAAAAGTAGTTTTAATTTCATCATCATGAAACAAATTGTATTGATACAACCCTGGATAGAAGATTTTTATACGACTTCCTGTCGAATTCAGCCAATCGGGCTGGCATATCTCGCTTCCAGCATCACCCAACAGTTCCCAAATTTGGAAGTGATTGTTATCGATTGTCTGGCAGGAGGCAGGAAAAGGAGTATTCCCTGGCCAAAAGAATTTTCCTATTTGAAAGCATACTATGGGTACCCTGATAATGGGCCTTTTAGTCTTTTTTACCAATATTACCGTTTTGGGCAATCTGAAAAAGAAATTCGAAACACACTGAGAAAACATTCTCCCGATTTAATTGGCATTTCTTCACTCTTTTCGCCCTACTACCGGCAATCTCTGGCAATGGCTGAAATTTGTAAAGAGCTTTTCCCCATGGTTCCTGTTGTCATGGGAGGGAATCATGCCAGCATGCATCCACATACACTCCTCTTTGCTCAGGCTTCTGGTAGCAAAATTCCAGGAAAAATGAGACCCTATTTATGTGATTTTGTATTGAGGGGCGAAGCTGAAGAAAGTTTTTGCGGATTAATAAAGTGTTTAATGGAAAAAAAATCTCTTTCTGAAGAAAGTAATCTGGTTAACCGGGATTTTTATAAAAGCCAGGATGAAAAAGGCAGAAATGAAGAAAATGAAAAACTGCCCGCCCTGGTTTCTCCGTCAAGAAATGATATACCCATTCCTGATTTTTCAGGTTTGATGTTACATGATTATGAATATGATAACAGACCCATGTCGTTTTTGATAACCACCCGTTCCTGTCGTTTTCGCTGTTCGTTTTGTTCTGTGCATGCGGTGTTTGGTAAACAATTCTGGGCCAGACCCGTGAAGCATATTCTGGAAGAAATTAAGGGGCGATTTGAAGAGGGTGTGCGGCATTTTGATATCGAAGATGATGATTTTGCAGGGGACAAAGAGTTTTGTAGCAGGTTGTTAGAAGAAATTTATGCACTAAAGTTACCCATAACCTTTTCAGCCATGAACGGATTGAATTACCGTTCGCTGGATGAAGAACTCTTGCGGTTATTAAAACGGGCTGGATTTGAAATGTTAAATCTCAGTCTGGTAAGTGTAAAAAAAGAAATCAGGCAGATGACGGGCCGGCCGGGCGCTTCAGATGACGACTTTTTTAATGTGGTACAGCTTGCCACCGGGATGGGATTTCGTGTTATTGCCTATACCATTTTAGGAATGCCGGGGCAAACAATCAAAGATATGTGGGATTCCCTGCGCTGTCTTGCATCGGCCTCTTGTTTGATTGGAGCATCTCCCTTTTATTTTACACCGGGATCCCCTATACATTGTCGTTTAAAAAATGATGAGAACATCAAGCTTGCCTCCCTCGGTAAGGACGTGTTTTTTTCTGCACGTCTCACTACTATGGATGTTGAAACAGACGCTTTTTCACGGGAAGATATCTATACGCTTTTCCGTCTTTCCCGCCTGTTGAATTACTTGAAAGAAGGAGTGGATAAGGGTTTGCAAACGGATGATGTTTATTTTAGGCCAGCAATTGAGGCTTTACATAAGGGAGAATGGTTTGCTGAATCCAGCGGAGGGAAGAATGCTCTTCCCTTTTCAAACAAAGTGCACGAAGCAACTGGTCGCAGACCACTGGAAGTGAGTGGTTACCGTACACAACAAAAACAAATATTTTATTAGCTCTCTGACTTCAAATTATTGTTTTGATAACAATAACCCGACAATCCCTACTATAATAACACTGATAAAAAACCAGTTAAGAGCTGTAAGTGTTTCTTTGAACCACAACCAGCCGATAAAAGCCATGGCGGCGGTGCCCAGACCAGACCAGAGCGCGTAAGAGATAGAGATAGGGAGTTTATTAATTACCAGGGAATAAATCACAAACTGGGTGGGGAAAAGGATAAGTGCGATTACTCCCGGGACGAGTTTTGTCCAGCCTGCAGACATTTTTAAAAAAGTCTGCGCGAAGACTTCCATCAGAATTGCGCAAAATAACATCATCCAGAGCATGGGGCATCCTTTGGTTCTTGGTTCCTGCTTTTCTGGAAAGGTAATATTATTCGCTCTATTTAAAAACACGCGTCGGAAAAGGGGGTGGATATGATTATTTTTCCCGGTAATGACCAGTTTTGAAATTTTTAAAATCATTCTTCTTAATATTTTTTCCTACATGGCTCTTGGCTTTCTGGCTGCCTGGCTAGGAATTTTTTCTCAGCCACGTATTCAGTTTGTGATGAGAAAAGTTGTTATAAATTTCTTGTTTCCCTGCCTGGTTGCTGATAAAATCTTAAAAAATCTGGAAATTACTGATTTTACCAATGCGATAATTTTGTTTATTGGGGCACTTGTTATGTTTATTGGAAACTGGCTCATTGTGCGTCTTTGGATTCCCCGGGTGGCCCAGGACCGCATTACAGAAAATACCATGCTCCATTGTAATACTTTCCATAATTATGGTTTTATGGTCTTTCCGCTGGTTATCGCATTTTTGGGAGATAAGGCTCTGGCGCTGACGCTGATTTACACCCTTACCGGAGATGGACTTTTATGGTCTTTTGGCATTTATCTTTTACAAAGGGACCCGAATTCCAAAGTGAAGTGGAAGGAAATTATAACACCGCCAGCAATTGCGGTGGTCGTGTCTGTTTTTCTGGCTTTTACGGGTTTATCACAGTTTATACCAAGAGAAATCTTTTTTCTCAGTTATTATCCGGCGCTTATTGCGGTCCCTGTTGCTCTGGTTGGCGCAGGGGGGATTTTTTATCACGCATTTTCAGGCATAAAACTGGAGCGGCTTCCGATAAAAGAACTTGCATACTCTCTTTTGAGCAGGATGATCTTACTACCTCTTTTTTGGTCTGTCGTTATTTACTTCTGTATTCCTGTATATCCGGCCCGGCAGATTCTTTTCTTTGAAGCGATAATGCCTGCAAGTGTCGTGATGGTTGCTTTGGTTGCTATCTACCACGGGAATAAACAATATGCGGTGGTATTCAGTTTAGCCACTATCCTGTTTTCTATTGTCACCATTCCGTTTTATCTGGGGCTTATTATGAGCCTGGGAGGCGGGAAGCTCTAGCTAGTATCTGTTCAGAACTAACCCTTTCACCGCAAAGACGCAAAGAACGCGAAGGTTTCGCAAAGGTAATTGAAATAAAATCAAATGATATCATCTCTTTTTATAAGATGTTATGATTTCTTACCCTTTCCTTCTTCTTTGCGTCTTTGCGGTGAGGTTTTTTATTTTTGAACACGAACCAGCTACTTTAATTTCCTGAAAATCTTGTTA
>JADFYW010000053.1 GCA_015232855.1 Fibrobacteria bacterium
GATTCAAAATCAAACGAAATAAACTATACCATAGATCCGGGTTTTATTAATAAATACAACAAGCCCGGACCACGGTACACATCATACCCGCCAGCTCCCTATTTTACTACAGATATTGATAGGGAGCAATGGGCAAAAACGCTACAAACTTCCAACAAATATAACGACAATATTTCGTTTTATTTCCATATCCCATTCTGCCCAAAAAGATGTTTGTATTGTGGTTGTACCACCGATACCGGTGTGAAGCGGACAAGATTAGATAGTTATTTCAATGCTATAACCAAAGAAATGGGTTTGGTATTACCCCATATAGAAACCACTCGTCCGGTAAGCCAGATTCATTTTGGTGGAGGAACACCAAATTTTTTTCCTTATGCCTATCTGGAACAATTACTTTCCATCCTCATAAATAAATTTTCACTAACAGAAAAAGCTGAAATAGCCATTGAATGTGACCCCAACCTTTTAAACCTGGAGAAACTCTCAGCACTAAGAAAAATGGGACTCAACCGTATCTCTTTTGGTTTGCAGGATTTTAATAAAACAGTCCTCAAAAATGTAAACCGAAAGTTTCCGGAGACGCCACCAGATAAACTCATTCAGCATTCCCGGAAACTCGGCTTTAGGGGAATTAATCTTGACCTTATTTATGGACTCCCCGGACAGGATATCTCTACATTTCGCCAGACTTTACAGAAGACTATTGAGGCGGACCCCGATCGTGTAGCAGTATTCGGATATGCCCATGTCCCCTGGCAAATGCCCCATCAGGAACAATTAGAAAAATTAGGGCTCGTAAACCCCGACGAACGGATTCAGATGTCGATACTCGCCCATGATGCACTTAAAGAAGCAGGCTATACCCCCATTGGAATGGACCATTTCGCAAAAAAAGATGACGCGCTGGCAATAGCACTCAAGGAGAGAAAACTGCACCGCAATTTCCAGGGATATTGTACCAAAGAAACTACCGGACAAGTTTACGCCTTTGGCGCTTCAGGTATTTCCCAGTTATACGAAGGTTATGGCCAGAACATCAAAGGTACCGACGAATACATCAATATGATAAACCAAAATAAACTGCCTTTGTCCAAGACCTATTTTATGACCAAAGAAAATCTTTTTTTCCGTGAAGTCATCAATGGCCTGATGTGTCGGGGCGAATTAAATCCGTCCCTTCTGGCTGAACGGTTTAATATGAGCAAAGCAGAAGTGACCGCCAAAACAGCTTTTGGTATGGGCCAGCTGGATGAGTTTGAACAAGATGGCATTGTAGAACGGGATGGGAAAACATTACGTATAACCCCCAAAGGCTGGTTGGTAGTACGCTGTGTAGCTATGGTTTTTGACCCCCTCCTTGAACAAAACAAAGGTCGTTATAGTAAAACAATGTAGTCGCTTTATCTTTTGGTGTAAGGCGCTTCAACCAGTTTCCGGGCCGAGTCTCTCCAACGATAGACCTTGTTTCGACCATTCATTTTCGCCTGATAAAGCGCATTATCAGATCTATTGAGAGCCTGTTTTGCCGTTTGTGCAAACGAAAAAGTACAGACACCAGCAGAAAGGGTAAGCGAAAAAGTATGTTTTCGGAACTTAAAAGGAAAAGTACTCACCGCTTCACGAATTTTATTGGCAATATAGGCCGCACCAAAAGATTTGGTTGAAGGAGTGATAACCACAAACTCTTCTCCACCATATCTGGTAACGATATCTGTGGCCCGTACACTCTTTTTAAGTATTTTCCCAATTTGCCGTAACGCATAATCTCCGGCGGCATGGGAATAACTATCATTGATTTTTTTGAATAAGTCAATATCCAGAAAAATAATACCCGTTCGAATTGCATATCGTTGAGAACGTTTAAACTCTTCCTGAAGTTTAAGTAACAGGTATCGTTTATTATAAAGACCTGTTAATACATCCCGGTGTGCTTCCCGTTCCAGCAAACGATTTTCTTCAAGCATAGAGATAAGGGTGTGACGTGAATGAACCAGAATTTGCCGTATCGTTAAGAGACCCTTCAATTTATGATTCTGCACAACGGGAATTCTTTTAATACCATTAGTATTAATAATAGAAAAAGCCTTGGAAAAAGGCGTTGAAGGGGTGATGGTAATGAGCTTTGAAGGCATGATATCATCCACCACCAGCAGTTTATTGATGTGGTTACCTTCACTAATGAGGTTAACAAAGTCCCGTTCGGTAACAATACCCACCGGTTTTTCGTCCTCCATTACCACCAGACAACCAACCCGGTGGCGGAGCATAATATTCGCAGCATGTTCCAGTGAAACGCCCTGTTGTACCGTAACCACATCTTTTATCATGATGTCTCGTGCAGGTTTTTGTGAAAGGACTTTTATTCTGGGCATAGTATTATTTACCGGTAATTAATAATTAAAATAAAATTGTTTATTGTCCAATCGCAGATATTTTAACATCACGTACAGAAAAAATTACCGTACCGGTATCCAGGGTAATTATTAATTGATTACCAACGGATTGATACTCAACATTCTGAAAAACAGCTTTCTCTTTAATCTCGTTTGGACTTATAGACACATCGGTTACCTGTTTAATCACCAGTTGGTAGTTACCCTCATTTGGAGGGTCTTTTCGAAAAAATGGCAATATAACAGCCCCTTCTGGATTTGGCCAATCCAGTTTACCAATATCACAAACTTGTTTCTTAACCAGGTGAATCAACTGCATGACAGTGGAAAGATCAAAATGGTAATTCATAATTAAAAAATACTATTATCATTTGCCAAGCGTAAAAGATTTGAACAGGATTTATGAAAAGAAGAAGAAGGTTCCTGGGTATTATTCCAGACATAAAAGAAACTGAGTTCTTTGCCCTTTTCTGTTTTTAAAAAACCAGCAAGGGCCTGAACACCAGACATTGAGCCAGTTTTAGCCAGTAATTTAACCTTTAAATTTTTGAATTGATGATAATAGGGTTCAAAACGTCCCCCTCCCCGACCCTCCTTTATTGGGCTTAAGAGTGTACTCCGGAAATCTGGAAAATTGGGGTGTTGCGCGGCATAAGCCAATAAGAGCGTAATCTGTTCACCAGATATCCAATTTAACCTTGAAAGACCGCAGCCATCTTTTATCCTTACGGTTTCCAAAACAGGAGAGATGTTTTTCAGGTAGTCCTCTATCACTATAATGCCATCCCGATACCCACCCTTTTGTCCAGCCTGTATAGCAAGCAAAGCCAGTAATTGTTCTGTATAGCCATTATCACTTGTGTAGTTGATATGTTTGATCAGATCACGTAAAGGAGGCGATTGGTGTGAAGTTAAAGGTGTTATCGAGCTATTATTTTCCGGAAGGAACGGGTACGGTCCTGGCGTCGTACTATATTGAGCGCATGCTCCAGCAGAATTGCCTCCAAAGCTTATGTTATGTAATTTCAGATATTTTCTAAATTCCATCGCACAGGTCCAGGAGGGAAAGGGCAAAGCACCCTTAACCGAAAATTTTTCTTTACCGGCCCCGTACCATCCATACAAGGCCCGCTGGCGTGATAAAAATGAGCCATAGATATATACCGAATCCCCTCCGGATGATGGCCCCGTTACCAGATGATTTTCAAAATGAGAAATCCCAATAAACTCCGGAGAGGTGCTGAGTAATGTTATGGGTATACCAGGCTTTACATGCCCTTTAAAAAACAGAGAATACCGGTTATCCGAAAAACAGAGCCCTGAAGTTACTGCGCTGTAATAATTTCCCACATCTTCCCAGAGTATGTAAGGATTAGGCGAAAAGCCTTTATAGAGTGTACCGTCCCCAATCACACACCCCTGCACACTATCTATTCCAATCTTTTTGAGATGAGCGAGCCAAGAGGAAAATATCCGGTCAGAGGTATATTCTTTACCGAATTGATTACTGCAAAAAGAGGGATCGGCTCCGCCCGTAATTATCAGATTTCCTAAAAGGATATTTTCACTAATTTTACCCGAATAACCCAATCTTGTTTCCAATCGTTTATCAGGCCCCAGTTTATCAAGGGCTACCCAACTGGTAACCAGCTTTAGAGTAGATGCGGGGATAACATACTTGTTCCCATTTTTTTCAAATAATATTTTACCCGTTTGTACATCCCTAAGGACAAAAGAAACAGTAGCCTCTGGAGAAACTTCAGATAGCAACTTTTCCATTTGCTGATAAAGGGCATCCCTAGAATCAAGACTCTCAGCAAAAAGAGGTAAGCCTAGACAAACAACAAATAAAATAACGATTTTGTTATGCAACATCCCCCTCCCCTGAAATACAGGTAGAACCTCTTTTACAAAGATGTCCGACTCCAGATGTATATCTGTTATCAAAGCGGTGGATAGGATGTACTACGATTCCTGCCATTTGCTTTGCTTTCATAAAGAGCCCTGTCTGAATGGCTGAATAGCTCTTCAATAGCCGATCCATTTTCAGGATATGAACTAACTCCTACGCTTACCGTTATCGGAATCACATTATCGTCATAGACCATTATTTCTTCTTCAACTGATTTTCGCAAACGCTCCGCGGCAATATAAGCCCCTTGTAAATGAGTCTCAGGCATGAGTAAAACAAATTCTTCGCCCCCAAAACGCACAGCCGTATCCACATCACTACGGACAATCTTTTTAAGTATTTTCGCCACATTCTTCAGAACATGATCTCCTGCAGCATGGCCATATTTATCATTTACTTTTTTAAAAAAATCAATATCAGCAACAATCATGGACAGGTGCCGTTTATAACGGACACAGCGTTTAAATTCGTCACCGATCCGCTGTGAATAATATCTTCTGGTATACAACCCGGTCAATTCGTCTGTAGTGGCAAGGGCATATAACCTCGATTGATCAAGTACGGCAGATGCATGTGCAGCAAGGATAGACAATACATTAAGGTCTTCGTTATCAAAGTCTTCATCTCCATCATTATTAGTAAGATAAATGACGCCAAAAGCATTGTTGTGCATCATAAGGGGAACACACATCAGAGAAAAACTACCACCCTCAGATCCATACACTTCCCCATCTTCAGCAAAAACCTTTGTGATAAGAACAGGCTCTCTGGTCTCCATTACCCGACCCTGTATTCCTTCTCCCAGGGGAATGTTTGCAGCCTTTAACAGACCGGAATTTATCTGCCGTTCTGCTTCTTTATTCGGCAGACCCTGAGCGACTTTTAGTTCCAGAGCCCGGGAATTCTCATTTTCGAGCATAATAAAACCCCGGGAGGCATTAACCGTTGTAATAGCAACTTTGAGAATTAAAGATAGCAGGTGTTTGAGATCCTGAGCTTTACTAACCGTATGGGCTATGCTACGGACCACCGAAAAATTATGGAGACTACGACCAAGCTCGCTGGCAAGACGGGCATTATCATGTTCAAGCTCAATTTTATCTTTTTGCTGAACCCACAACTGGCAGAGGTGAGCAATAGTCAAACGTATATCGTCTTTAAGTTTGCTGCGGATCAAAATAAAACCAGAACACCAACGCCCTGCCATATATGGAACCACAGTAAACTCTTTGATTACCAGGCTTTCTGGCTTTTCGACTGACAACGCTTCAATTATGTCTTTTTCATATTTTTTAGCCCCCATACTTTCCAGAGTATTATAAGACTCGGGAAAGGGGAATATGTATTGTTCGGAAGCATTAAAATGATACACCGCAAAACTATGTTCATCTAGTATTTGGTGTAATTTTTCGATAAAAGCAAGATGTAATTTACTGTCATCTTTAAGTCTGGAAAAACATTCAGCTCCTTCACGAACTATATATAGTAATTCAATCGTTTTCACCATCATCTCGCTATCATTAATCTCTTGACCAACCCGTTACTTTACCATCTTCAAAAATAATAACAACTGGCTCGGAGATATTGTAAATCCACACTGGAATTTCACCTTTTTTCAATAAAAAAATCGTCTTTTTTATTTCGGGTGGACCCAAAGAAGCCTGAACTTCTGTATTGCTCATTCCCAGGCCGATAAAACCATTTTTTATAAGCTTTTTTATACGCCGCTCCAGATTTCTATGCTGTTTGATATAGGCTAAACGCTCTCTGGCTGTAAGCTTACTAATTGAAACACGGGGCTTTTTATTTTGAACATCGTCCTCATCAGAAACTGAGGCAGATAACTCGTGAATTATTTTTAAATCATGTCCTTCGACCCAGCCCGTGTCTCTCTTTTTATCGATTATTTTATACCATAACCTCTCCAGAGAATCAACAGCAGTCTCAACCAGTTTAACTTTTTCACCACGTTTCACATATTTAATAAGGTCGGTCGTTTCATCGGGTTGGGGATACATAAAAGCAGCTCTGGCATGAACAACCGCTTCTTCAGCAGCCTGAAGCATGATTACCAGAAAAAGCCAGCAAATTATCCAAGTAACTTTTTTCATGTTTTCTACTCAGCAAATAGCCCCATCACCGTTTCAGTAATGTAGCAACAAAATTATTAATTTACCTCTGACAACAAATTAGATGCTTTCACTTCAAAATCACATTTTAGTTCTGTTTCCAACCTGCTAAGGACTTCTTCAGTCAGACCAAAACGATTCTCAATTATATCTAAAAATTCTTCGCTTAATCCTGGATGAGACTTCCGGCCGCTTGAGCCTAAATGGCATTTAAAAGCCAGATAATCAGCAATATGAACGAGCAGACATATTGGGCATTCGCCTTCTGATTCAAGTGGATCATGGTGGTAAAGAATGGCTTCAACTAATCTATCCGGCAACTTCCACCTGCCAGCCAACCAAGCCCCAACACGGGAATGTTCCACACCAAGCACTTCTATTTCGGCCTCTTTAAGACTCATTCCCTCTTCAAATACTTTATCCTGAATCTTCAAAAAATCATATGGCAAATATTGATTGAGTACCATTTTTCCCAAATCATGTAATAATCCCGCAGTAAATGCTACAGCAACATTTTCATAAGACACGTTTAAGGCAAGTAACCTTGCCCCCAGACCTACAGCAATCGAATGTCTCCAAAATTCACTGACATTGAAATATTTATTATTTAAATCGCCTTTAAACGCATTAAAGACAGACATACTAAGACTGATCTCGCGCAGGCTATTAAAGCCCAATACTACAACTGCTCTTTGTACCGTAGGTATTTCTCTTGAAAACCCATAAAAAGCAGAATTCGCAATTTTTAATATTTTAGCAGTCAGCACCTGATCTTTACTCACCAGGTTCGAAAGGGCATTAGCAGATGTTTTGGGGTTATCAACCAATTCAAGCAACTTTGCGGTAACGGTTGGTAGTACCGGAAGGGACAATACCGCATCCGTTATCTTTTTGATTCTATCTGAGTTATTACTATCGGAAGAGGGGTTGATATCGGATTGCCTGTTTGGGTGAGAAAATTTAGTTGTCATTAAGCTTCAGTGTCAAATAACTGACCGCCCATATATTTGTTCTTTGTTTTTCTTTTCTTTTTAGTTTTAGACTCTTCTTCAGTGTCTTGTCTGCCAGTATGCCCCTCAGGTTCCCCTTCATTTTCAGTTACATTTGCAGGGTTTGATTCTTCTGCCTGGACTTCTTTTTCTTCAGTTTCTTTCAGCTGGCTTTTTTCGACTGCCGCCGCATCAGCAGCCTGCTTTTGAAGCGCTTCTGCCAGAACTTTAGAGGTGGGCTCTACCCTTTGTAAGCTATCATGTGAAAAAAGATTTTCCATGAACGTTTGAATGCCTAGTAATCAATACTAAGCGTTTATCCGTTGAATAAGCCGGGAGCGTAATTTTAACATTGCCTTGGAATGAATTTGAGACACCCGTGATTCAGTAAGACTCAACACTTCTCCGATTTCTTTTAAAGTAAGCTCTTCATAATGATACAATGCCACCACAAGCCTTTCTTTTTCTGGTAGCTGCTCAATAGTTTCAGCCAATATTCGCTTGACTTCCTGGTAACCCAACTCTTTGAGAGGATTTGTCTCGTTTGGATCTTCTATGGTATCAATGAGGGTAAGTGTTTTACTATCGCCAGAACGATCTGGCATGGACTCTTCTAAAGAAAGAATCGTCGTTGGTGCAACATCCAACAACATGCTCTCATAATCTTTGAGAGAAATATTCAAATGTGCAGCAACTTCGTCATCATAAGGCATACGCTCAAGTTTCAACTCCAGTTCTGCAAAAGTTTTTTGAAGGGTTTTTGATTTTTGCCTGATTGAACGGGGAACCCAGTCTAATGCCCGTAATTCATCAAGAATTGCCCCCCTTACTTTATGAGTTGCAAATGTTTCAAATTTAAATCCCCGTTCAGGTTCAAAACTTTCCACTGCTTTAATAAGCCCCATCACACCGGCACCAATTAAATCTCCGAGTTCCACTGACGAAGGCAAATTGACCGCAATACGCTGAGCAGTATAGCGGACAAGTCCCGCATACTCCACAAGCAATTTATCTTTACATTGCTTGGAGCCGGTTTTTTTGTACTCCTGCCAAATTTCGCTAATTTCAGCCATCTTTTTGTCTTTTGTACTAATAGAACCGCTTTTTATGAAAAAAACAATTTTATTATACGTTGTCCTGTTATACCTTCCTACTTATTATAGTTATCCCACATTTTTAAACCAAAGTCTTTTTGGTGAAAAATGAGTTATTTAAACGTTTTATTCTTAAGAGAATACCCTTATACTACAATTTTACCCTATTTTTTTTTCTTTTTCCTCATTTTTTTTATTTCTTTTACAATAATTTCATTATCAGCCGGTTTAATCAGATGGTAAAGTAAACCTCCATCCTTCCTTTTTTCTTGTAAATCAGCCACTGAAATCATCATTGACTTAACCAGTGAATCTGTTAAAATCAGGAATATAATCCAAAAAAATATATAGGCAATCAGACCTTTAAACAAAATAAAGATTATCGCATTCAAAGAAATTTCATCAGTTAAATAGAGCGAAAATCCGATTACGGTCAACACAATACTATGAATGATGATTTTTGAGAGATTTCGGGTAATATTTTGCGCGTCCATAGATTACCCCAATTCAACTGCTTCTGCATAATT
This sequence comes from Fibrobacteria bacterium, assembly GCA_015232855.1. Taxonomy (GTDB): domain Bacteria; phylum Fibrobacterota; class Fibrobacteria; order UBA11236; family JADFYW01; genus JADFYW01. The sequence goes on from JADFYW010000053.1 coordinate 9,048, forward strand.
TTCAGCAGGCTGAATACTTTTAAGAATGCGAGAGACTACCTTTTTTCGGTCACCCTGCATCATTCCTTCCGGCACCCCATGACCATCACAAATATATGACAGTGGCAAGCGTTTAGTTGCACACAAATTATAAATACACCCCGGACCATAACTTTCATCAAGTTTGGTGAATAAAAGCCGGGTAATACCTGCAAGACCCATTCTGCAATAGTAATCAGCCGCATGTAGCAATTCTTTTGACCGGGTAGTACAACTCAACACCAGTTGAATTTCATCCGGGTGGATTTCTCTGATAAGTGCGCTGAGTTCATCATCTGAAGATGAGAATCTGGCACTATTGTTTTTGATACCCATTTCCTGTACCTGCCCTGCTGTATCAATAAATACAATATCCCGGTCCGACATATTCTGCAGAGCTCTGGCCATATCCGAAAGATGAAAGACACTTTCAAAAGGAATATCAGCAGCATCACAAAAAATACGCATCTGCTCAGAAGCTCCCATTCTGAATGAATCTGTAGAAATAACGCCAACCCGCTGGTCTTTTTCAAATTTATATCTACTACATAATCTCGCAACACAGGTCGTTTTTCCCGATCCCGTAGGACCCGCCAAAAGAACTATAGCCGGTCGACCAGCTCTAATTCGTATCTCTTCAGCAACCTGAATGCGGTTACCCATGATCTTTTCCATAATTTTCATGAGATATTCGGTATCATTTCTCTTGGCCGGTGAAACCACCTGTCCTAATTTTCTCACCAGTTCTCTAGCCAGATTTTCTTCAATATCAATATCTTTTAATGCTTGAAAAATCTCCTGAAATGCCGGTTCTATCATATCCAAATCTACCAATTCAATGGTATGTTTGATTTCAGATACTTTTACTATTAACTCCTGAAAATCATTTTTAAGTCGCTTAATTTCCTCGTTTGGAGAGGCCATCTTTGCCAGCAGTTCATTAAAACTATCCTGAGTGAAGGTAAAATTATCTTTTGAGGCCGGACACGGTTCCTCACGGGATTCCCGTGGACCGGGGATAGTATTCCGAGACTGTTCCAGGGTAGCGCGATTGTAAACCCCGGTTGAGTCCGGTTTATCAGAACTTGATTTAGACTCCGGTTTTGCATATAATGATTCATCCAATGAAGCGGTAACCTCAAAATACTGCCTGGATTTCCCCAAACGTTTTTTACTCACCTTACGGGTTCGTATAATCACTGCCTCTGGTCCCAGTTCTTCTTTTATCAAAACCAGGGCTTCCTGCATTGAATCAGCTTGAAATGTTTTCATTCTCATGTATCACCACCGTTCCAATTGTTTTCAAATTTATTCCGGGTATTATTTCATTATACGCCAGTATATGTACATTACTAAAAGGCCCTTCCAACAGTTTCCGTAATGGATACCTGATATTTGGAGAGCAAATTAATGCTGGCTGTAAATTACTTGCCACCATTGTTTCTATCATTGGTGTTAATTTCTGTATGAGAGCACCCACCATGTCCGGCCTGATAACCAGGCGTGGGCCCCGCTCTGTCGATTGCACCGATGCTTCCAGAATTTGTTCAAGTTTTGGCTCTAAGGTTATTACACTTATTTTGCCTTCCATATCTTTTAAATTCCTGCATATTTGTCGTGCTAGTGCTGTACGACACTGTTCTGTGATATAATGTTCAGCTTTTAAGACCCGAGCAGCATCCGCCATCGCTTCAAGCACGGTTCCCAGATCCCGTATGGCAATTTTCTCAGACAATAAATTCTTTAATATTTTTTGGACTTCACCAACAGATAAGAGTGCTGGTGACAATTCTTCTACCACTGTGCCATTAGTGGATTTTAGATGTTCAAGTAAACCTTTCACGTCTTCCCGGGTTAAGATATCCTGGGAATTATTTTTTATTATTTCTGTCAAATGGGTTGCGAGCACTGCGGGTAGTTCTACAACCGTGTATCCAGCTATTTCTGCAGCCTCTTTCTGTGATTCAGTGATCCATATAGCTGGAAGTCCAAAAGCAGGTTCAACAGTATCCACTCCTGATATCTTCTGACTAACACCTCCAGGATCCATAGCAAGATAACATCCGGTCATAAGTTCACCACGCCCCACATCAATACCTTTTATCTTAATTCCATATTCACTTGGTTTTAACTGGATATTATCCCGAATCCTAATAGGTGGAACGACAATTCCCATTTCTCCGGCTACCTGCCGACGTAACATCGTAATGCGCTCCAGGAGATCTCCACCCTGGTTTGCATCCACAAGGGGGATGAGCGCGTAACCAATTTCAAGTTCCATTTGATCTACTTGCAGATAATTTTCAATTTTATCTTCATCTTCTTCTCCCTGGGCTGCCTGCTGTTTTTGTTCTGCTTGCTGGGCCTTGTTGTCTTCCTTCGTCTTCCTTGTTGTGAAAAAGGCAAGACCGGCAACTCCAACAGCGAGCACCAGGAAAGGAATAGTAGGCATGCCAGGTATTATCCCTAAAATCGCCATTACCACAGCACCAATATACAATGCCTTGACATTCTGAGTAAGCTGGCCCACAATGTCCGTCCCGAGGTTGGCTTTAGAAGCCGCACGTGATACCATAAGACCAGAGGCGGTAGAAATCATCAAAGCCGGTGTCTGAGTCACCAGACCATCACCAATGGTCAATCGGGTAAAACGAGTAAGCGCCTCAACAAAACTAAGGTCAAGCATAACCATACCAACAATAAATCCGCCTACAATATTAATTAAGGTAATGACTATACCGGCAACGGCATCACCACGTACAAATTTGCTGGCACCATCCATCGCCCCATAAAAATCAGCTTCTCTGCTAATGTCCGAACGTCTCTCTTTTGCTTCTTGCTCGTCTATAAGTCCGGAATTAAGATCTGCGTCAACAGCCATTTGTTTACCGGGCATTGAGTCTAAGGTAAATCTGGCCGCTACTTCTGCAATTCTGCCAGCACCCTTGGTAATAACAACAAATTGGATGACCACCAATATGATAAACACAATAACACCTACAACAATATTGCCCGCTGTCACAAAAGTACCGAAAGCTTCTATTACATTTCCCGCTGAACCAGAGGATAAAATAAGTCTGGTCGAAGCCACATTTAATGATAAACGAAAAAGAGTAATTACCAAAAGCATACCCGGAAAAACAGAAAAATCCAGTATGCTTTTTATATACATGGATACCATTAAAATCACCAGAGCGAGAGAGATCATGGCAGCAAGGAAAATATCCAGTAAAAAAGAAGGCAGGGGAATCATCATCATGACAATTACACCCACCACTAAAATAGTGATGGGCAGGTCACGATTTGTTGATACAAGCTTTGATAGACGAAGCTTAGCCAATAATGCCGTCAATTTATTTTCCCTTTTTAAATTTCCCTGATCAATTATTAAATAAGCAAGGAATGTGCCAGACACAACTTTCGAAATGACTGGCCTAAACGGCCAAAAATTAAAGCATTACTTAAAGTAAAACCGGAAACTGCTCTATTTTTTCCTTTTAGTGGGCAATATTTTCCTGGCTTTAGAAGAACAAGGATGGCATTACTCACCCTTATTTATAGATATCTGCCTGGGAGCGGTCATTCCCGTAAAACGGGAAGTTTCCTCCCCTTTATCATTAATAAGCATGACCGTACCTATCCCATCGTCTGCTACCCAACAGCTGGGAACATCACCGAAAACCATAGAAACGGCAACAGGATGCTCATAGTCCTTTTTAAATTCAGTGGAGGTAAGTTCTTCACTACTTCTTTCTTTCGTAATAGAATGATTAAATTTATATACAATATTTTCATAACTATCTGCCACCCAACATACTCCCTGACCCGCTGAGAGGGAGCTTACATTACCAAACCCGGTAATTTTACCTACCTGACTGCCATTTTTATTTATCATGAGAATAATATTCTCATTTGCTACCCAACAAAGTTCTTTTTCGGCATCATAGGCCAACAGTTTCGGACTTTCCAGATCTAAATCAATTTCCATGTCAATTTTTCCTTCCCGTACCAAAAACAACTTGTTTTGCTCCGAGTTAACAAACCACAATCCCCCATTCAAATTGGTGTTCGCACGCATACTCATCACACGTCCCGCTACCAGAGGAAGAGAATCGGACAATATGTTACCCGTATTAAGAGAATACCTGCGTATTTTAGTTGAATTTCTTATTGATAGGTCCTGCTGAGCATCCCAAATAAATTGAGAGCTTACTTCAAAAGCGTGTACGGGATTAAAGGTAGACAACCTAAAATCACTGTCCTGCTCATAATCAATAGTTCTCACCTTCTTAATGCGCTTAAGAGCACCATCCACAAGATAAAGAAAATTGTTGTTAAGGCCCATCAGTACACCATCACCAAAATCGTTTTTTGCCCGGTAAACCTCAAAACCTTCTTCAGACAGTTTAATCACTTCACCCTGTGCACCAATCCAAAGACTACCGGTTTCTTTAAAAGTACGAAACCTCAAAACCCACTCCCGTGAAGCCCCGCTACCGTCCGAAATAGAAATAGGACCTACCCGGTCGTACACACCTGAAGGTGCTTCGGGAAAATCATAGATGAGTTCTTTAAGATCTGAATTATAATCTTTTTTGGCACTGGTAATAAATGATGGCCAGATGATATCCAGATTGGTCTCTAGCAACAGATCGGTAAAATGAAAAGAAGCATGAATAGGCCCCCCCCGGTGCACTGCAAAAAACAGGGAATCTTTGGTTGGTACTCTCCCCAAACCATTAACCACCAAAGAGTCAAGCGTAGGGAAGATATTTTCAATATATACAGCAACCTTCTCGGACTGTTCATTATCTACTTGTACACTGACTGAATCAACATACCGCAGAATATTATTGCTACCAGAAGCTTTTTGCTTTGGAGGAGTTCTCCATTCCAGATAAACCGTATCAGAAAGACCGGAATCAGCATCGGTAGGTGCAGCATGACGGAGTATGCTACCATAGCCTCTTTCCCAGTTAATCCGGCTTCGGTCTTTGACTGGTTCTTTAAAAGTCGCCCAAAATTTTAACGGTACACCTATGTAGGTGGAGTCTTTATTATTCACGTGTATTTTAACGGGTTCATCCTGCTGTGAATCATTAACATTTGTGCAACGGGATAAAACCAAACACAAAGCCAGGCTCAGGTAGACGCCGTTTATTAATTTATTCATATTACACCACCGCATCTGCCACCTCATCTCTCATTCCATGTTTCATCCCGCTTCCTTTTATATTATAAATATATGCAAGTATTTCCGCTATCGGTCCAAAAAAATCTTCAGGGATTTCCTGGCCGACTGTTACAATATCAAACATACTCCTGGCTAGCGGTTTATCTTCTACAATGGGAATTCCATTTTCCTTTGCAACTTTTTTGATTTTTTCAGCAACCAATCGTTTTCCTTTTGCCACTACTATGGGAGAGCTATCTGCCTTCTGATCATATCGGATTGCAATAGCAATAAATGTAGGGTTTGTTACCACAACAGTTGCCTTCGGGACTTCTTGCATCATCATTTTCTGGTGCATTTCCATGCGCATTTGCTTTATTTTACCTTTTATATGAGGATCACCCTCGGTAGATTTCGCTTCATCTTTCACTTCTTGTTTGGTCATTTTTATACTTTTTTTGTTTTTATGTTTCTGGTACATAAAATCAATAATGCCAATTACAAGTAAAAGAACAGCACATTTTAATACTAATTCTAACAATACCTTACAAAGAAAAAAGACAATAAGCCCCACAGACTGGTCTACGAGATAAAGGTAATCAAAATAATATTTGCTGATGACATTGTACCCCACCGTTCCGACCAAAGCCATTTTAAAAATACTTTTAATAAGGTCTACCAGTTTTTCAGGGCTCACCAGTTTTGCAAAAGCCTGTGGACCAAACATTTTATCCAGTTTAGGCGTCATGGTTTTTGTGGTAAACAAAAAGCCGAACTGCATTACATTTACGACATAAGAAAAAAAATACATGATTACAAAAAAAGGGCCAAGCAAGACAAGAAACATTTTACCAAATTGCATTGAAAAATATGAAATATTCTGAACCGATAATTCCAATGTCGAAACTGAAAGAAAGCACTCCCGCATCATTTTTTGCAGGCCCGTACCGATATAATTACTGAAAAGCCACAAAGTCAATGCAGCTATAATAAGCAAAAGGGCAGAAGAAAGGTCGGCGCTTTTAGACACCATCCCTTTCTTGCGCGATTCTGCTTGTCTTTTTGCAGTCGGCTCTTCGGTCTTTTCGTCTTGCTCTGCCATGTATTACAAGTTGGAAAGTAGCATGGAAAATATTTCCGGAGCCGATTGTTTATTCTTTTTTAAGGTAACTTTATGTTTCCCTTTACCAACATCTACATACTGCCTTGGTATAATTGGCGTCTTGGCCTGTGTTCCGGCTTTAGAAACACTGGCACTACTTTTCTTTGATGTTGTCTTTTTCCTTTTTTTCATGGTTTGTCCTCCTCTCTCGGATTGTTAGAGCTAACAGTTTGCCTCTTCTCCCTATTTTAAAAGATGGCATTTATCTTTATCCCCACTGATAGCTTTGTACTCTGTCTTTCTTGTGTTTAAGTTCCCCCAAATATTTTCATCATCGCCATTTGATAAAACTGAACACTGTCCAGCTCTTTCTGAAAAACTTCCCAGGTAAGTGGTAAAACAAAAATGATTGTTAATATGCCCAATCCTATTTTAAGTGGCATACCAACCAGCCACACATTCATCTGAGGCATTATCCTTGCCATTATAGCAAGACCGGTTGTTGCCAGTAATAATGGGACTATAACCGGAGCCGATAATTTTACACCATACACAAAAGCTTCAGACGTCAGAAAGATTAAAATAGATGCTATTTTCGACATGTCCACGTTCACCTTTAACAAGGGAATTACCTGGAAAGACTCAATACAAATCCGGACAAAAAACAAATGCGCACTGGTGACAATAAGAACAAGTGTAAATACAATTGTCTTTATTTGTCCTACAATTGATTCATTGGCTTCAGTCATAGGATTAATACTTTGTACCATAGCAAAGCCTGCATTAATATCAATGAGTCTTCCTGCGATATTCAATCCGGCAAAAACAAGACTACCTGCAAATCCCATTACAATGCCCAAAAATATTTCTCGTATTGCCAATAAAAAGAACTCCGGCAAAGTTTCCGGAAGATCCATTGGACCGGTATTCAATGCTGAAAATACAACAAAACTGATAAATAATGAAAGTCCCACCCGTACTTTAACCGGAACTTGAGTACTTCCTATAATCGGCATAATAAAAAGCATACTGGCAAGACGAATAAACACAAACGCCCATAACTCAAAATCAAGTACCGTAAAATCTGCTATAGATGGGAATATCTGCATGGCAGTACTACTGGATTAAAGTATCGGACATTCTTAACAATTGGTAAAAGAATGCTTGAAATTTATTAATCATGAAAGGAAGAAATATAATCAGGCTTATCCCAATAGTTATCAGCTTGGGTATGAATGTTAGCGTCATTTCATTAATCTGCGTTGCTGCCTGGAAAATGCTAATGGTCAATCCCACAACGAGAGAAAGTATCAACATGGGTCCAGAAAGATAAAGCACTAACAAGAGTGTCTCTTTACCTATATCTATTATTATCAGATCACTCATAATTTTAATTTTCCTTATCTCAGGGTATGCAATAGCTGTTGTACAACAATACTCCAGCCATCCACAATTACAAACAGAATAAGTTTAAAGGGCATAGAAATCATTATGGGAGGCAGCATCATCATTCCCATGGACATAAGAACAGAAGCAACTACCATATCAATAACTAAAAATGGTATATATACCAGGAACCCAATAATAAAGGCTGTTTTGAGTTCACTAAGCACAAATGCAGGAATCAAAGTAAAGAAACCAATATCATCGGGATTATTTGGCATGGGACTATGACTTGCTTTTACCATGAGTGCCAATGCCTTTTCGTGTACATGCTTAAACATATAATCCCGAACAGGCTGTTTCGCTTTTTCCAGAGCAACTTTGTGGTTGATCTCTTTTGCCAAATAAGGCTGAAGCGCCTCATCATTTATTTTAGTAAAGGTTGGTTCCATCACAAAAAAAGTCAATATTAGTGAAAACCCCATTAACAGCTGGTTAGGCGGAGTCTGTTGGGTTCCCATAGCCCTGCGCAGAAAATTAAGCACAATGATTATCCTGGTAAAGCAGGTCATCAGAATAATAAAGGATGGTGCGAGACTAAGAACCGTAATAAGAGCGATGAGCTCCAATGTTACAGCCACATCTTCAACTGATTCGGTCTTATCAAATCCAATATTCAACTTGGGCATCACTTGTGCTTCAGCAACTCCGCCAAATAAGACAAACAATGCGAACACTGCTAAAAGCAGTTGGTATTTATGAGTGTGTGAAAATATTCGCATTATTTTGTAAAAAAATTAAAGTTTGCTAAAGTTGGTTCCGATATGAACATATAAGGGATGCTAGAGTTCTTCCAAAGATTGAGTAACAGTTTTAGGCTTTTTAAACTGAGTTAGGAAACTATTCAAATTTGAACTAAAATCTTTTATATTACCACCTTGCTTCCGCAAGGGAGTGGCGGGTACGATAACTTCACCCTCAAGTTCTTTTAAAATATGAATACCGTTTGGCGTCGCACTCACAACAGTCCGTGTATTTTCCATACGCATTACAATCACTTTTTGATCTTTGCCCAGATAACAGGTCTCTAACACTTCAAGCATAGAATTGTTTTTTACCGGCGATTTCAAAAATGCAGCTTTTTGAAATCGCTTGAGCAGACGCATACTTACCACAATTAATACAATGATAAATGCTAACCCAAACACCATTTGCACAGCGGTTTTAGTAAGAGATGTCTTTTCCGCCGAAGACTTATTTTTGTTTTCTTTTTTATTATATATCTTTTTAGATACTGTTTTCCCTTCACTTATTTCATTACGGATACGCTCAAACTTTTCGGAAATAATTTTCTTATCAGTATCGGAAAATTCACTGTTTTGTTGAGCAAAACCGCCCACAGAGAAAAAAACAGACAAAAGAATAACAGGTAGCATATGGCACACCGATAACATAATGATTACTCCTTGTTTACCTTAAATGTTTGATTCTTTCTTCAGGAGAAATAAGAGAAACAATGCGAATCCCGAAATATTCATCTACAACCACCACTTCACCTTTGGCAACGACCTTGTCATTTACCAGTAAATCTACAGGTTCAGTTGCCTTCCTATCCAGTTCAATAATAGAACCAGGCCCAAGTTCCAGAATTTTTCGGATACTCAGATTTGCCCGGCCTAACTCAATAGTAATATCAAGAGGTACATCAAGCAGTAAATCAATGTTTGGGTTTCCGGTGGAGGCATAGGTTGCCTGTTGTTTAGGCTGGACCTCCATATCAAGATTGATAAAATCAGTTGAAGAATCCACCGGAAACATTTCTTCATCATTGGTATCTGCATCCGCCGAAGAATTAGTAACATCGGAATCACTGGAATAATGGGTAGAAAAAGCCGACACTAATTCCGGGCTTACAAACATCAGCATTTCAGATTCATCAAAATCTTCGATTTTCATACCAATAGAGGCAAGATAAGCTTCATTTGAAACTTCAAATGGAGTATTACCTTCTGCATATTCCTGCACATCGGTTTGTTCACAAGTAATGGTAATTCCAAATTCGGTTCCCATAGAAGTACATACTGCACCCATGATCTGGTTAACCAATTCTACCAGAGCATCTTTATGATCTTCTTCATACTCAGCAGTTCCATCACCCATCATCATAAGATCAGCCAGTAAAGCCGTTTCATGCTTACTAATCAGGTAAACCAGATCCCCTTCCAGGCCACTACTAAAAGTAACTTTTGCACTGAGGCAATCTGCTTTAAAGGTAGCTCCGCTACCATAGATGTTTTCGTTATTTGCCACATCCACCGATTTGATACTCAATTCAGATATTTTATTCAATACGGTAGATATCACTGTTGAAGCCTGGCGCAACACCATCTCCAACGCACCACTTACTGCATCGGGATTGGCCGCAACTACAGATGTGATATCTGAACTTTCTTCATTGCCAGCATCACTATCACTGGCTGACAAGCCGTCCATCAGGGCGTCTATGTCATTCTGATTTAAAAAATTGTCATCACTCATCTTCACCAACTTCCCTTTCAATAATAGAATTGATTTGAATTGATTTATTGTTACCTACTACACCAACCTTACCCAGAAAATTAGGCTTTCCCCCCACTTTTACCAGCAAATCAGAATTTGCCAGTTTATCTAACACTAATACATCTCCATTTTTGAGCTGAAGAAGATCTCTGATAGTTAATTGTAAATCACCAACAATGGTAGAAACCGTTGTTTCAGTATTAGAAATTTCTTTTTCAATCTGGCTGCGAGTCTCCTGGGTAGTGGTAAGCCGTGAAGAGATCCAGGATTCTCCGGATAGTTTTCCTATAACCGACTCCAACAACATGAAAGGCAGACAAATACTGATAAGGCCTGAACCGTTTTTCAACCGTACTTCAAGTGATATCAGTATAACCGTTTCACCGGGAGGTGCTACCTGAACAAACTGAGGATTGGTTTCATATCCCTGTATTTTGGGAGAAAAAATACCAATGTGTTCCCATACTTCTTTTAAGTCTCTGAGTGCGCGCTCAATAATCTTGTTTAACACTGATCGTTCTATTTCGGTGAGTTCTCTGTTCTGTTCTGTTGGATTCCCCTGCCCACCAAACAACCGGTCGACCATAAAAAAAACCAGACTGGGATTTACTTCAAAAATTGCGGAACCATCCAGTGGCTCAATCTCAAAAATGTATATACAACTGGGATTTGATATTGACATCATAAATTCTGAATAAGTAAGCTGATCCACTGAAATCAGCTCAATTTCTACCAGGGTACGTAAATAGGATGTCAGGGTAGTAGAGAAAAGCCGGGCATAATTTTCATGAAGATTTTGCAGGGTTCGCATCTGGTCTTTTGAAACCCTATCCGGCCTCCTGAAATCATAAAGCTTGACGGTTTTTTCCGAGTCTTCATCATCCATTATTACAGGAGATGATGCACTATCATCTGGTGTCTCAACCTGGCTGAAATCCCCTGTAGATACGTCAGACAATAACGCATCGACTTCATCTTGTGAAAGTATATCACTCATATCTGACCGTTTTGTTAAATTCCCCTGATATTTTTCCTGTAATGAACAGTTCCCTATTAAGATAAAGAAAGCAATTAGTATGCCAATACCAAAACGAGAAATTAAAGTGATTTTTTAACTTTATGATGCAGTTAGGAGGACATTTTTTCAGCCCGGGATAGTTAAACAGGCAATATTTACCTGTCTGATGAGGGAATTACGGACTATTGAATAAGGTATTCCTGGAAGAACACAGAGTAAATCTGGCCATCATTTTCCGGGAGAATCTTATTAACTTCCGCTTTTATAGCCTCTTTTGCACGTTGACGCCCCGTTTTCAAAAGCAATTCTTCATAAGATTGAGTGCTAAGCACATCAATAATAATATTTCTGATTTTTGCTAATCGCTCTGCTATCCGGGAGCGAAGTTCAGGATGTGCTTCTTCATCCCAGTCAAATTGAATAACACTTTTTAGATAATGGCTACCTTGTGAACCCGCTATATTGACTGTCAACGTGATGGGTTCCTCTAATACCGCTCCAATGCGGGTGAGCATTTTCTTTTGTTCCAGCTCTTTTTTCTTGTTGTTTTCCATCGTTACCTGGGCCATATCTTCACCTTTAAACATGCTGACAATAAAAAAGGCCGTACCACCCTGGATAATAAGCAGCACCAGAATAATGGCACCTATAATTATCGCCTTTTTCTTAGGATTGGGCGGCTTTGTATCCTTTTTATCCTTCTCACCCTTGCCTTTAGCTTTGTCGTCAGGTTTAGCTGCTTTTTCTTCATTTTCTGCCATAATTACGACCTCATCTCAACAGATTCACTGTTTTTTGGTATAATCAATATATATTTCGATTCTACGGTTCTTGCGTCTATTCGCTTCATTTAAATTCGGAACCAGGGGCCGGTGTTCGCCATAACCAACAGCGCTCAAGCTCCCGGGGTCAATTTTACTCATCTTTGACAATATTTTCACAATTCTAAGGGCTCTGTCTGCAGATAGCTCCCAGTTGGAAGGATATCTTGCTGTTTTTATAGGTACGTCATCGGTATGTCCTTCTACACGGACCATTGCATTGGGGTATTTATCAATGATGTCACTTACTGGTTTTAAAGCTTTTAGGGCCTTTGGATTCAATTGGGCACTCCCCGATTGAAAGGTAACAGCATCAGACAGCATAATTGCTACGCCTGTTTCGGTCACTTTTACTTTCACAGCCTTTTCCAGTGACTCATCTTTCATTTTTTCTTGAAGCTCTTGTGCGTCATCCTGGGACTGTTTCCGGCGCTGATCTGCATCACCAAACCGGGGAATCCGGACAATGGGCAAAACGGCAACCGTTGGAAAACTTTCAAGAACACCGAAGGCCCCCTGTAAAGACTGCACCGTCATTGCATATTTTAGAGGTTCAAAACTTGCCATAGATAATAACATTACAAAGAAAGTAAGCAACAGGGACATCATGTCCCCGAATGTGGTCATATAGGCAGGAGAGCCTTTTGGACATTCACATTTTTTCGACATTATTTTTTACCCAGCTTAACCCGTGTATTCGGATCCACAAAAGATTCCAGTTTCCATTGTACAATTTTTGGGTTATCCCCTGATTGCAAAGACATTACACCTTCGAGCATTAAGGTTTTCATCTGAACCTCATCAAGACTTAAAGTTTTAAGTTTTGACTCAAATGGAATAAAAAACAAGTTTGCTACAATAGCTCCATAGAGCGTTGTAATAAGGGCCACCGCCATAGCAGGACCAATTGCGTTAGGATCAGACATATTTGCAAGCATCAAAACCAGACCAATAAGTGTACCTACCATACCAAAGGCTGGTGCCAGGCCACCAATTCCTGCCATAATGCCATAGTTGGTATTGTGACGTTCATCGATATAATTAATTTCTGTCTGCATAATATCTTTAATAAGTTCCGGTTCAGTACCATCCACCGCAAGCTGTATCCCCTTCCGGAGAAATTCATCTTCAACTTCCTGGCTACGAGCTTCAAGACATAAAATACCTTCTCGTCTGGCCTGTTCAGCAAACTCCACAATTTGTTTGATTACACTTACCGGGTCCTGTGCTTTACTGGAAAAAATATTCTTAAAGACACTGGTGAGATTAATAACATTTTTAAGGGGATAAGAAACGAAAATTGCGCCAAGCGTTCCACCCATTACAATAGCCATAGAGGGAATATCAAGAAACATACCTATTTTTGAGGGACCAATACCCACAAAAACAATCATTCCCAGTCCGAGTGCGATACCGCCAATACTTCCAAGATCCACTACATTATCCTCACTCTGAAGGTTTCCGCACCGTTATATTGGAGTGCACAAATTGTTTATATTTAAGTATCTGTTCAACAACATCTTCCGCTGAATCACGAATAACCATCCGCTTGCCTCCTTGCATAAGCAAAGCCGTATCCGGAGTCATCTCGATAAACTCAATGAGATCAGGATTAACGTAAACTTGTTCTTTATTTAATTTCGTTATTTGTATCACAGGAAACCCATCCCCTGTTATATATTATTCTTCCTATTGCTTCCATTGCAACTGTTTCTTTCCCTGAAGCAGCTGTATTATTCATTTTTTAGCCATTAAGGCCTGAAGGAATGGAAAAATGGAGTATTTGGGAACAGAATATGCGTTTCCCCAGTTTAAATACCCAGGTAAACATATCGTTGTTAATGCCCATTACTCCATCACTCCACCTTTCCAATTCTCATTGCTTAATTCCTAATTTCTATTACCGTTTAAGATTTACCAGCTCCTCCAATAATGAATCACTAATAGATACGCCCCTGGCATTTGCCTGATATCCCCTTTGCGTGGTTATCATTTCGGTAAATTCAAGAGCGAGTTCAACGTTTGATATTTCCAAAGCACCAGGCTTGATTTTACTGGTACGGTCGTTCCCTGCAGTCACCCAGACTGCTTCCCCCGAGTTTGAGGTCTTTGTGAATACCGAGTCACTTACTTTCATCAAACCACCCGGGTTGATAAAATCAACCAGCATTATCTGAGCCAGGGGTTTCTTCACACCATTAGTAAAGATACCACTGATAACTCCCGCTTCGCCAATAGAGATATCACGCAATTCGCCTGTGGTAAACCCATCTTGCTGGGTAGCCGCAGCCGTAGTAGGTGCACGAAATTGTGTGAGTCCACCAAAATCACCAGGACCACCAACATCGAGACGTACCCTAACGATTCCTGAACCATTATTTGGATCAAAAGCAAATTGGGTTTCACCCTGCTCAAAAGTAAAAGAGGCTACCGTGCCATCCTGAGCAAAAACCAGGTTACCCTGGCTCCCTTCAAGGGGAAGTTCATTCCCAGACATACTAATACGCCACTGCCAGTTACCTGGTATCTGCGTGGGAATATAGGTCATGGTCATAATATGATCATCACCACTTTCATCAAATACGGTAATAGAAGTATCACTTACCTGTGGGTCTCGTGAGTCACGTACATGATTAAAACTCATGTTCGTATTGAAATCAACCGGTGCAGGATTTTGATTATTGGCGTTACTTGCAGTTACCGCCATATTTGACAACCTAAAATCATTACCAGCACTGCCCCTCACCACTATAGCGCCATCAGCAATATTATCATTACTTCCTGTAGGGTTTATTCCCACTGTGGGATTATCCTGTAGGGTTCCATCAGTTGCCGGTAATTGAAAGGTATCTCTAATGGTATCCATCAACATTGCCATAGTAGTCGTGGTATCAGAATACAGAAGAGAAGTTGATGAATTGGCTGGATTCCCACCCACTTCTCCGGTTACCGAAATTTCATCACCATTTTGAAGTCCCATATCTTTGCCATTTGCACTGTATATTTCCCCTAAAAGGTCATCCGCCCTGGCAGGAGCGCGAAGCGCGTTGGTCATATATGCTAACGGTGCTGCACTTTGTGGTATTGTGGTTGTTACATTAAAAGCATTTTCCACTTTAGCGGCATTTAATGTATTACTACTTGACACCCCAAAATTAAGAATTGGACTAAAACCGTTCCCATGTATCTGAATAGCTCCCCGGTTGGCAGGGTCTTCTGCAGCAGTTACAACTGCTACCGTGGTTCCTGCGTTACCCAAACCAGTGGCAGCGCCAATAAATGATTCCATGGCAGTGGTCAAATCAAGAAGAGTTGATGTATCAGTTACATTAAACTCTGTGGTTCTCATTGTCCCGTCACTTGGATTTTCGCCGGAAATGGTAAGGACGTCCCCAATTTCAAGACCAAGCAGGTTACCATTACTGTCCCGCATAGAAGTAAGGGGGTCGGCCTCTTGTGCATGATGCATAAATACCTGGGAATTATCCACTGTTCCCAGGGCCATGGCATCAGAGTCCAGGTTTTTGCCAAAAGTAATATTCTCAGTTGCATGGGCCGGGGCCTGTTCATTTAAGGGTATCTTCACATCTTCAATAACCGTCCCTGGAGGAAAATTCCCCTCCATATCAGCTATCTTACCCTGTACCACAAAACCATTCGTTGGTAAAACAAGGCTCCCTTTGGCGTCAAGCTGAAAAGCTCCGTTTCTGGTATAAAACGTTTCTTCCCCGTTTGCCACCGCAAAAAACGAACTTCCTTCAATAGCCAGGTCTGTTGTCTGACCGGTGGCTTCTAGGTTACCCTGACTAAACTTGGTATCGATAGAGCCTACGCCCATACCAAGTCCCACCTGGATGGGGTTTGTACCGCCACTTTCTCCTGGAGGCCGGGTGGACCCTTGCAGCAGTTGAGATAACGATTCCTCAAAAGTGAGGCGCGATGTTTTGAAGCCGATGGTATTAATATTGGCAATATTATTACCAATAATATCCATACGCACCTGGTGATTTCTCAACCCGGATACTGCTGAATCAAGAGAACGTAACATACTCATAGATGAACCTCCGATTTAGGGACAAGTAATTCCACTATTGGTAATCCTTTACTGTTTTTAATTTCCATATTATCAATCCCCTGATTCCCCGTCTGTATCTTCTGTGACATACATTATATCTTCAAAAGGTTTAGTCTGACCGTCAATATCTAACATTACACCACCGTTTTCATAAGAAACGCCATCAACTTTATTTTCCACATAGGTATATCCCACATCCCTCGTGCCGTCAAAATTGGTGACTTTAACAGTGTAATCTCCTGGTGAGGCCTTTTCTCCGTCGGGCTTAGAACCGTCCCAGGTAAAAGTGCTATCACCAGACTTTCCAATCGCAATCGTATTTACCACATTTTCTTCACCATCTACCACGCTAATAAGTGCCGTTTCACCGTCATTTACATGGACCTTAACCGATAGAGGATCTTTACCGTTATACAAAACTGTATCCGCACTCACCCGTACTTTTTTCCCCAGTAACGAGGTGGCTGAAGCGCTGCTGATAGTATTTGCTGATTCTTTTTGGTTGGCTATCATGTCTTCCATGGAGGCCGCAAGTTTATCAATTGAAGAAACCATGTTTTTAGAATTTTCAAGACTTGAGAATTGTGCCATTTGCGCAATAAAATCTTCATTAGAAGTAGGCGACATGGGATCCTGGTGCTGTAATGAGGTAATGAGTAACTTTAAAAACTCATCCTTACCCATATCATCTGATTTATAAAGATCTTTTTCCCTCTCTATTTCAGGAGCATTAATCAAGTCTTCAATATTACCGGGATTATTTGCTGAAATACTATCTATCATACTGTTACTCCTTTATGACCGCTTAGGCCACCAACTCCATGGTGTTATATCCAAGCCTTCTACCGGTATCTCCCATGCCATTTCCTAGTATGGCATCAATATCTAAGACACCTTCTTTATCTTTATCACCATTACGCAGACCACCCAAACGCCTCCGGTTATTTTGAGCCTGTTCGAATAAGGACTCTTTTTGGTTGTCGATTGCCACTTCCAGCGACCCAATTTTTACATTTTGAGATTCGATGGACTCCCGTAACTGATTAAGATTAGTCTCTAATAACTGTTTAACCGCTTCATTTTCGACATATACTTTCCCCGACATTTCACCATTTTTTAGTTCCATGGAGATATTGACCTTACCGAGATGTTCGGGTTCAAGCTGAACCTGAATTTCTTTTATTCCATTATTTATGGTACTGATAAAGCCGCCGGAAATTTGCTTTAAAATCTGTGGCGCATAATCTTCCGTTTTATAATAAAGGGTCTCTGCAGCCTGAAACGCCGAAGAAATATTCTGCACATTTGTGCTTGTATTGCTGAGTCCAAGGCTCTCTTTCATTCCTGCATCAAGCTGTTGAGCAAACAATGATTCAGCCAGTTTTCCATCCAGACGTACTTCATGCTCCAACCCATTCGCATTCTTACCAAAACTGGAAAGGTCTCTTTCCTTCCCGTCTGCCTGGCCATTATCCTTTTGTTCCATATGCTGTGTAAAAGCATCTTTGACTGATTCTAATTCACTCATGTTGGTCGCCAATGCATTTCCAGACTTAAGAGCGTCTTCTGAGCCCACATTTTGCTTAATAAACCCAAGCTCTTTGAGCATTGAACCAAGAGTTTCTTGTAAGGAGGCATTCTTTGAATCACCACTTTCTAAGTGCTCAGCAAGTTTAGTCAGATTTTGCACCAGTTTATCTAAGATATCTAACGCGGAAGAAGAGAGCTTACTCAGGGTATCAACAATATTTTCACCTTTTTCAGCAAGTCCATCAATGCCCTGTAACAGTTGTTGCAATACATCCCGCGTTCCCGCATTATTATTCTCTCCTGATTCATTAATCAAATTAAGCGACTTAATCATTTTTTCAAAATCAGCAATCACATCTTCTTTATTGCCCGACTTATCAATCAAGCCCAACTCTTCAAGAACGGCCATCGCTTCTTCTACCGCCTCAGCTGAATCTTTAATTTTTTCAGACTGGGTTTTTAGTTGCGGACCTGATATTTTTTCTGATGCAGACTTATTAATCGCCTCTTTTAAATGCTTTTCAAATTTTTGAGGCCTCTCAAAATCAATTTTGGAATTCTTTGCAGGTTTTGGTAAGACAGGTTCAGATTGAATAGAACCCAAACCCTTATCAAAAGAACTTGGATTTTTTGTTTCCAGGCCCTTTGAACCAGCAAAGCTTAAAAGATTGAATTCCAGTGTTTGTGACATAATCAGTTAATTTGTTTTTCTTTCATTTTAAAAGGAACACCCATTATCTTTGAAATAGAAGCTGCCCGGGCCACATCCATCACTCCCAGAGCTCCCAATAATTTCGACTGAGACCTCACTTCAGGTACCAGTCTAATAATCTTCGCAACCAATTTATCATTTAAAGTAAGGAGAATAGGCGCAGCTTCTTCAGGACGCATTGAACCATATACTTCAGCTAAAGCTTTAATACGCCTGTTTTGAATATCGCTACTTTGGGATACCAAATTTTCAATTTTATTTCTGTCTTTTGCTATTTGCTCTTTAATAGCCAGATTTTCTCTCTTTAAATTTTCCAGACGTTCAATCTGACGGTTCAGTCCCACTTTTTGTTCAGCTATTTCTGTCTGCTTTTTTTGAAGAGCTTCATAAGTCTTCATATGCTTAATTTCCGCATCATCCTGAAGAGGCTGATATTGTCTCAGAAAGGTCTCTGCTTTTTGCTTAGTTTCTCTATCCATGCCAAATTCTATCCTGGCAACACCCATTGCGAGAGCTATTACAATAAGAACCACAGGGAAAAAGGCTATGGAGACCAGGGCTATTCCTATGATGTCTTTTATTTTCACTATTGCATTACCTACTTTGAACCATTTATAATAGAAGCAAGGGCTGTGCCAACAGGAAAAACATTGTTTTTAAGTCTTTTTTCCCAAAAATTAGTCTCCAGCTAGGAAAATTATGCATTACCCCGGTTAA
This sequence comes from Fibrobacteria bacterium, assembly GCA_015232855.1. GTDB lineage: Bacteria > Fibrobacterota > Fibrobacteria > UBA11236 > JADFYW01 > JADFYW01. The sequence goes on from JADFYW010000053.1 coordinate 28,156, forward strand.
AAAGCGGCAAAAAGATTTAGTAGCATAAAGAGCTTTCCTCCGTAATAAAAACAAAAAAACCCTGAAACCAGAGTTCCAGGGCTTAAAATT
>JADFYW010000054.1 GCA_015232855.1 Fibrobacteria bacterium
ATTTGAACAGATACAGCGCTCCACCTCAGACGCTAAACACCCCACCCGGAAAATAAAAATTGGGGGGGACGGGTATTTCGGGTACTGGTTTCTTACATCACCTGAGATGAGGATACAGAGTCCGCGAGAAGGTTTTACCGTTGATTTTACTGATGACGGGGGAATGTATGCGGAGAGACTGGAGAAGTTTAACAAAAAAGAATATGACATTATTGTTTTACCCATCAATTCTTATCTTCAGCATGGGGCAAAGTATAAATTTCCCGGTGTTATTGTTGCGGGTATATGTGAGTCAAAAGGTGCGGATGCCATAGTAGGATTTGCTGATGTGTTGCCAACAGATAATATAAATGAGCTGGATAATGCAGGGCTAAAAATCGTGTATACCGGAGGTTCCCCCAGTAGCTTTCTGTTAGATTTGATGATTTCTGATTTCGGACTTGAAAACCTGAGAAATAGTAAAGACTGGAGAAGGGAAGTGGGGGGCTCCGTTGACGTATTTAAGCAAGCAAAAAAAGCAGTAAAAGACCGGAAACAGGGTGATGCTTTTGTCTTATGGGAGCCCCAGGTTTCCCAAGCGATTGAAAATCTGGGATTAAAATATCTCTGGGGTTCAGACAAGTTCGCTGGATACATTATCGATGTTATGGTTGTGCACAGGAAATTTGTAGAAAAGCATCCTGATTTGACATTAAAATTTCTAAAGACCTATTTCCGGACCATGGATACTTATGCAGGTGAAAAAGAAAAAATGGTAAAAGAAATGAGTAAGTCCATGAGCTTAAAAAAGTCTGTAGTTAAAAATATTATTGGAAGAATAGATTGGTTTGATCTCCATGAAAATTGTAATCAGCTGTTTGGTATACAAACAAATGTGAGTTTGCCAGCCTATGACAAGCTTATCAGTTCGATTATTCAATGTGGAACGGTTATGGAAAGGGCCGGGATATTTAATACCAGGAAGTTAGCGGATCCCTATCTTATTGTTTACAGTGAATTTCTGAGTAAGTTAATAAAATCTGATATCCGCAAGCTGGGCGTAAATCGGGGGGCGGAAGGGAGGTTTGCAGAATTAAATGAAAACCAATGGTCTCAGCTCAAAGAAGTTGGAACTATGAGAATAGAGCCTATTTCTTTTCAACAAGGTACCAATTATCTGGATGAAACGGGAAAGGATGTTGTAGACAATGTCGCCACTTTGCTCATCAACAATTATCCTGGTTACCGGATAGCAGTGAGGGGTCATACCGGTCCTGGTGATCTGGATGCAAATAAACAATTATCCGTCGAAAGGGCGGAAATGGTGGCTCAACGCTTAATAGCTGTTCATGGTATGCAATCCGCTCGTTTAAAATCAGAAGGGATGGGGGCTACCGTACCTCCAAAGAGAAAGCCGGGAGAGTCCATGCGGTCATTAAGATTCAGGATGCCACGAGTAGAGTTTGTATTGTTGGAAATGAATAAGTTTTAAAGTATGGAACTGTTTTAATGACCAGGAAAGAAGTTAAATCCGGGACTGCATTTAAGCAGGTTTCTCGGGATTTCTCAAAAAAGGCGATTAAAAAATCGTTGAAAAAACATGCGATTTCGCACTGGAGTGTACAATACCCGATAGCCGGCAGTGTTGCGTCTCTTTTTGGAGCCCTTATTTTAGCTGATCTGGCGCCGGCTTTTCTTGCCCTTTCAGGTATCGGGTTTCTTGGAGGTTGTGCCTTCTGGTCACTCAAAAGATTTGTGAAGGCCGATAGTTTTGAAATAGAATATGTGGAAAAAATGCAGCGGGAAATAGAAAAAGAAACCGAAGAAAGGCGACGTCATTTGGCAGAAGAATTAGCCGAACATAATTGTGAAAAAGGCCAGGTGCAGCTTTCTCAATTTCAAAAAGAATATGAAAGTCTTGTACAGTTGTTACAAGCAAAATTTAATGAGACAGAAATCACCTATAAGCGCTATCACGGGATTATTCAGGAAGTATATCTGTCCGGAATTGATAATCTTAGAAAAGTGGCTGCAGCCCTTATGAGTATCAGCGAAATTGACGATGAAGAGCTTCAAAAGAGAATTGAGGAACTGGAACCTCGTGATACCGAACTGGCCAGAGAAGAAATCAAGTCTTTAAAAGAACGGCTTGGAATTCGGGAAAAACAACTGGCCAAAGCAGAAAAACGCATGCTGGAAAATGAAAACGCTCTTACACAGCTTAATGGTATTGCTTCAAACATAGCTGATATGGATACCGGTCTGGATGAGGGTAAGGTGGATATGGAAAACTCCATGGCCGATCTTATACGGGTAATTGGCAGTTTGAAACAACGAATAGAGATGAAAACAAAAACAAAATCGTAACCATAAGGAGAATGAACTATGAGTCCACAGCCATCCCAAAAACAAATGCAGACGTTAAGCGCTCTGGAAGCCATGGGAGTATCCCTTGAAGCACCTCCTGCAATGAATGATGTTATTGTGGCAACAGAAGAAAAAATTGCAGCAGAAAAAAACCTGGTAAAGATGGAAAATAACATCGAATCTTTAGACAAAGAAATAGATCCGGGTATCAAGGCTTTGGCAAACAATGCCAAGCCGGAAGTTGCCAAAAAAGCTGAAAATTTTGTCGACCTGTTGCTCAGCAATGAGTATGGACAAGGCGATAAACGAGTGGCGGTTGACGAGATGGGGCTTGAAGTGCAACAGCTAGCTGCCCGTAGGAGTTCCATGCTGAAAGAACCGACAAAAACACTTTACCGGAGTAAAGACGGCAAGAGTATCGGTGACGGGTTGGTAGACTTAAAACAAAAAATGCTGGAATTGGATCCGGTTAAATTTGGTTTAAGCGTGCATAATATTCAAACCATGTTGGGTAAAACCAAAATCGGGAAACTGATTGATAAATACTGGACTAAGGCCCAAAGTATGGACACGGTGATAAATACCATTGTTATTTCTCTTGATAAAGGTGCTCAACAGCTTCAACGGGACAATGATACCTTTGCCGATGATCAAGCCGCAATGCGGGAAGCAACGGTGAAACTTAGGGATATGATTCAGGTTATCACACTGGTAGATAAAACTATTGAGTCACGACTTGAGAATGGCGTAGTAGATCCTGAGCAGTCTAAATTTGTGAAGCAGGAATTATTATTTCCCATTCGTCAGCGGATTATGAGCTTGCAGCAAACCCTGATGGCCTGTCAACAGGCTATTATGACTGCAGAAATAATGATTTCTACCAATAGAGAATTGTTACGTGCTACCAATGACGCCAAGTTTATTTCGGTGGTTCAGTTGCAGAATGTCCTGTCTCTTATAACAGGACTTTATCATCAGAAAGATCAGCTAACCAAGATAAAGCAACTTAACGAGACCACCTCAAAATTCATGCAATATGGAGCCGAATTGCTAGATTCTCAGGCCACGGAAGTGCAAAAAGAAGCGGTGAATTGCATGATTGGTCTTGAGGTAATTGAAGGTTGCATGAAGCACATTAATTCTGCATTCCAGAAAATTGACGCCTTTAGAGAAGAAGCTCTTCCCGGTATGAAAGAGTCTGTAGAAAGAATGGATAAAATGATAAGCATTAATGAAGAACAAATTAAAAAACGGGATAAGGGGAAAGCGGCTCGCGCAAACCTGAAACTCACACTTTAACCAAAGAAAAGGGAGATTAACATGGCTAAAATAGTTAGAAATATTAATGGTATTTTGATGGCGGTACTCTTCGCCTCCGTCTTTCTCATATCAGCTGCCCAGGCAAAAACCCAGACATTTACTGTGGTCTGGTCTATATATGCGGGTTGGATGCCCTGGGACTATGCGGGGCATTCTAAAATTCTGGATAAATGGGCGCAGAAATACGGGATTAAAATAGAGTTGAAGAAAATGGATTATATTCCTTCCGTTGAGGCTTATGTAGCAAAAAAAGCAGATGCTTGTGTTATGACCAATATGGAAGCTCTTGATATGCCCGCAGCATCAGGCATCAGCACCAGTGCTATTATCATGGGAGATTTTTCCAACGGTAATGACGCTTTGTTAACCAGGAATAATATCGGCATAAAAGATTTAAAAGGAAAAGATATTAGCCTGGTAGAGCTCTCGGTATCTCATTACCTTCTGGTAAGGGCTCTGGAAATGAACGGCCTCAAAGAGAATGATGTACGTATTGTAAATACCAGCGACGCAGATATCGCCCCGGCCTTTATCGCTAACAAAAAACAGGAAGCAGTTGTTACCTGGAATCCATTGGTAATGGAAATCATGCAGCAACCGGGTATAAAAAATGTGATGAATTCATCAAGTATTCCTGGTGAAATTCTCGATGTGATGGCTGTGAGGACAGAAGTGCTTCAGAAACATCCCGAACTGGGTAAAGCCCTGGCCGGAGCATGGTATGAAGTAATGGCTACTATGTCGAAACGGGGTGCCGAAGCGGATAAGGCTATGGAAATAATGGCTCAAGCAGCAGGCTGTTCTCTTACCGAATATAAAGCCCAGTTAAAGACCACAGCCATGTATTACAAAGCCAAAGATGCAGCTGATTTTACCGGTGGCTCAGAAATTAAAGAAAAAATGAATTATGTAAGAAACTTTTGTTTCAGCCATGGTTTGTTGGGTGAAAACGCACGGTCTGTTGATGAAGTCGGTATACAATATCCCGATGGGTCCGTCCAGGGTGACAAAAAGAATATACAATTGATTTTTGATTCACGTTTTATGGTTATGGCCGCTGAAGGCAAACTGGAATAAACTATCGTATGCGCGGTTAAGGATGGAACACCCTTCTGCGCATATTATACTTAACTAAAGAGGCCTGCTGTGATTTCGGTTTTTAAAATAAACGCTCGCCCGGGCAGGTTTGCCTGTTTTGTACTGCCCTGGGTGTTGTTTGTTGTCTGTTTTTTGCTCTATACCCGGGCCTCCTTTGTCCGACACCAGGAAAACCCCAGAGACAAACTGGTACCCACCGTTACCCAACTCATAGATGGGGTCAAACGCTCGGCTTTTGAAGAGGACCGGAAAGGAGACTTACGTTTATGGGTTGATAGTTGGGCCAGTACAAAAAGATTTTTTATTGCTCTGATAATTATCTCTCTGGGTATTCTTATTGGTCTTAACATGGGGGCCTTTCCCTATTTGGAACTGTTTTTTTATCGGTTTTTCTTATTTTTTGATAAGGTGCCAGCCCTGGCTTTGCTTCCCATTTTGTTTATTACTTTCGGATTGGGTGAAGTGTCTAAGGTAGCGCTCATAGTTATTGGCGTTATGCCCACTATTGTGCTTGATACCTTCTTAAGGGCCAAGGAGTTTCCCCGTGAACTTAACATCAAGGCTATGACCCTGGGAGCCAGTCATTTTGAAATATTATACCGGGTTATTTTACCAAATATATTTCCTAAAGTACTTGATACCTTACGATTAAATCTGAAGGCTGTGGTTTTATTTTTAATAGCCGGTGAATCCCTGGCGGCCACAGCAGGGCTTGGATATCGGATTTTTGTAGTCCGGAGATATCTGGCCATGGATATTATTATCCCCTATGTTATCTGGATCAGTTTGTTGGCTTTCTCAGCGGACTTTTTGTTAAGGTACTGGATACGGCATAAATATCAATGGTTGAATAAATAGGGGATAGAAAAATGCATTCACACATTCTGGAACTCAATGGTGTCTATCAGAAATACCCGGCTAAAAAAAAGAAAATGCGGACTATTCTCAGTGATATAAACTTACAGGTGAGTCCGGGAGAATTGGTAACGGTAGTGGGGCCTACAGGCTGTGGTAAATCCACCTTGTTACGTTTGATACTCGGTTCTGAACGACCCTATCAGGGGAGCGTAAAAGTAAATGGGGCTGAAGTTAAAGAACCTGCGAGAAATCGGGGCATTGTATTTCAGCAGTATTCTCTTTTCAGTAATTTGACGGTGAGAAAGAATGTTATGTTTGGTCTGGAATTAGAATATTTTTCTCTACCAGGACGATTTTTTGGCTTTAACAAATCCAAGCTAAAGGAATTCAAAGAAAAAGCGGATGAATATCTTCAGCGGGTAGGTTTACTGGAACATAGTGAAAAATATCCCCATGAGCTCTCAGGGGGGATGAGGCAACGGGCCGCCATTGCCCAGGCCATGGTGATGAAACCTGAAATCCTGTTAATGGACGAACCTCATGGTGCTTTGGATATGGGAACCAGAGAAGAAATGCAGATATTTGTATTGGAACAATGGAAGCAGGAAAACCTGACTGTTATTTTTGTTACTCATGATCTGGAAGAAGCGGTTTTTTTGGGGTCACGCATTGTTGTTTTATCCCAGTTTTACGCAGGCAATACAAGTTCTGGCGGGGCAAAGATTGTTAAAGATGTGCCTGTTGGCTGGGAACTTCCTCGTCCCACCAGCATTAAGCATTCAAAAAAATTCAGTGAAATCATGCAGTCTATCAGACATGAAGGTCTGGATCCTCATTTTCTTCAGGAAATTCGGGATTTTGATTTGCGGCACAATGATTCTCTGTCGTTGAATACGACTGAAAACTGGGATTAATTACATCAGCCTTTTAGGCTTATATCACCTTCTGCCATATTACATGTACCAGACATAGCGTGTGCCCTGTTAAGAGGGGGAGGGTGATGAGAAGATGTATTATCCGGATAAGTAATTTGGAAGGGGAACCGTTTAAAATGCGAATTGCCAACATGAGCAAAATGAAAATATTCAACATACAGCCCACAGCACTGAATACAAAAATTGCCTGGTCCTGCCAGAGATCAATGCGATAGAAATAGGTCCAGGCGGTTATGCCGCCAAGGGACAGATTAATAATTTGTAGTATAAAATTGGTGTATGGCAAATTGGTTTCTTCCTACAATCCTTGGAATTAGTTTTTATAACTTGCTTACTTACTCGACAGTCATGAGTTCTTCAAAATACCTTAAAAAGTCATTCCGGCTTGTCCGGAATCAAGCTTTTTTAAGTATTTTGTCCATCCAGCAGATTCCGGACAAGCCGGAATGACAGGATTTAGAGAACTCATTACTCTAGAGTACTTACAATACAGCCTGTTATTTATTTTATAGGAAAAATTCAAAGTTTTCTTTAGTTGAAAAGCGATTTCACAAGCTCCATTAAGGTTATTAAATTACTCCTGTAACTGGGATCCCCGTATTTGTAGCAATTTGTTGGGTAATCATCTCTATCTCAGTTTCTGATAATGCCGTACAGTGCTTTGACGCAGGTTTTCGGGCAACGGTGTATAATTGTATAAGATTGATTTTTACCCCTTTTTTTAAAAATTCCCTCAGCATATTACAGTATTGTTCAATTTCGGTGGTTGCCGGAGCTTTATCTTTCCATTTAAAAAACAGGCTTTGGATTACCAAAGGGTAAGTACGCCCCGCCTTTATAATATTTTTGCTGGTTTCTTCAAAGGGAACCATGGTTCGAGCAGTTTTTTTGTAGAGTCTCTCTGAGCCGGAATCAAATTTTACCCAGATTTCTCCATTTTCTTTAAGAAGAGAACCAATCCCTTCTAATACTTCAGGTTTTCCAAGTCGGGAGGCATTGGTTATGAGAATGAGTTTAAAAGGTAAGGTTTGTGTTTTAGATAATTGAAAGTCGGCTAAGGCCTGGCATAAAATGTTGAAGTCTTTAAACAACGTGGGTTCGCCGTTCCCGCTTATTGCGATATCGCGCAGTATTTTATTTTCTGATGGTATCGCCTCAAATTTGGGCAGTTCGCAAACAGCTTTTGTGTCAAAAGATTGTATAACCCTTTCTAATTCGGTCATTATGTCTTTTACCCGGATGTCCGAATAGTTTTGCTGTTCGTTTTTTTCAACCTGGCAGTATACACAATTAAAATTGCATTTATTGTCGGGTGAGAGATTTATGCCAATAGATACCCCTCGGGAACGTCTGGAAATAACCGGGTAAATATGCTTAAAATCTTCAAACCGTCTTGGATGATGGGACATTTCAAAGGCTAAATCTTTTTTGCTATTGCTCATGCAGGTTTAATCTAACAAAGTGAATAATAGAGTTAAAAATGAAAATAGATTAAATTTCAGAGTATGGATAAAAAGGCCTGGAGTAAATCAGATATCAAATATATGGACCTTGCTTTTGAAGAAGCCCATAGGGTTCGTGGGAACACCCGGCCCAATCCTGCAGTGGGAGCTGTGCTGGTAAAAAATGGAAGAGTGGTTGGACGTGGTGGAACGTCCCCTGCCGGAGGACCTCATGCTGAAGTTAACGCGATTACCCATGCCGGGACTAAAGCAAAAGGGGCAAGTTGCTATGTGACTTTAGAGCCTTGTTGTCACTTTGGGAAAACCCCTCCCTGTGTGGATGCCTTAATATCCCACGGGATAAAAAAGGTCTTTATTGCAACGGTTGATAAAAATAAGCTGGTGAGTTCAAAAGGAATTAAAAAGCTGAAAAAGGCTGGCATTGAAGTACATACCGGCCTGCTGGAAGAAAAAGCTATCGATTTTTATGAATATTATAACTTCTTTATTAAGTATGGACGTCCCAAAATTATCCTTAAAATTGCCCAGAGTATAGATGGCAGTATCAATGAAGTCCCGGGGAAAGAAACCGCCATTACCGGCCCCGAGGCTAAAGTTTTTACCCATAACCTACGTGCCATGGTAGATGGCGTTATGGTGGGTGCTGTCACCCTCCGGGCTGATAATCCATCCCTCACACCACGTAATACCACTATTCCGCTTGAGTATATGCCTGAAACAATAATCACAAGTAAAAGTGGGAGGCTTCCACTAACTCACACATTAATGAAACGGGGAAAAAAGAAGAATTGTGTGGTGATTTCAAATTCAAAATCAACTTTCCCTTCCCATATTCATCATTATGCTTTCACTAAAAATAATCTTACCGTAGATGATTTTATATCTGTATTTAAAAAGCGCGGTTATCATGGGGTTTTAATTGAAGGAGGATCTCATCTTCTCTCTCAATGGTTAAGTTCCAAATATTGGGATATGTTTTATGTCTTAACCGGGCCTTCCTTTTTGCCTAAAGGGCAGAAATGGGCTAGTGAATTACCAGATAATTGGCATAAGGCAGTAAAATTTGATAGATTTCACCCGGTTGGAAAAGACAGTGTGCTAAAAATTGTCCCAAAGAAAATCAGAAAAAAATAATGTTTACAGGAATTATTCAGGAAGTCGGGAAACTGGTTCGGGCCACTTCAAAAGGAAGGGGTAAAGAACTCGCGTTTTCCTGCAGTAAAATCCTTCCTGAAATTCATCTTGGTGATAGTGTTTGCTGTAATGGAGTCTGCCTTAGTGCTACTCATATCCTGGATACCGGATTCAATGCCTTTGCGGTGGGGGAAACCCTCTCAAAAACGAATTTGGGAAAGCTTCAGGCTGGTCATGAAGTTAATATGGAATTGGCTCTTTTACCAACTACCCGCTTAAGCGGGCATTATGTAACAGGTCATATAGATGGTCTGGCCGTAGTTTCTTCCATTCAAAAATTTTCTGATGGCAGTATTGAGATGACACTCACTATGCCAGACAGCTTTTCACGGTACTGCATTCCAAAAGGTTCTGTGGCTTTAAATGGAATTAGTCTTACTATTGCAAAACTTCAGGGAAGACAACTTACCGTTGCGGTAATTCCTGTAACCATTGCACATACCACTCTCAACAAGGTGACTGTTGGTAGTTCACTCAATCTCGAACTGGATATTATGGGAAAATATGCTGAGAAGCTTTTAGGCCCCTATAAGCCCGACGGGGGTTCATTATCTTTACAAAAATTAAATCAAATGGGATACGATGCTTAATAAAATAGAAGATGCCATTAAAGACATAAAAAAAGGCAAAATGATCATCGTGGTGGACGATGAAAATCGCGAAAATGAAGGTGATATTATTTTTGCGGCTAACGCTTCAACTGCCCAGAAGATAAATTTTCTTACCAAACATGCCAGAGGGCTTATATGTGTTGCACTTACCGAAGAGAGGGTACAGGCTTTACAATTACCCATGATGGTACAAAATAATAATGCCCATCTGCAGACGGCTTTTACGGTATCAGTGGAGGTTAAAGAGGGGACTACCACAGGTATTTCAAGTCAAGACAGAAGTAAAACTGCAAAGGCCCTGGCAGATTCCACTAAACTACCATCTGATTTTGTGAGTCCGGGGCATATCTTCCCCATCAAAGCCAGGAATGGAGGCGTTTTAGTTCGTGCCGGGCATACTGAAGCTGCAGTTGATTTAGCAAAGGCTGCAGGTAAAGGCTCCGCAGGGGTTATTTGTGAAATTCTCAAAGAAGATGGCAGCATGGCCAGGTTACCTGACCTTAAAAAATTTGCCAAAAAACATGGTTTGAAATTGGTTTCTATAGCAGATCTCATTACCTATCGCAGGAAAACAGAGCAAATGGTAAAACTGGTTGCTTCACCAAGGCTTCCTACCAAATTTGGTGAGTTCCATGCTTTTGCCTATAAGGATGTAATACACGGACAAGAGCATCTGGCTCTGGTACGGGGAGAAATATCTGCTGAAACCCCAACTCTGGTACGGGTGCACTCTGAGTGTTTGACAGGAGATGTATTTACGTCTATGAGATGCGATTGTGGCAGTCAGCTTGATATGGCAATGGAGAAAATCGGTAAGCAGGGAGGTGTTTTACTGTATATGCGCCAGGAAGGCAGAGGGATTGGGCTGCACAATAAGATGCGGGCCTATGAACTCCAGGACCAGGGCTATGATACGGTTGAGGCGAATCTTAAACTTGGTTTTAAATCAGATTTACGCACCTATGGTATTGGAGCCCAAATTCTTCATGACCTCGGAATACGGAAAATCCATCTCTTGACCAACAACCCAAAGAAAAGAAAAGGCCTTGAGGGCTATGGGTTACTAATTGAAAAACAGATACCCATATTTTCTGAACCCAACAAAGAAAATTGTAAATACCTGGCCACCAAAAAGAAAAAAATGGGTCATAAACTGCCGGATATTAAAGTGAAGAGTAAAAAAAAGGTAGTAAAAAAGAAAAAAGCAAAATCAGCTGGATAGAGAAAAATCAATTGGGTGCGGCTCTTTTGAAACGAAACAAAGAAAGTTATCCTAAATTCTTAAAAAAAGTCATTCCGACTTGATCGGAATCTAACTTTTTTTAAGAATTTAGGTGTCCAGTAGATTCCGAACGAGTCGGAATGACTGGACAGGAAGCCTTTCATTTCAAAAGAGCCGGACCCAAATCAACTGTGCCCCTCACTTTAGTTTTTCAGCTTATTTTGGAAATGACCTATTAGGTTACTATTATTGGTTTACAAAAAGTATGAAAGGATACCCTATGAAGAGCATAGAAGGAAAACTAAAAGCGAACTCGAAAAAGTTTGCTATCGTAGTTTCTCGTTTTAATGAATTTATCACGAACAAGCTTTTAGGTGGTTGTGAAGATTGCCTGGTGCGGCATGGTGCCGATACAAAAGACCTTACCACGGTGTGGGTTCCCGGTGCTTTTGAAATTCCGCAAACGGTAAAAGTACTTATCAAGTCCGGAAAATATGATGGTGTTATCGCTCTTGGGGCGGTTATCCGTGGTGGTACTCCACATTTTGATTATGTAGCAGGTAGTGTTAGCAGAGGACTTGCTGAATGTGCGCTTAACTCCTCTATCCCTGTTTCTTTTGGTGTACTTACCACCGATACTATTGAGCAGGCTGTAGAACGCGCCGGTACTAAAGCTGGTAACAAAGGTTGGGACGCAGCAATGTCTGCTCTTGAAATGAGTAATGTATTGGATCAAATTTCATGAAATCACGCCGTAAAGGGCGGGAATTTGCACTACAACTTCTTTATGCAAATGAAATTTGTGAAAGCGAATCTATTGGCGGCTTGCAACTTGAACATACCGAGAATGCTATTGAAGCTGCTTTGGCAGCCAAAGGGAGCAGCCTTCAATATGGGCGCAATTTGGTGGAGGGTATCTTATCCAATATCGAAGAAGTTGACTTCTGTATCAATCAGCATCTTAAAGACTGGTCCTGGGACCGGGTGGCCCTGGTTGATAAGCTTCTTTTACGTGTGGGTGTGGCGGAACTCTTTTACCACAAAGACGTCCCGGTGCCGGTTATCATTACTGAGGCCGTTCAATTGGCTAAAAAATATTCAACACAGGATTCACCCCTGTTTATCAACGGCGTACTGGACGCCGTAGCAAAATCCATTTCTGTTCAGTCAAACAAGGAATAACGAAAAATGACCCAAAATAAAAAAATGAAAATCATTCTTTCCTTATGTGTTTTCATCGTCAGTATGACCACTTACCTGCTTACTGTGGCCCCAACCGTATCCTTCTGGGATTGCGGCGAATTTATAGCCTGCGCAAATATATTGGGTATCCCTCACCCTCCGGGAACACCGTTCTTTATGATTTTAGGCCGGGCTTTTATTGTGGCGTTCTCCTTTATTGGAGATGTTGCTTACCGGGTAAACCTTATTTCGGTATTGGGCAGTGCCCTTGGGGTTACCTTTGCGTTTCTGTTTACAGAAAAGGCGCTGGTACACATTTTCAAAGAGGGGAAAAGTACCTTTATCACTTTCACAGGTGGTTTGATTGCAGCCATGCTGATAAACTTCTCTGATACCTACTGGTTTAATGCAGTGGAAGCTGAAGTATACGGTATAGCCATGTTTACGGTTATTGTTATTTCCTGGCTTTCACTTATCTGGGTTGAAAATCGCAATAACGACAAAGGAGATCGCATACTCCTGCTTATCTGTTATCTCTCCTTTCTCGGAATTGGTTTTCATCTCTATACCGTTATGACGTTCCCCGCTATTTTCATCATGATGCATTTAGTTGATCATAAGCTCAGTTGGAAGATTGCGAAAAAGGGGTATATCGCTTTTTCTATTCTCTCACTTATCACACTTATGGGTCTGGTTGGAAAATACGGTTTGGCTGAAGGAATCTTTTTTAGTCTCCTGTTTGCTTCAGTTTATGCGGTGGGTCTGTATTATGTAGTTGGTATTTTTTACATAAAAGAATGGCATAAATATATCATTCTCACCATTACGGGTGTGGCTCTTATGTCTGTTGTATACATGGTGGGTTATTTTTTGTTTTTTGCCCTGGCTGTTGCTGTTATTTACGTTGCCCTGTATATTTTTATCGAGAACAAAACCATTAAGCGCCAGCTTCACCTGAATATCTGGTTTTGCATAATTGCGGTTATCGGGTATTCAACACATGCCTACATTCCTATTCGTTCTGCCCAAAACCCCCGCATTGATGAAAATAACCCGGAGACCTGGGAAGTATTCAAGGGCTTTGTTGAACGTAAACAGTATGGTTCAGAAAGTATGCTGAAGCGTGCTATGCATCGCCGTGGTGTCCTGGCCAACCAAATATTGTCCCATCCTCATATGGGATACGGTGGATATATGCTTGCCCAATACCTTCCCTGGAAAGTGGGAGAAGGACGCTCTGCGGTTGTTGATAATAAATTCAAAGGAAAACCCGGGTTCACTCCTGATGAGAATGAAAATGATCCTGTGGTAAGAAGTGGTGTTAAGTTTCCGACCCAGATGACACTCATGCCTCCAACCACGAAGCGGGGTTGGCAAATAATCTGGTTTATTCTGTTTCATATACCCATGCTCGCGGGTGTCTATTATGCCAGTAAGCGCAAACAATCCATTGGGTTGTATCTCTTTATACTTTATTTTGTATCGAGTGCCGGCCTTATATTCTATATGAACTTTTCAGACGGACTGCGCCCTGACCTTATGCCCTACCAGCAGTGGGTTGAACAAGGGATGCCTCCCAACTCACCACCTCAGAATGTGCATATGGAAGTGCGTGAACGTGATTACTTTTATGCGCCGGGTTATATGTTTATGGGCGTTCTGTTTGGTATATCAGCGGCTTTTCTTATGCAGTTTTTGAAAGAAAAGGGAAATTCCCTGTTTAAACCGATAGGGGTGATTCTACTTATTATCGCCTTTCTGGTTCCTGCGTATTCTAATTATTATGAACATGACCGGCACAATATGTATGTGCCCTATGATTATGCGAGAAATCTCCTGCAGTCTTGCAAGCCGGGCAGTATTCTCTTCACGAATGGGGATAATGATACCTTTCCTCTTTGGTTTATGCAGGAAGTGGAAAATGTACGGCGGGATGTACGGGTTGTGAACCTTTCTCTGGCTAATACCGACTGGTATGTGCATCAGCTGCTTGAGCAGGAACCTAAACTTGTACTTGGGTTTAGTCATGAGCAGATTGCTACACTCCGGCCTACGGGGAATCAGTTGAAAGGGCCTGTTGAACACAAACTGGGAAAAACCGGTTTAACCGTAACTCTGGAAGATCAAACGAAAAAGCCCTATTACAAAGTTCAGGATATTCTGGTGATGAATATTGTACAAAACAACTATCCCGAACGCCCCGTCCATTTTGCGGTTACCGTTTCCACTCCTAATATGATGGGCCTGGAAAAGTATATGCTCATGGAAGGTATGGTCTATACCCTCACTAATGAAATACACAACCAGGGGCTTGAGCCCAAGCGTACCGCTCATCTGGTTGATTCGGTGTACTGGTACCGAGAACTGGGAAGAAATGATGTATATCTCAATAGTGATACCAAGGGTCTGTTGAGTAATTACTTTGCCACGAACCATCGTCTGGTGCGTCATACCCAAGACCAGATAGTCACTCTGGACAGAGAAATTACCCAATTGCAGACGTCTCTGAACGAGGCCACAGAAGATACCCTGAAGACCCAATATCAGGAACAGCTTGATGCTATTCAGCAGGAACGGGAAACGAAAATTGCCTTTGCGGAAAAGTATATCGCAAAAACATCTACTCTTATGCCCTGGGACTGGCGCCATTACTATTTTGGCAGCCATTTTTATAAGGCCATCAAACAGTACGATAAAGCCGAGGAAATGCTTAAAAAGGGACTTGCAACCGGTAAGCAGAAAGAGACTATTACGGTGCAACTCGGGCAGTTATACATGGAACAGGAAAAATATGCCGAAGCTGAGTCTGAATATAAGACCCTGCTTGAGGGTGGGCAGACCGCAGAAAAATTTCAGGTGGTTTATGCTCTAAGTGAGGTATATCAGAAACAAGAAAAATATAACGAAGCTATGGATGTACTCAAGGGTTGGCACGAAGAAAACTCTTCCCACCAATATGCTCCTTATATCAAAAACAAGATTATGGAGTATGAGGGTAAGCTACAGGCACAACGCCCGCCCTCAAAGCTGGCACCTATAGAGGCGGTAATTCCTGATGCGGTAGACTCTCTCCAAACAACGGATACCGGAGATTCTGCTGGTCAGCAATAAAAATAGGGCTGGAATATGATCTGGTGTTTTAACGAATGCGACTTGTCATTGCCCGGCTTGACCGGGCAATCCAAAAGAAATACCTATTCAGGATGGATCACCCGGTCAGGCCAGGTGATGACAAAGGTAATGACGAACGATTTTCTTTCATTTAGATACATACAAAATTCAAAACACTAGTCTTTGATTTTTTATGAGCAAAGCTCAGCCACTTAACATCCTGATAATTAACTGGCGGGATATTCGGAATCCCGAAGCAGGTGGAGCTGAGCTTCATCTGCACGAAGTTGCACTTCGCCTGGTTAAAGCGGGTCATAGCTGTGTGTTGTATTCCCATGCATATGACGGGGCCCCCACTGAAGAGACGATTGACGGCATCAAGGTTTATCGTCGTGGCAGCCGATTGCTGTTTAATTTTACGGTCTGGTTTCATGTTCGCTCCTGGGAGAATAAACATAAGCCAGATGTCATCATTGATGACTCAAACAAAGCACCGTTTTTTCTCCCCTGGCTTTGCCAGGCGCCGGTAGTGGTACGTATTCATCACTTGTTTGGGAAAGTCTTTTTTAAAGAAACCGGTTTCATCCAGGCATTGTACCTCTTTTTGTTGGAGCGCTTTGCCGCATTTTCCTGGCGAAACCGGCCTGTTATTGCGGTGTCAGAGAGTACACGTAAAGATTTAACCCGTCTGGGAGTGCATGGGGTCACCATAGCATTAAATGGTGTTGATGCAAGTCAATATCGTTTGGGTACACCCGTGCCTAAAAAACCTTACACTATTGTATACATGGGACGCTTGAAAAAGTACAAGGGGCTTGATGTTATCTTTCACGCCATAGCCAGACTGCAAGAACGCCTGCCTGATATCCGGCTTGAGGTAGCAGGTAGGGGTGATGATAAGCCCCGCCTTGAAGCGTTAGCTTCTTCGCTTGGTATTTCTAACCAGGTTTCTTTTTTGGGTTTTATCACTGAAGCCGAAAAGGTCCGGCTTTATACTGAAGCTGCTATTGTGGCCAACACCTCCCTTAAAGAAGGATATGGTCTCACTATTATTGAGGCAAACGCCTGTGGGACGGCGGTGGTTGCAACTGATGTACCGGGGCTATGTGACAGTGTTAAAGATGGGATCACCGGTTTTTTGGTTCCACGCAATGACTCTAAAGCCTTTGCTGATAAACTGTGTTTTTTGCTGGAGAACCCGGATAAACGGCGTGAGATGGAAAAAGCCTGTTTGGAATGGGCAGGGGAACATAATTGGGGAAATACCTTTGATGTGACCCAGGAAGTACTGACTAAAGCCGCTATGACCGGACAATATATTCAACGCAAAGGCGCAAAGGCGCAAAGTTAACGCAAAGGACTTTTATTTATAAAAGACGGATTTTGAAAAATGAAACAAATTGAAAATTATACATTCCTCTTTGCGATTACTCTGCGTCTCTGCGCCTTTGCATCGGAGACTGAGAGGCAAAAAAAAGCGGGATGTAAATGACAGAGAAAAGCTCTATTTTACGCACAGGTACTGAGTTTTTCAAGATACTTAAGTTTATTGCGGTTGCGCTTATTATCACCTATGTGGTACAAAAAACCGGAGGCGCCAGGCTGCTTGAGACTATTAAATCAGCAGATGTTGGTTGGGTTGCGATATCTGCGGTATGTTTTTTCTTGTCCATTGCGCTTGGGTCGGTGCAGTGGTTTTTGTTACTTCGATTTCAGGGTGTGAATGTAACCTGGCTTTCTTGTTTTAAAATTTATTATCTGGGCATGTTTACTAATGCTCTTATTTTTAACCTGGCAGGGGATGCACTCCGTATATATAAACTGAAAAAATGGAAGATTGATGTCACTACCGGTTTTCTGGCAACCTTTCTGGACCGCTTTACCGGTTTGTTTGTACTATCATTATATTCCCTCATTGCCGTCCTTATCATATGGCAAAAGGGCTGGTTTTATGGGGAGACGGTTAAACCCATACTCTTTGGCACGTTGTTTGTTTTCCTTGGTTTTACCGCCGGTGCTCTGGCGATAATCAGCCGCAGGGTATCCCGGTTGTTCCGGTTTTTCTTCAAAATGATGGGCATCAAAAAAGTCGAGACCTTTCATGACAAGCTGCAAGAAAGCCTTGCGGTGTATCGCCACCAGTGGGGTAAAATGTCATTAATAATACTTACCTCCTGTGGTATTCATAGTCTCAGAATACTGGGTCATGCTTGTTGCGCGCCTGCCCTGGGTGTCGCCATATCTTGCTGGTATTTTTTTGCTTTTATCCCGATTATTTCTATTGCCACTCTTATCCCTCTGAATTTAGGCGGATGGGGGCTTCCCCAGGGGATAAGTATCTCACTCTATAACCTACCCGGGGTGATTACCGCGATAAGTGATTCTCCATTAAGTACTGATGCTGTACAGCTGGCTGCGAGTTCTATTACCTTTTTGCCTTCTGCGGTATTTTACGTTATCATGCTTATGGGTGGCTTCTTTGCGTTTTCGAAGTTTCAGAGGAAAGATACACTAAATTTAAAGTCTGCTTTTATTGAAAGACTGAAATAGTTGAGAAATTTGAGTTTTTAACGGGTAATGTTTTTTTCTGTAATCAAAGGGAAGACATAGTTGTTTCCTTTTCATATTTTGTATTCTAAAAAAACAAAAGGGTCTGTCTTATGAAATTATCCACGCTTTTAACTCCAGCTGTTTTATTTATTTGTGTGAATTTATGTTTCATGTCTTGTGATTTATTTAAAAATGAGCCGGAAGATAACAGTTCCAGGATAATTCGTATGACCAATCCCGGGGTACTTGATGAGAATACGGACAGTGTGGAAGTGCGGGTTGCCTATGAGGACAAGGAAGTTATCCTCTACCAGGGCGTGCGGGGTGACGAAGGTTATGAAGGACCCTATGAGAAATTAGTAAGGGATTTCGAACGGGGAATGATAATCCTGATAATTAAAGAGTTTGACAGTAATGGCTCCCTCATTTCCAGTAAAAGTTACACCTATGAAGAATCCGGGAACGGAATTAAGGTCGTGTATTATGTTACTGTTGTTCCGGAGGTGCTTGAATTAAAGGTAGATGGCGGGGATACTGCCCTTTTTGTTAAAGTGTATCCCGACAAAGGGAATACCGGGGTTCATTGGCAGAGTACAAATATGGGAGTTGCCCGTGTTTCTTCTGCAGGCGTACTTACTCCGGTAGGGGTTGGGAATGTTCTAATTATTGCTACTGCAGATGTTGACAGTACATCCCGTGATACGGCCCGGGTAACAATCAGCAAAGACAGTGTAAAGTTGGAAAAACTCACTATTATTCCAGGAACATTGAAACTATATGCTGGTGGAGCAAGAGATACCCTTATGGTTTCTGTAGTCCCGGAGGATTTTTTATCTTCCCTGAAGTGGACAAGCACTGATTCAAGTGTTGTGACGATTGACATGCCGGGGGTAGTTGGCGGTTTGCAGTCAGGGACAGCCAGTATCATTGTGAGCGAAATCAGTAATCCGGCAATTAACGATACTTGTGATGTTATTGTTGTATCAGACGCACCGGTTATTCAGGCAGGTCCTGATACCATTGTATTACAGGGATCTTCCATATCCTTCCCGGTTTCTCTTGCTCAGGATTATGGGCGCTTCACGGTACTGAAATGGGATCTGGAAGGAGATGGGGTTTGGGATGATTCTCTTATGGAGTTTGGAACATCATTACAGTTCGACACTACTTTTCAGTATTTGTATAGTACTCCAGGTGTGTTTATCGCAAAATTTGAAGTTCGTGATAGTGAAGGAAATATGGGGACTGCCTTCCGCAGAATCCAGGTCGCGGCTCCGGGGATAGCAGTCATTACATCTCCTCTAAGTGGTACTTTGGTTAATGCACTTTCGGTAACCGTTTCTTACAGCCTGGATGGGAAAACACTTTCTACTATGTTTGATTTAACCGACGGGGAAAATATTCTGGTTATTGATTCCGTAGTTAATACAGCGGTAACAATCCCGGATACGGTAATGGTGGTTCTGGACACTGTTCCACCGGAGACTCCGGTATTTACCTCGGCCGGGGGGGTTACGGGCATGAGGCAACCCGAATGGAAATGGGTAAGTCCGGACTCTGGTAAAACGATTGTCTTATTTATACATGAGAATGATACTCTGCATATTGATACGGTTGACCTTATGCAATATGTTCCTCCCCTTGCCCTGTCTCCTGATGGGTTGTATACTCTAACCATTCGGTTGATGGACGCGGCGGGTAATAGTTCCGACACAGTTTCACAATCTTTTGTTGTAGATACTCAGGGACCATTACCGCCCCATATTAGCGGGACCACACCCACTAACAATACAAAACCTTCATGGAATTGGTCTTCCGGTGGTAGTATTGATGGGGCGGGTTTGTATCAGTATAGACTGGATGCCGAAGCATACGGGTCGGAAACTACAGCCACGGAATATGTCCACGGAACGGATTTGCCCAATGGCTTCTATACCTTACATGTGTGGGAAAAAGATCATGCAGGCAATTGGTCTGTACCCGACAGTTTTACGGTTGAGGTAAATACTTCCGTACCTTCGGCGCCAGTCTTTGTTGATGGTGGAACCTCACACAGGTATTCGAATGACGCAACTCCTGCCTGGTCCTGGGCAAGTGGCGGGGGCAGGGGCACCTTTTTGTATCGCCTGACACTGAATGACTCGGTTATATTTACCAGCGGAGAAACAACCGTGCTCAGCTATACGGCCGACAGCCTGGAAGACGGGAATTACGCATTGTTTGTAAAAGAAAAAAACGCAGCCGGCACCTGGTCGGGTGAAGTATCGCGGTATGTGACGGTTGATACCAAAGCGCCGGTGGTTGTTATTACTTCTCCGGGCACGGGGCTTTTAACCAGCAGTTCAAACATTAAGGTAAGCTGGACCATGGATGGATCCGTTCAGCCAGCAGATACTACCCAGACACTGGATAAAGAAGGACTGAATCTAATCATACGCTTTGTTACCGACGAAGCCGGTAACACCGGTGCTGATACCGTTGAAGTCATCCGGGACAGCCAGGGGCCAAACGCACCTTCGGTATCGGGTGCCACACCGGTCAATACAAGTATGATTTGGTCCTGGACTTCGGGAGGAGAAGGTTCCGGAGATTATCGGTACAGGATAGGAACATCAGCTAACTGGATTGCAACCCGGGAAACGGGATATTCCGTTTCAATGGAGACGGGCTCTTATACGCTCTATGTACAGGAGAGCGATTCTGCAGGCAACTGGTCTTTAAGTGGATCTCATACCATTGTGACTGATAAGATATCTCCGGTGGTCGAGATTGCTGTTTCCAGTCCTTATCAACAAGAGGCAGAGGAAAGTTTTATTAATCCTTCTGCAATTGCTACAGATAATATAGATCCTTCTCCTGCCTGTTGTACTGTGACCGGAACGGTGGATACCACCCAGACTTCGGGCTCACAAACCCTTACCTATAAAGCAACAGATGAGGCTGGTAATACCGGAACTGCTTTTTTAAATGTGGAAGTAAGGGACACGAAAAAACCGGTGATAACGGTAACCCCGGTACTGGATACGATTACCCAATTTGATTCTTATAATGTACTTGCAGGCGTAACGGGTACAGACGGTTTTGAAGGCGATTTAACATCTTCTATTGTTGCTTCACCTGTTTTTATTAATACCTCAACAGCAGGGGATTATCCTATCAGTTATAATCTTGAAGATGGTTCGGGTAATTCGGCAGTGACAAAAAATCGTAGTGTAATTGTAAAACCGGCATATATTCTTTCAGTGACCAATGATGGCCGGGGAACGAGCTCGCCAACGATACCTGATACCAGTATTCCGGGGACCGCTATCGATATAAGTGCCAGCCCCGGTTCTATGGCTAAATTTGTGCATTGGACAGTTGTAATTGGTACAGCCACTTTTGGAGACCGTACCAGCAGCAGTACAACGGTTAGCCTTTCTTCAAACGCGACTGTTCAAGCTGTGTTTTGGGCTTGTGGGGATGTTTTGGTGGGGAATGATGATGAGTATAACACTGTACATATTGGAGCACAATGCTGGATGTCGGAAAATTTGAATGAAGATCTTGACAGTAGTTCCTGTCCGGGTGTCAGCCAGAGTTATACAGAAGATCCTTCCTTATGTGCGACTTATGGAAGATTATACAAGATTGAAGCTGCTCTGGTGGCCTGTCCTGATGGTTGGTCCTTACCCTCTAAAACCCAATGGGAAACTCTGGTTAATTTGTCGGATACCCAAAATCAGGCTAAGTATTTGAAAGAAACCGGGACAACTCATTGGGAATCGGAATCTGGGGCAACAAACAGTACCGGCTTTTCTGCATGGGGAGCAGGAACGAGAACAATAGATAAATTCTGGTATATTAATACACAGGGTTCCTATTGGACGAGTACCGACGGAGATTTTAATGGTTATCATGGTTCTGTATATATGAATTCATCTGATAATGATTTTAATTGGCACGAATCGTTGAAGGATCGAAGTTGGAATGCGGTTAGATGTATTTGGGAACCATGATCAGTACAAAATCGATTTGGAAAAGTTGGTTTGAGTAAATTGAAAATATATTTTTGAGACAGGTATGTTCTTGGCATGACCGGAATATTCGCTTTTGTTTTATAAATGTTCCCTATTTTCAATGTCTTTTGTAGAACGGTTTGTTTTGACGGATTGTTTTTCTTTTACCCGAATAAGGCATTGCCTTTTTGGAAGTGAGTTGTCGCTTGAATAGGCGCAAATATCCAACAGGTTGTAAAGTTTCTAATGAATAGTTTCAACAAGTGAATTTCAGGAAAAATGATTCCATGATGATTGGAACTATACCATACATCCTAAAAAGTCATTTTAAAGCTATTGGAGAATGTTCAGTCTCCTTTAAATCCAGAAATAAAGAGACCACTATTCGCGAATTTTAAACAAAAACCCAACTTTTGTATAATTTAAGCGTTTTTTTTCTGGTACATAATTGTAATATCGTACTGCATAAATTATTGTTTAACCATATATTGTAATTAATCTGAAATGATAACCATGCAGATTGGGGCAAGAATATAAAAACAGTAATTGGTACACTTTTTCCGATTATTACAGATAATTTTAATAGCAAATCTTTATATAAAATCAAATAGCGAAAATGAGGTTAAAATGAGAAATGGCATTATTAAAATCTGGCTGTTAATAGCAATTACTGTTGTGGTTGCTATTGCCGCCCTGCCTTCAAATATTACTATGAAAAAATTTTATGATGATAGTAAAGCCTCTTTTTCGAAGGATCGTGTAAAAACAATCTGGATGGAAGAAGTTCCAGGCCTCCCCCAGCATTTCTGGGTACTGGGCTGGTACGGCTATGTCTATACTTTATATCCAGATAACTATGATCATACCTCTCTCATTCCGAATACTTCACTTGATTATACAAAAACCAGAATTGCTGATTTCCACGACGAAGTTCATCCCAGTATCTACAGTGAATACGGTGCCTGGAACATCTCGTTTCACCCGAACTTCAAGGAAAATGGTCTGTTTTACATCATTTATATGGGGAAATATTCAGGCCAGGTTGATTTCACCCGAAAGAGCGGTGGACAGGTGAAGGTAGATGAATGGAAGGCCACGGGAGATAAATTTTCTACCATTGAAAAAGTCCGCACCATTATCACCTATGATCATAAGGCTTCTTTTGGTGTTGGCTGCATGCTTTTTGGCCCTGACGGTTATCTCTATATTTCAAATTGTGATTACGGCACTAATAGCCAGGACCTTACAATCCTGGGAAGGAAAATTTTAAGGATTGATGTTGATAAAAAGGACCCGGGTAAAGAATATGCTATTCCCTCAGATAACCCTCTTGTTAACGAAAGTGACCCAAACATTAAAAAAGAAATCTGGGCATGGGGCATCCGTAATGTATGGCATATGCATTTTGATGATCTCACCGGAGATCTCTGGTCTGGTGAAATCGGACAATTACAATGGGAAGAACTCAATATCTTAAAAAAAGGTACGAACGGCGGCTGGTTTGATATGGGTGACGGAGAAACATCACAATATGGCCAGGGATTCAGCGGGCCCTGTAAAGTCACTGGAAATTCAACAACAACGTCTTCAACGGCTTTTGACTGCAGCAAATATGAGCCTCCGTTCTGGTCTTTTCCGAGGAATGGAACGGTGGTTGCGGGAGAAATTTCTGATAATACGAATTATATCCCAATGTCGAGTATTGCCGGAGGTAAAAATTTTATGGGTGCGAAAAACTCACCTTTTTATGGTTATCATATCTTCTTTGATACCGAAGACAGCCAGTTCTGGGCAACAAAACCGGATCGCCGGGCCACCTATACCTGGGGAGTCGGAGAGTCCCTTGGAGACGCAAAGTGGATATGGTATCCTGAAGGCTCCTCAGCAAACAGTGCTCCTGCGGCCACCCGTTATTTCAGAAAAACATTTACTATTTCGGCTGAAAAGACCCTTAGCACAGCCAAATTGGTATTAACAGCGGATAATTCGTATGTCACCTATGCCAATTCCACCCAGGTTGGAGAAAATGAAAATTGGGGTAGTGTTAATATTTTTGATATAAAATCTCACCTGAAGGCTGGAGACAACGCAGTAGTAATGTCAGTAACCAATGACAATGTGGGCTGGGCCGGTTTGATTGCCGCTATAAATCTGGTATACACCGATAGTTCCAAAGAGTCATATGTGACTGACGCAAGCTGGAAAGCAGGAAATAGCAACGCCTCCGGATGGCAAACAACCGCTTTTAACGATGGTTCCTGGCCGGCAGCAACAGTTCTTGGCAACAATGGTATGGATCCCTGGGGTGATTTCAGCTCGGAAAAAGTTACCATTGAGGGTACTCCTCCCGAGCTTATTGGTCAGGCTGACGGTACTATCTCACGAAATGATGATGGCCATGATGGTGTGGTTTATATGGGCAGGGATACCTTCGGTTACCTCTATGCTATTTTCGTTTCCTGGCAGGCAGGGAAAGATTACCATGAAATCTATCGTCTTGACAGTCCTGATATGAATCCGGCAACAGCAGGCTGTACTGATTCAACCAGGGCAGGATATAATCCTATGGCCGGTATCAGCGACCCATCCAAATGTGGAACCCCGATTAAACCTATCGCCCAACTACAGTCAGAAGCAGAGATAACAATCTTTGCCAATATTCAGGGTATTGGCGAGGTCACTATCCCCAAAAACGCAATTGGAATAGAGCTTTATGACCTTCAGGGGAAAATAGTCTGGAGATATACCTCTTCGCGTTTTTATGAAAAAGCAAAGGTTCGGATTCCAACAAACCTGAAAACGGGCGTTTTACAAGCAAGGCCGATTTACTGATAGGAAATCTTTAGAGCAGGTATGCGCCTGGTTGCGTGTATGCTCTAGTGCGGAAAGTATTCCTAAAAAAAGGTCGTTAAAACATCATCCATACCTGGGGTTTATAGACATGTTTATCTTTTGTCTTTCTGGGAGGCTGGGACAGTCTTTGTACCAGTGAGCCGGCAAAATCGCGGATATGACCAATAACCAATATTTCGTTTTCAAAAGGGTTTTGTTTATACAAATGCCGGGGTATTTCAAAACGCTTTTGAGATACCGAATCGTTTAAAATAGCATAGCCGTCTAAACTGGAAGGGCTGGTAATATCAAGGGGATTATATCGGTGGACCCTGATAAAAGCATGAGCCCGGGTACTGTCTTTAACTACAGCTATTTTCTGGTTGGATAGCGTGAAGTGAATCTCTTTTTCTAATTCAGCAGTGTACTTTTCAGTGTTCCATTGAATCAGGCCCAGTTTATTTTCAAGAGTGGTATCCAGGGTTGGCGGGTAAACAAAGACATTCATGCCTTTTTTGAGATAGATTTCAGACTTACCAGATGAATGCTTTGATGGATTTACAGAATGAACAGAGCAGCCTGCACAAAGGAGCATTAATGAAAATAGAAAATAGATAGATGCGTTCATGTTCTGAAAATGCTAAAAACCGGA
This sequence comes from Fibrobacteria bacterium, assembly GCA_015232855.1. Lineage (GTDB taxonomy): Bacteria > Fibrobacterota > Fibrobacteria > UBA11236 > JADFYW01 > JADFYW01. Next base: position 25,373 of record JADFYW010000054.1, read on the forward strand.
ATTGGATAAGAGGCTGTGAGTAATGTTACTGTCCAACAATAACATTACTGAAAAATGTTATAAAAACAAAACCTTTTGAACCAGTGTTCCCTCAAGGGTTTTGACTTTTACAAAATAGATCCCCGGTATTTCGGTATTTGGAAGTTCGTAGGTATGGGACCCAAACCCTGAAATGTGGTGAACTTCCCGGCCATAAACATCCATTACACTTATCGTATGCTGTCCTTGTTCTGTTATGGAAACGATTCTGTTGGTTATGGAAACGTATTTGTTTATTGGAACATTACGGGTTGAAACCACTTCATTTGCACATTGGGCACTATCATGTTTTATGAAATAGTCCCTGTATTCAACATAACCAGAATCCATACATCCCACCAGGTTCAGTAGCCTTACATTCCTGAATCGTACGGGATGACCTTCTGCCTGCAGGGATATCGCCCCTTTTACAACGGGACTGCCTACAGCATTTTTATACATTTGGGCTGCAGAACCAAGATGAGGATCATTCAGAATCCTGGGTTTTGAATATTCCTTGCCAACTTCATTCTGGATTATATGTTGAATAAGTGAATCACCTAATACCAGGGCACCGGCCTGTACCCAGGTATCCAGAGGAGGTGCTGCGGAAGTAGAAGATTGACAGCCGCCGCCGCTATAACCCGTTTGACCTTTGTGTATTACCTCTGTGCCAATGCTGCAGTAATTCCCCGTATGGGTGGGATTGTCATTATTTCCAGCACTCTCCGGACCATTTAACTGCATTTCCAGGCTGATTGGATGTACCTGGTTAAATGCCATGGAGTCGACCGGTGTGGAGTGCAGCATAATTCCGCTGTTTTCTTTACCCCAGGGAACAGCATTTTTAGCAACTACACCAAAAAACATGTATTCCAAATCCAACAGGTAATGGGAATATTCTTTTTTGGTAATGAGATAACCCATTTCCATATCCTTAACATCGTTGTTTATGGAGTCATAATCCACTTGGATGACACTATCTACGATCTTCCATTGGCTTCCCGCATTAACTCCTAAATCGTAGCCTTTGTATTTAATCTCCCAGCCCGTAAAGTCTTTCCCATTATAAAGGATGGTCCATGCTGAATCAGGAATGTTGGACACATCCAGCTCTCCCATAACGAGTCCGGCTGCAGACAAAAAGATGGCTGTGATTAGTTTAATTAACTTCATGATTTTAGTCCTTTTTCTTAATGTTTATACAAAAATGCTTCATGATTATTTTTGTAAATCAGTCCAATCAGTTATTCCATATTCCAAGGGAAACGATTACTGGCAAACGTTTGTTATAGTCCCAAATATCCCAGTTTTTTGTTAATGTGTTACAAATCCTGTTGATACCTCTAATTTAACTCAAAAAAGGCCCTACTCCAACTTATGATGCTTAATTCTTCTTCAGTTTTGTAAAAATGCACATTTAGTGCTTAAAATTTACCATTTTCGATGATTTTTGTTTAAAAAGGGCGGATTATCTTTCCCAAAAAAGGATAAATATTAATTAGCTTTTGTCCGGTATTACATTTTTATTGTTCAAAACCTCATTTTTAAAATTTAATGAATCAGGATAGTGAGATATGAAGACATCGTGTATTAAAAAAGTTCTTTTTACAGGAATAATTGCTGCTTTTTGTTTATCAGTAGTGCAAGCTGTTGAAGTGGAGCGTAAACCTCTGGTAGTTGGTGGTTATGTTGATTTTGGGCAAATTGTTGACGGATTTTATGCGGAAGAGCCTGACAAGGAAATTGCTGGAACCATTCTTCAGAGAACTGGAGCCGGAGTAATGCAGGAAACGATAATTGAAGAAAGAATGACAATTAAAGTAGGTGTTGGAGGTCTTTTCTGGTACAGTTTTCCCCAGGATTTTTCCAATGTGAATAGTATGCAGATTAAATTCGGCCCAGGAGTTTCAACGGCTCACGGTGTGTATAAATTCGGTGAGGTTGATGATCCTTTTCTTGAAGTTCAATTCGGTTTTTTTGGATATAAGTATAATTCCGATGCATTGAACCTTGGAGAATACCTTTTTCAATCTAATACTTATCCCGGAGTATTGTACACGGGTGGATGGTCGTATATGAATACTGCCGCTTTTCCCGTACTTGGGACACGTTTATCGTTCAATAATTTTGATGGTGCACTTACTCATGATTTTATCATTGCGCTTGAAAGAGAAAATTTCCCCATTAATAGTATATCTCCAGGGTATGTTGGAACGTTTAAAATTGGGGATATTATTGAATTGGGATTGGGTTTTCAATGGCAGCACCTTATTCCAGTTAGGCCGAGCTGGTTAACAAGTTCAGATGGTGATGCTGTTTGGGTAGAATTTGATAACGTGACTCTTCCTACTATTGCTGATACTAGTACCTATCAGTATCCACATGATACTCTGGATCTTGTCCGGCCCTCTACAACAGGCCAAATTTCAACTTTAAAAAGTGATGCTAAGGAAATAGAAGTTGATGATGGACTTGGAAATAATGTGAGTATTTATGAGTATGCTTACTGGCAGGATGTACTTG
>JADFYW010000055.1 GCA_015232855.1 Fibrobacteria bacterium
GATCCCTATGGTGAAGATCTCTATGTTGCTTTGCAAATAAATGACCCTGTAGAGGATACCCGCAATTATGCACAAATTTATCTTGAAGAAAATGGTACTGATGCTACAAGCAGTGAACGTAATTATTTTCTTGATCCCGGGTATGAAGACGCAGTACGGGTAACTCGTACAGCTATTACTGATATCTATTGGGACGGGGCCTGGTCACAAGATACAGAGGGTTCTGACGGGCACACAGCGGTTGGTGCTTATCATGACACGGCAATGGTTTATGAATTCAAAATACCCTATGCCGGGGGCGGTTCTCAGGATATAGATATGCCAGGATATAGCAAGCCAGGTTTCTTTATACGTTACTATGATGCTTCTGAAAATTCGGGGAATCAAGATTTTTACTGGGAATTTACCACGAATACAGACAATATTAATGTGGACCCCCAGGATGACCGTAACCTGAGTGCAGGTTGGGGGCAAATGCAAATGGGTATTAATTATAATTCTCTGCAGAATATTGCAGGGGACGTCTGTGCCAGTGACGCTGTTCCAGACACTATTGATCCGGCAATAGATGATACCACCGATACCGATGATGACGATGTGATTGACACGCTTGATAATTGCCCGCTTATCCCTAATCCAACTCAGACTGATACCGATGACGATGAACTTGGTGATGCTTGTGATAATTGTTCCAACATCGCAAATCCTAATCAAAATGATTATGATACCGATGATGTAGGTGATGTATGCGATAACTGTGCTATGCTATCGAACCCGGATCAGAAAGATAGTGATGGAGATGGAGTAGGTGACGCCTGTGACAATTGTATGACTGTTGATAATATTGCACAAAAAGACACTGATGGTGATGGTATTGGGGACCTCTGTGACAACTGTATTTATAATAAAAACCCTGACCAGGCTGATGAAGATCAGAATGGTCAGGGTGATATTTGTGATAATGACCCGGACCAGGATAGTATACCAGATAGTACGGATAACTGCCCTGCAGTTCCTAATCCGGATCAGGATGATGGTGATAACGATGGCCTGGGAGATTTGTGCGACAATTGTGTAAATATCGCGAATCCCAGCCAAAAAGATACGGACGGCGATGGTGTAGGGGATGCCTGTGATAACTGTTTTTCAACAAAAAATGAAAATCAGGAAGACGCTGACAGTGATGGTGTTGGTGACTCTTGTGATAACTGCTCTTCTAAGAGTAACCCGAGCCAAAAAGATGTGGATGGTGACTCCTATGGTGATGTCTGTGATAATTGCGCAGGCGCTAAAAATCCAGATCAAAAAGACACGGATGAAGATGGTGATGGAGACATGTGTGATGTGGATATTGATAATGACACTATCCCTGATGCTTCAGATAATTGCCCTTATGTAGTAAATGTTGATCAGGCTGATACGGATGGAGATGGTGTTGGTGACGCCTGTGATAATTGTGTCAACAAACTCAATCCAGGTCAGAAAGACGCTGATAACGACAGTATTGGGGATCTTTGTGACAACTGTGCTGAGGCAGCCAATACTAATCAGGTGGATACCGATGGTGATGAAATCGGGGATGTCTGTGATAATTGTAGTACCATAGAGAACCTTGACCAAAAAGATGGTGATAGCGATGGAGCGGGGGATGCGTGTGATAATTGTCTGGAAATTGAGAATCCTGGCCAGAATGATGCTGATGGCGATAGCATCGGAGATGCCTGTGATAATTGTACGGGTAAAGCAAACCCCGGGCAGGAAGATGGCGATGGCGACGGAGTGGGCAATGCCTGCGATAATTGTGTCGTTGCAGCCAACTCAGGGCAAAATGATGTAGACAAGGATGGTATTGGTGACTTGTGTGATAATTGTGTGGATGTTGCAAACGAAGATCAGGCTGATGGTGATAATGATAGTGTCGGTAACGTCTGTGATAACTGCACAAGTCTATCGAACGTAAGTCAGGCTGATGAAGACCATGACGGGACGGGTGATTTATGTGATAACTGCATGTCCATAGCTAATCCCTATCAGACAGACGGAGATGGTGATGGATTTGGAGATATGTGTGATAATGCTCCCAATGACTCCAACCCGGATCAAAAAGACACGGATGTTGATTCTGTGGGTGATGTGACTGATAACTGCCCCCTTGATTCTAACCCGGATCAGAGTGATGAAGATGGTGATGGGTATGGTGATGTCTGTGATAATTGTCAGGAAATTTTGAACCCGGAGCAGCAGGATAAGGATAACGATGGAATTGGCGACGTTTGTGATAATGCTCCCAATGATTCGAATCCCGATCAGGAAGATACGGATAATGATTCGGTGGGAAATGTGGCGGATAATTGCCCGACTTTAGAAAATTCTGATCAGACAGACAGCGATAGTGATGGTGTTGGTGATGTCTGTGATTCTATCGGTATAAAAGAAAGCTGGATTATTGATGGCAATGGCGATGGCAGGGCCGATTCAGTATTCATTGTGTTTGAAACCGCATTAACCGAGCTTCCTGATTCAATCACAAATATTCAGTGGCCTGCAAATAACGGTGAGACGAGGACGGCCTATGCAAATTCTGATGCTACGCTGACGATTACATTTTTGCCGGGTTCTGATAAAAAAATCATTGTGATTGATTTGTCGAAAGATCCGTTTGTATTCGGGGCAACGGGTATCACATCCGAAACACCACCGACTTTGGAGCTGCCGGGAGACGCTCCGTTTAATAATCAGAAGCCGGCTATTGCAGACAGTGTGATGCCTGTGGTCGTAAGTGTGACTAAACAGCCTGCAGAGCGTTATCTGGTTGAAACTGACTCGGGACTTGTACCCCATGTAAAACCCCCACGTCTGGAAGTTGTTTTCTCTGAACCCCTGGTGCCCAAAGACAGTGATGATAGCGAGCCGTGGAAAAACCTGCTCCAGTTCTACCAGAACTCCGGCGATGGTGCAGAAGGAACACTTCGGGATCTGGTTATTTTAGAAGAACCGGTAATCTCTGAAGACGGGTTGACCTGGGATGTTCAGGTACCTAAATATCTTGATGAAATTAACCTGGAGAGCGGTGATTATGTACTGCTTAATCCGGATGCCAGTTATACTGATAAAAGTGGGAATGATCCTAATGATGAGCCGGTGGTGACCTCAGGCGATGATTCGCATGTGGCCGGTTCGGATAGTTATATCTTACAGCCGGTGATTGGGGATAAAGTTAAGGACTCCTTTATTGATGTTAAAGTTGATGAGAAAGATGGTATCCCGGTATATAATACCGACGGTGAACTTATCAGGCGGGTAAAAGAAGTAGCAGTATCGCGTTCAAAATGGGTGCCACCTGTTGGGATAACTGCTTCGGGTCGCATTGATGAGAAAAAACAGAAAAACTGTGAGGTTACTGCTGAGCAGACAGTGGTTGACTTTCCAATGGATTGTCTGTCTGCGGTGATGATTTTATCAGAAGGGGCGTATACTGCGGAGGTATATATTAATACTCACCTTGGGCAGTTTATCCATAGCTCTGTACAGCGTTTTGGGTATTGTGGAGAACTTAAAAACGCAGAACGCGTCCAAAATTCAGGATTATATGCCAGTTATCTTGTTTGGGACCAGAGGGACCCGGATGGAGACCTGGTTGGCAGCGGAGTATATATCTGGAGAATTAATCTTAAAACTGAAGACGGAAAGGAAGTGATTATTGAGAAACGGCAGGGGATTGCGAGAGGGGTTACCCCGTCGGGACATTGTGCATATTCTGATTAATCTATAAAAAATAAGTCATTACTGAAAAAGGCTTTATTAGCTGACCTGTGATGCAATAGTCGGTGTTGTCTATTGATGTGTTTGCAATATACATTACTGGTATTGTGGTGTTGGTAGTAATACAGCCCTTATTTATTTTCAGATTAATATGAGGCCGGAGTTTGTTTTTTGATGTATATTACTATCAAGTTGTCTTTGTTTTAATTGCGGGATTTACATAAAGGGATGGGATTCTTTTTTTATTGGAAGAATAACAGTCCTTTTTTACATTAGAAAAGTATTAGTTCTATATTTATTCAATGGAGGCGCCCATGTGCCGCGTGTATAGCTGCGTTTTTATTCTTGTTTTGTTTTTTTGTAATAGCCTGTTTGCCTGGACAGATGGCGATGCTTTGCAACTCCAGACATACCTGGTCGAGTCTGCTGTAGACCGGCCGGATGTGACTGACGGGCTTATAACTTCAGCCGGAGATCTGGATGACTGGAAAGCGGCCTATGTCCGCCAGGTTATTTGTGAGGACGCTGCAATAGATACCCTGACAAACAGTTTCTTTTTTGCCAATGATGACGATTCCCTGTATATCGGTTTTGCTCTGGATAATGATGATAACGGAAGTAACCAGGGGTTTTTTATGTACTTTGATCTTAATAACAACGGTATACTCGATGGTACTTCTTCCGAACCGGGGGAGTATGCTATCAGTAGTATAAAGTCAGGTAATTCTGCAAATTTTACAGAGTACGGCTGGAATGGTTCTGCCTGGGTAGAAAACACCATACAAACGCCGGGCATAAAACAGGGTTTTGATGATAATGGTTCCGGCGGTGGCCATCTTTTTAATTATGAAATACAAATCCCCTTCTTAAGCAGCACACCGAATGCAGGGCAGGCTTTTTTTAATACGGAACCCGGACAAGAAGTTGGTGTGATGATAGTTGTGAGGCTTATTCCCGGCGATATCTACTGGCGTGGAGCGGGTAGCAGTATAACTGACCCAACCTTATGGGGCGAGTTGATGATTAATACCGCTCTTGCCTCACCCCGGAGGCTTGCCTCGTTATATGCCAAAAACATTCTGCCTGTGGTAACTGACGGAAATATCAGTGATGATAATAACTGGCGGTTTGCCTTTGATAAAACAGTTGCCTTCACCGACTTTGCAGGTAACAAACTGGCCAATTCACGGGTTTTAATAAAAGAAGAGAGTGGTAACCTCTACTTTGGTCTTCGTGTTACAGATGCAGTGAATAATAGCGGTGATTATATCCAGGTTTATTTTGACCAGGGAAATAATGGCGGAAATATGAATTATCAGTTAAACCAGGCTGGAAGTGCACGTAAAGACGATGCTATCAGGGTTGAAGGCGATGGCACCGTGGTGGATTTATATTTTAACGGTAGTAACTGGGTAACAGACGGTACCGCAAACGGAAGCGGCGGTGCATATTTTGTAAATGGCTCTGCCTGGGAATTTGAACTTTCCAAACCGATGAATTCTGGCGATGCTAATGATCTGGCTATTACTTCCGGTGACGAAGTTGGCATATTGTTCCGGTATTATGATGCAGACAACGACAGGGATTATTGGTGGAGTGGTACGGTAAATGGCGATAAAGTCGCTGTTGATATGACCGGAAATTTTAATTCGCTTGGTTGGGGCGAACTTGTTACCGGCGGCCCTTTTGTAGAACCATTGTATCCGGAACAAAATGATATCATTTCCGGAACCTATCCTCTGATGATTTATGCAGAAGATGTAGGCGGTGTATTACAGATTAACTCCATAGACTATCGGGTTACTGATTTGAATGACCATATTAAAATCAATTATTCATCCGAAACGGCCCTTACCAAAGTCAATAACAATAGTTCCGGTTTATGGGTCACAACCTTTAACAGTTATACCGGGTCCACTCCGGATGATAACTACAATATTGTTTTTCGGGTAGAAGATAATGATGGTATTCAGGTGCTGGTTCCTTTACGTATAAGTATTCAGAATGAAGGGGAAGTAGGAGGCCCTACTATTTCAGACATGAATATTCAGAATGGGCAATCTATTAATAATGACTTCGCCTTCAGGTTTGAAGTTCTGCCTTCAACTTCTAACATCCTTATAGCAGATTCCATAGAAGTAGATATTGATGGAAAAGGCTGGTCAACTGTTGATTCCCTGCCTGCGCTTACCGGAGGTACCGGGGCTGATACCCTGAAGACGAGTGGTATGAGTGATGGGGTACATACTATCAGAGTACGGGCTATAGATAATGGCGGTTCTGGCTGGGGTTATTCAGAGCTGGTTATTTTTAATGTGAATAACACGGGTTCAATAGCAAATGTTGTTATTACCGGCCCTACTGATAGTGCGGTTGTCTCAGATACGCTTACGGTGAGTTATACCATTACTCCTCCTCAAAACGGGTCAATAGATTCTGTGTTTATTACCGTAGATGGTATTTCCTGGGTTGAAGCTGATAATAGTTCAAGCCATAAGATCTTTACCCCTGATTTTGCGGATGATGCACATCTCATTCAGGTGAAGGCTTACGGCAGTAACGGAACACTGGGATTTTCAAGTCCTGTTTCTGTTATTTTTAATAATGCACCGGCAGTTGCTGTCAGTTCTATTGCCGGGGGGGATACGCTTTCAGGAAATGTTGATATAACCTTTACAGCGACTTCATCAAGTGAACTGAGTCTCACCAGTCTTGTTTATATAGACGGAGCCATGGCTGATACGCTGGATGGTTCTCCCTGGTCCCTGGTTACGGGGTCTTTGTCTGATGGGTCGCATAGCTTACAGATTAAAGCAACAGACAGTAAGGGACATACGGGCAGTTCATCTCTTATTACTTTTTATGCTGATAACCGGCCAGTAGTAAGTATTGCTGCACCTTCTGGTGGAGATACGGTTTCCGCAAATACAAACGTTACCTTTACGGCAACTTCTCCTGCTGGTCTTTCTCTGGTCCACCTGGTCTATATTGACGGCAAACTGCTCGATACCGCAGAAGCTTCTCCCTACAGTCTTGCAACTGCAAGTCTTTCTGATGGTGAACATCAGATGCAGCTTAAGTCTGTGGATGCTGAAAACCGGGTTGGCAGTTCGGCAATGAGGTTATTTTTTGCCCAAAACCATCCACTGGTAACTATTACCAACCCCGATGGAGGGGATACGGTAAGTGGTGATGTCGCTATTCGTTTTTCGATTAATACGGTTGGGAATGCGGCGATTGCTTCACACTTGATTTCTTTGGATGGAAATACCTTTGCTGCCACGGATACCGATTCATCCCATGTGCTGGCAACTAAGGGCTTTGTTGATGGCAGTCATACTATCTGCATAAAATCTATTGATGAAAATGGCCATGTGGGAATAAGTAGTGAAATGATAATCATAACCAGAAACGCACCGGGTGTCTCAATTGTATACCCCGGACCAGACAGTCTGGTCTCCGGTACTCTTGAAATGCAGTTTACCACCAGCATGGCATCCGCCTCTGATTCTGTGGCATATGTGTTGTTCACTATAGGTGGTGGTGTTTGGGATACGGCTTCATCACTTACCGGACATAGTCTTGATACACGAACATATACTGACGGGTCCCATACTCTTATGATGAAAGCAGTCAGTAAAAGCGGGCAAGTGGGCGAAGCAAGGCCTATTAAGTTTAGAATTCGTAACGCTCCTTCTGTTTCCATTACCACTCCGACAATTGATGCTGTGCTTAACGGGGAAGTTATCGTAAGTTTTACTGCAGAAGCAGTCAGTCCCGATAAAATTGTCCACACTGAGATTTCAACCGGCGGGGGCAGCTGGGATACCACCACTACCGATTCAACCTATGTTGTACCCACTACTTCTTTTGCTGATGGTAACCTCCGTGTACAGGTTTGTGCTGTTGACAGTAGTGGTAAACGTGGCTGTTCTGCAATCAGGGAGTTTGTGGTTGATAATAGTGCTCCCAAGCTGACTCTACCGAAACTGCGTTATGCACCCGAATACAACGCAAAAACTGCCGGAACCAGTTTCCTGGTAACTGCCCTGGCGTTTGATTTGACAGCTGGTATGGATAATGATTCGGGTGTTGTGTTTATGTTTGAAGATTCTGGCAGTGTGAGTGTGCTCAGTATTGATACCAGTGTTTCTCCACCCGATACACAGGTAAGCCTTCTGTCTAATGAGCTTTCTGTGGTTACCAGTGTATTGCTTGATGATGGTAAAACTGCCACTAAGGAAGCTGATTCCATAAAAGGCGATAATGTTTTTTCTGCATATGTCCATATTCCGCTCCAGGCCGCTGGTACCTATACCTATACATTGCGAGCTCGTGATGCTATTGGTAATGACACGACTATTACCGGAGAGCTTGTATTGGATACAAAGGCTCCTGAAGTCGGCTATACCTTTACTCCGGTACCCGAGCAAAAAAATGATGGGGCAGACAGTATTCACGGTGATGTGTATAAAGATGCAGTTGTGCTCAAAGGATGGGCCACAGATGAGGGGAGCGGGCTGTCGGGTGTCACCATTACGGTCAGGAATGACAGTGGTTTGCATATAAATAACAGTCCGATGGATGTGGTTCTTGAAAACGGGAAATTCAGCAGGATAATTGATTTGGTTCCCGGTATCAATACCATAACTCTTATTGCAGAAGACATGGCTGGTCATGTTGATTCTCTGCAGGGAACGTTGAATTATCAGTTGCCCAAAGTCACTGAAGTGGTAAAAACTTCCGGCGGTAAGGTCGTTAATCCTAACAAAAGTAGTGTTGATATTCCTGAAGATGCGCTGTTCAGTTCCACAGAGATTACTATTCGTGTGGTTGACCCGGATGAGGAACCAGACCCGCTGGAAATAAATAATCAGCAGGTACAACTGCTGGGTACTCCCCATGAATTTGGTCCTGATGGGACTGTGTTCCGTAAAAAGGTAAAGGTCACTCTTCCATATACCGATTTGGATCTTGACGTGGATCAGGATATGAAACCTGATTTTGGCCCGGAAGATCTTAAGGTGTACTTCTATGATGGAGATGTGTGGCGGGTAGCCGGTATTGCTTCAGTTGATACTGCGGCTCAGACGGTGAGTGTGGAAGTAAATCACTTTACCATGTTTGATATTGGTGCAGATACCTCTTCAAATGGCGGTATTCCAGAGACGTTTGAAGCTTACTGGACAAAGAATCCGGTTAAACAGAATGAAACCAGCCTGTTTGAAGTAGCTGCACCTTTAGCTGGTGTTGTGAGTCTTAAAATCTTTGATATGGCCGGTGACCTGGTAAAAACAATCACCGACAATGAATCAATTGATGCAGGTATAGTTAATTATGAATGGGACGGCCAGAATGTGAATGGAGGTTTTGCCGGAGCAGGGCTCTATATCTATGTACTCAAATATCAATCGAATAATGGAAGTATCAAAAAACTCATAAGAAAACCTGTAGGTCTTTTACGTGACTAAGCCCATGAGTTATAAATCCTAATATCTAAATCCTAAACACTAAACAAAAATCAAATCCTAATGTACCAAATCCTAAAAAACGACAAAAATCAAAGCAAAGAAAAACTCCGGTTTGTTAGTAATACAACGGGCCGTTTTGAAATTAGAATTTTGAATTTGTTTAGGATTTCGGGTTTCGGATTTAGAATTTTCCTGTTTATACCAGAATTATTTCTAACCAGCACGATATCAAATCGGAGGAAAACATGTATCGGAAAATAAGATTATCCTTGATAATAACAGCCCTGTCTTTTATGGCTGCCTGGGCTCAGGCTCCTACAGTGCAGGCCTTGTATCCCGAAGCCAGCGATATTATCTCGGGAACATATCCGTTTTTGGTGTATGCCACAGATGAAAACGGAGTAACTGGCGTGGATTCTGTACACTACCGGATAACTACTTCTTCGGATTCTGTTATTTTTGATTTTAATGCCGGAGAAATGACCAAAGTTCAGAATAACACCAGTGGTTTGTGGGTGGCTACTTTTAATACCAATACGGGTTCCACACCAGATGGTAGTTACAAAGCCATATTTCGTGCCTGGGATGATGATGGTGGAACTACGACTGATATTACGATAAATTTTACTATCCAGAATTCAGGGACTGTTGGGGGACCCACTTTCTCCAACCTGAGTCTGGAAACAGGGGATGTTCTTGTAGGAAAGAATAATTTTACTTTTACGGTTACTCCTACCGGCGGAAATACCCTTGCTCTGGATTCCCTGGAAATCCGCCATGATGGTGGCAACTGGACTGCCATAGACAGTGTTCCGGCAGCCGCAGGGGGCACCGGTGCCGATACGATTAATACAGTGGGTCTTACAGATGGTGTGCATACCATAAAACTTCGTGCCATAGATGCCGGTGGTGAAATTTACGGCTATTCTGAGCTTATTATTTATAATGTGAACAACGAGGGTAATCTCAGTTCTGTGGTAATTACCTCTCCATCTGATAGCACTGTACAATCTGGTACTGTTGCAATTGGGTTTTCTATTACCGCACCTACCAATGGCAGCGTTGATTCAGCGCAAATTACCGTGGATGGAGTAAGCTGGGTTAAAACAGACAATACCTCATCTCATGATTTAAATACCGCGCTTTTTCCCGACGGTACTCATCTGGTGCGGGTACGCGCCTATGGGAATAACGGTACCATCGGCTACAGCAGTCCGGTTACCTTCATCTTTAACAATACACCGGTTGTTTCGGTAAGTTCACCGAGTGCAGGTGCTTCTGTTTCCGGTGCCGTAGATGTTATATCTACCGTTTCTTCTCCGGCAAGCCTTTCTCTTACCCGTCTTTTGTATATAGACGGCAGCCTTGTTGATACGGTAGATGCAGACACTTTTTCACTAGCAACCGGGAATCTGGCAGATGGCGCTCATTCTCTCCAGGTAAAGGCCGTGGATGCCGACGGAAGGACGGGCATGTCTGCTCTTATCAATGTGCAGACGGCTAATGTACCGCTTGTTACCCTGTCTGCTCCTGCAGCTAGTGATACTATCAGTGGTACGGTCAATGTTATATCTTCGGCAAACTCTCCAGCGGGCCTCAGTATGACACGCCTCCTGTATGTAGACGGGAGCCTAACCGATACGGTAACATCAGATACTTTTGCACTTACTACCGGGAGTCTGATTAACGGTTCGCATACTTTGCGGGTTAAAGCTGTTGATACGCAGAATAAAACAGGTATGTCAGCTTTAATTACCGTAATCACCGACAATACTCCTGCGGTTTCAGTTTCCTCACCCGCAGGGGGCGACACGGTTTCAGGTACTGCGGTAATCAGCTTTACTGCGACTTCGGTATCTCCGGCAGATATTTCATCAACACTTATTTCTGTAGACGGAAATGCATACAGTGCGACACAGAACGATTCCATTCATAGGGTTAATACCCTTGCCCTGGTTGATGGCAGTCATACTATCAAAATTAAAGCTGTGGACAATAATGGTCAGGAGGGTATGAGTTCTACTTTTATTATTATCGTTCAAAACAATCCAAAAGTGCAGATTACTTCACCACGAGCAGATTCTGTTATAAGTGGAACCCTTGAGGTTTCCTATACTGCAAGCATTGTGACAGGGGATGATATTGCTACCCGACAGTATGCAGTTGATGGGGGTGAGTGGAAAGACGCCGGTAACGGACTCAGTTTTGAACTGGATACAAGGCCGCTTTCAGAAGGTGTGCATAGTATACAAATTCAGGTGATTAGCGATGCCGGAAAAATCGGCTTGTCCCGACCCCTTGAATTCAAGGTAAAAAATTCGCCCTCAGTTACTATAAGCTCACCTGCAATTGATGCTTTTGTAAATAACACCATTAGTATAGCGTTTACTGCAACAGCTGTTGCTCCTGATAAAATTGTACATACCGAAATATCTGCAGGTGGCGGAAGCTGGGACAGCACTACTACTGATTCCACCCATAGTTTCGATACACGGGCTTTTAGCGATGGAAATTTGCGTATCCAGGTCTGCGTTGTGGACAGCAGCGGCAAACGGGGCTGTTCGCAAATTCGCGAGATGGTGGTTGATAACTCAGCACCAACCCTTTCCTTGCCGAGTTTTCGCTACAGTTCAAAGGTTGATGGTGATACGGGGACTGTAATCACCTTGAGTGCACTTGCTTTTGACAAGGCTGCCGGTCTGGACAGTGATTCCGGTGTGGTATTCCTGTTTGAGGCTTTTGATTCAACCTTTGAGTATGAAGCTAATAATTCTGATACCGATACGGTAGTTACGGTTGATACCCTGATTCAAATGGCCCAGGTGTTGTTTGATAACGGACCGGATACAGCTAACGCCGGTGATGAAATTAAGGGAGATAACCTCTATTCAGCTACTATTAATATTGCTCTCTCCGCAACCGGTTCTTATCGCTTTGCCTTACGGGCACGGGATGCAATCGGTAATGATACAACGATTTTCAGTTCGGTTATTCTTGATGATGCGCCTCCTGAAGTTGGCTTTATTCTTACTCCTGAGCCGGAACAATCCGGAGAGGGAACAGACAGTCTCCATGGCGAAGTATATGTAAGCAAGGTAATGGTAAAGGGCTGGGCCACCGATAATGGAAGCGGTCTTGCTAAAGTACGCCTCACCGTTCGTAATGCCGATGGTGATCATGTCAATAACAGTCCTATAGAGATTACCCCTGAAAACGGTGTTTTTAGTAGAATTGTGAACCTGGTTCCGGGTAAGAATGTAATTACTCTTTTGGGCTATGATAAAGCCGGTTACCAGGATTCACTCCAGGGAGTAATAACCTACCTGTTACCCAAAGTAACAGAAGTTGTTAAGACAACTGGTGGAACGGTTACCAGCCCTAATAAGAGTAGTGTTGCGATTCCCGAAGATGCGTTGTTTGATTCAAAAGAAATTACCATGCGGGTAGTGGCCCAGGATGAACAGCCAAAACCACTTGATACTGAAGAACAGAAAATTCAGCTTCTAGGGGTTCCCCACGAATTTGGACCTGATGGTACGGTTTTCCGTAAACCGGTTACTATTAAGCTTGCCTACACCGATCTTGATTTGGATCCGGACCAGGATATGGAAGCTGAACTGAAGCCTGAAGACCTGGCAATATATTTCTGGGACGGTGAAGCATGGCTACTTGCCGGCGTATCTTCTGTAGACACCGTGGCAAAAACGGTAAGTGTACAAGTGAACCATTTTACCATGTACGATATTGGTGTGGACACTTCTTCAAATGGTGGAGTACCGGAGACGTTTGAGGCCTACTGGACCCATAACCCTATTAAGAGCACTGAGGCAAGTACCTTTAATATTAAGATTCCCAAAGCGGGAAACATCAGTGTACAGATTTTTGATATGGCAGGTGATTTGGTGAATATCCTCGTGCAGCCACAGAATGTTGATGCCGGAGAACTCAATCCCCAGTGGGCCGGAAATAACGTAAACGGCTCTTTTGCCGGGGCTGGTCTCTATATTTATGTACTTAAATACACATCAAATGATGGTTCAATTAAAAAGCTGGTACGGAAACCGGTGGGACTATTAAGGGAGTAAGCCGGTTATGATTGCGAAGAATTTTAAAAGACAAAAAAAGGAGCAAACAATGAAAAAGCTGACCATTCTTTTACTTGTATCTGCCTGCTGGTTGTGGGCGAAACCTGTCGACTTGCAGATGGGAGCCCGTGCCTTTGGTATGGGTGGGGCTTTTGTCGCTATTGCCAATGATGCGACAACCACCTACTGGAATCCTGCGGGGCTGGCACAGATAAACGATATAACCTTTTCGGAAACCAATTGGCTGTTGACCGATGTAGAAGGGGTAAATGTGAATTACCTTGATGCGGTATTTCCCATCAAGGGCATTGGTACCATTGCCGGTGGATGGTTGCTTCAACATGCACTTCTTGAAGAAAAAAATGGCGGTGAAGTTAGAGAAAATACCTGGAACGAAAGCAGTTTTTCTCTTGCCGCAGGCAGGGAATTGTGGAACAAACTGTGGATTTTTGAACGGACCAGTGTGGGGTTCAGTCTGAACCGGCATGTGATTACTACCTCAACGGATGCTAATGGCGCGGGACTTGGCTTTGATTTGGGATTGTGGACCGCTTTTCCTTACGGGATTAGTCTGGCCATGGTTGCCCGTTCCATCGCTACCGATATGATGGGGGATAAAATATCTCCTGAATACAAAGTCGGTCTGGGTTATACATTCATTCATCCTATGCACCGGGTTACTGTGGCTGCGGATGTTGCCTCCAAACAGGATGTGGAATATGAAGAAGGCGTTCAGGGTGCTGATGTTTTTCTTGGTTCAAACTACAAATGGTTCGGTGGTCTGGAATACTGTTTTATGTATCAGGACTGGTGGGTAGGTTTGCGGGGTGGCGCCAACCGGATGTTTGTAAGTGAACGCGGTAATACCGTGATAACTGCCGGTGGTGGATTTGGCTATGGTGGTATGGATCTTAACTATGCCTGGCAGACAAATACAGAAGATGAATTCAGTCTGGGGATGACTCATCGGATATCATTTGAATTGCGTCTGCAGTCACTTATGAATGTTATTAACGGCAAAAAAAAAGAACCTTCTTCTTTGATTTTTGATGAGCCGGCTAAAGATAAAAGCGATGAGTCTGAATCCTCAGATGATGTCACACTAACTCCTGCTAAAAGTATTCTTGACGAATAACAGCAGACTATAATACAAAAAAGCTGTCTCCTCATTTTCGGGACAGCTTTTTTTGTATCCGTTTATAACTTCCATCCCAATTTTTGAAATGACAGGCGTGCCGGTTTTTATTTCAATTTGTATGTTATAATTGTCAGTGATTTTTAATTTAAAAAAGGAGTTATTGTGCGTTGCCATGAAATAGACTACGAGATTTTTGGAAATGATATGCAGGTTGTGGAAGTGGAACTGGATCCTGATGAAACAGTTATCGCAGAGGCAGGGGCAATGAACTGGATGGAAGAAGGTATCCGGTTCGAATCAAAAATGGGTGATGGCTCTGAGCCGGAAAAAGGACTGTTTGGCAAACTCCTGAACGCTGGTAAGCGGGCAATCACCGGTGAATCGGTTTTTCTGACTCATTTCACCAATGAGGTTGGAGGAAAAAAACGAGTAGCCTTTGCCGCACCCTATCCAGGGCAGATAGTTCCTATAAATATGGCAGAAATTGGAGAAACACTTATATGCCAGAAAGACGCTTTTTTATGTGCTGCTTTAGGTACCAAATTAAGTATTGCATTTCAAAAAAAACTTGGTGCGGGATTTTTTGGGGGAGAAGGTTTTATTCTCCAGAAACTTGAAGGGGATGGAATGGCTTTTGTCCATGCGGGTGGTACCGTTGTCAAAAGAGAACTTCATGGTGAAATGCTAAAAGTTGATACTGGTTGTATTGTTGGTTTTTCGGAAGGTATTGACTATGATATTCAAAGGGCCGGGAATTTAAAATCCATGTTTTTTGGAGGTGAAGGCCTTTTTCTGGCTACTTTACAGGGTACAGGCACCGTTTATCTGCAGAGTCTTCCTTTTTCTAGAATGGCCGACAGAATTTTGCAGCATGCTCCAAAGGTTGGAGGCTCCAGCAAAGGAGAAGGATCAATCCTGGGTGGCCTGGGTCGCTTAATGGATGGAGATTAGGAAAACCAGCTCTGTTCAATAGAGAACAGTTTTGACGCAAAGTCCTGGAGTAACAGAAAAGATCAATGAAAGAAAATAAAATCATAAGTTGATGTTATATCATATCTTATGGTTATTATCATTTTCTTCTTCTTTGCAAATGCTTTGCTTACCTAGCGCATTTGCGGTGAGTTTTTGTCATTCCTGAATGCTAACTAATTAGGCAAAAATTGGCCTTTTTATTAGATTTTCGTCTAAAATCATAATTATATATAAGTATTCATAAAATTAACCAAAGGGAAAGCCATGGGAGCAGATACCTCTTCAACAGTTGAAGCTAAAAAAGCACCAGCAATTAAACCTGTCATTTCTTCACACAAGCTTGCAGGTACACCTCAAGACGCACCTAAATATCCAATTACAGTTAAAAAAGCCAATGGAGAAGATGCTGTTATTGGCGATCCCAAAGCAAGCCGGGCCCTTATTGCTTTAATGGACCAGCATGCTGTTAATGGTGGCGCAGCTTGTCACTGGGGTGGAGGAGCTGCTTTTGCAGAAATTCTTGCTGCTGTGCATGGGGTTATGTTTGAAGACAAAAGTAAAACCTGGCATGAGCATTTTAATTTTGTTAATGATGCCGGCCATGCTGAAAATGGTGTCTATGCTATTCAGGCCAATCTTGGCTTCAACAATATGACCTTTGAAGACGTGAAAGGCTTTCGTTCTATAGCAAGCAAATTTACCGGTCATGGCGAGTCTCATTTAAATCCAGAAGGCGTATTAGTTAGTAACGGGCCCCTTGGTTCTGGCATACCTCAGGCACAGGGCCTTTGCGCGGCTGATAAAGTAATTGGAAACGACCGGGTTACGTTTTGTACACTTTCTGATGGTGCTTCCATGGAAGGTGAGGCGAAAGAATCTTTTTCTGCGATACCCGGGCTTGCTTCCAAGGGACGGATGAATCCTTTTGTATTGCTCATTTCCGATAACAACACCAAACTTTCAGGTCGTATCGATGAAGATAGTTTCAGCATGGCGCCTTCTTTTGCAGCTATGGATGCTCTGGGTTGGAATGTCATTCGGGTTGATAATGGTCACGATATGCAAAAAGTATATAGTGCTGTTGAAAAGGGACTTGCCGACGCAGTTGCTAATCCCGATAAACCTGTTTGTATTATTTGTAAAACCATAAAAGGCTATGGCGTAAAAGCCACCGAAGAAAGCGCTTCCGGGGGACATGGATATCCTCTTAAAAAGAATGATGGTAAGATAGCTGCTTTTGTTGCAGAAATTTATGATGGTAATCCACCTGCAGAATTTAAAGAATGGGCAGAGAGCTTAGCGGCCATCAAGTCCGAGCCAAAAGCTGCGGCTCCGGCTGGTTCGGTTAAAAAAGACAAGGTACAGCCTGGTTTTGCTAAAGGTGCTATTAAAGCTATTGAAGAAGGCTATCCGGTGTATTCTGTATCTTGTGATGTGCAGGGTTCAACGGGTATTGCTCCTATGCAAAAAACATTCCCTGACCGTTTTGTTGAAGTTGGTATTGCAGAGGCCAATATGGTGAATACTGCAGCGGGCATGTCTCTTGCAGGGCTTATTCCGATTGTGGACACCTTTACTCAATTTGGAGTAACCAAAGGGAATCTTCCTCTTACTATGGCTGCTCTTTCTCAGGCTCCTATTGTTTGTGTCTTTTCTCATTGTGGTTTACAGGACGCCGCTGATGGCGCTTCCCATGAAGCTACAACGTATCTGGCAGCAGTTAGTTCTATTCCTCATACTCAGGTTGCGGTTTGTGCATGTCAGGAAGAAGCTGAATCTTATATGTATCAGGCTCTTAAAACTATTGGTGATAGCCGCAGAGCTGGTGAACATCCCGATTCTGTTGTTTTCTTTCTGGGTCGGGAAGGGTTCCCTGTTCAATATAAAGAGGGCTTAAGTTATGAATGGGGTAAAGCCCAGGTGTTACGGGAAGGTTCTGATGTTACTATCGCTGCCTGTGGACCCATGGTAGATAAGGCTCTTGCAGCTGCTGACCAGCTTAAAGAAAAGGGTGTAAGCGCAACGGTTATCAACACTGTTTTTATTAATAATCCAGATGTTGCCACTATTGGTGAATGTGTTAAGAAAACAGGTGGAAAACTGGTAACCGTTGAAGATCATCAGGTGATTGCCGGTATGGGTGCACAACTCATTCATGCACTTACTCAAAATGGTGTTGCCCTTTCTGCGCGTTCTATTGGTATCCCTGGCCAATTTGGTAAGTCAGCTTATGTCGCTGATGAACTCTATGATGCCTATGGACTCAATGCCGCCAAGATTGTGGAAGCCGTTGAATCGATAAAATAAGTGCAGGTAAAAATACTGTAGCATAAACTTTTATCATTATAAGTATAAAAGCCCTCCTAAAAAGGAGGGCTTTTTTATTGAAAATTTTCAGGATGTATTATGAACAGAGTCTAATTTGTTATGAATTAAAGAAAAGTATTTATGCTATGAACATGTCATTGCCCGGCGGCTTGACCGGGCAATCCACCCCAAAAGAAATGGTGGTTTTTGTCTGTTTTGCTCACTTTCGTTCGCTGGATTGCCCGGTCAAGCCGGGCAATGACATACATGGAGGCTATTTTCATACTCATGTCACAGGCTGTTGAACGGGCGATGACAGCGGTCGTTTAACATTCAAATAGTTTTGAACAGAGTCGGATTACATTGTGAACAAATAGTCCCGCACTCTTATACAGAGGCTTTTAAAGTGGTCCCAACTTTTTATCTCTTTTAAGGATGCGAATATTATTCCCGGTCGTAAATGAAATTCCAGGAAGGCTTTTCGTTGTAATTTTTTGAGTTGTTGCGGCGTAATGCCTTTTGGGGTGTAGGGGACAGATGAATAATGCATTTGACTCCAGTCGGGTTTTTTGAGTTCTCCTGTCTCAAGGAGTCTTGCGGTTTCTGCTGTACCAGGTAGGGGTAAAAAATTACTGAAATGGGCCCGTTTTAGTTTTAATGATTTTGCAAAACGTATGGTTTCTTTGATGTCATCTTCTGTTTCACCGGGGAACCCAATTATGAAAAATCCGCTTGGTTGTAGTCCTGATTCATTTAGTAATTGCACTTTTTCTTCGATGAGCTTGAGGTCCAGTTTTTTCTTCATCCTATTGAGTGTTCGTTGACAACCACTTTCAATTCCTACCGTGAAACTATAGGCACCGGTGTGTTTCATTTCTTTGAGCATATCCCGGCTAAGCTGGTTGAGACGGAGCCCGTTTGGAAAGGTATAGCCTATGTCTAGTTTTCGCTCAATAATTCCCTGACAAAATTCATGTACTCGCTTGGGGTTGTAGTTAAACATGTCATCAATAATATGAAACTCTTTTACACTATAGTTCCTGATGAGTATTTCCATTTCGTCCAGTACTTTCGGGATAGAACGAAGACGGAGTTTTGAACCCATGTTGACGCCGCTGGCACAAAAAGTACAGGGGTAGGGGCAACCCCTTGATGTGCTTATCGGGGCAATGGGTCGCCTCTGGTAAAACGCTCCCTGGGGTCGGTCCGGGTATGTTGCGGGGGGTATAAGATCCCAGGCGGGAATGGTTAGTTCATCAAGATTTGGTATGGGTGCTCTTTGGTTACATATAGTCTTACCAGACTCCCGATAGGCAAGACCAGGAATGTCAGAAAATGAAATGGTATCTTGATGTATGATCTTTTTTAAGAGCAGTGGGAGGCCGGGTTCCGCTTCACCAATAAAAGCGAAATCTATTTTTGCTTCTTGTAGAATATCTCCCTGGGTAGCGGTTACATGGGGACCTCCGGCAATAAGAGCAGCAGGGAAATTTTGGTTTTTGATTTCTTTTATGCATTGCATAACAGAGGTGTAATCACTGGAAAAAACCTGAAAGCCAATAATAGCCGGGTTGAGTGCTTTGAGTTGGTGTATAAGTTGACTACTGGAAAAATTTTCTTTTAAGCAGTCTATAATGTGGATTTTGGAAAATCCGTGATGTCTTAAAGATGAAGCAAGATATCCCAGACCTATTGGAGGTACCACATAGTGAGAGTGGCCAGGTGGGACGATGAGCACAATAGTGTCTTGAATAGTCGGATTCATGTTCTCTTTTGGGTCTTCTGGCATGGTGGTTGCCAGGGTTGTTTTAATACTTTCCGTTTAATAAGTGTTACTAACATTTTTAAAAAATGAGGACCTGTTTCCCTCATCTTGAAATCAGAGAAGCCCATGTGAATAGTCCGGTTAATCCAGGATACAGGAATTTCTTTCACCTGATAACCGAGCAGGTAGGGCTTTAGGCCCGTTTCCATGTTTGCTGCAAAACCGTTTGATTCAATTACCAGATTATCAGCTACTTCCTTCGTCATAATTTTCAAGTTATTGGAAACGTCTCTTAGTTGTTTATACAAAAAGAATTTGATAAGGTAGTGAAAAAAACGATTTGCCAGAATTTTTGTAAAGGCATAGTTTATGAGTACAGACTCCCTTGAAAAGCGGGAGCCAATTGCCACCTGAGCCCCCTTATCAATCGCTTCAAATAAGTCCTGGAGTTCTGGTATGAGATGTTGAAAATCACAATCCATTAATACCAGGTAATTCCCGGAGGCCTGTTGCATACCTTCATGGAGTGCCCGCCCGACACCTTGGGGAGCGGAGCGCTGTATTAATTGTATACGCCTATCTTTCTTGAGGATGTCCCTGATTGTTTCTGCACTATTATCATTTGAATTGTCATCAATCAGGATAATCTCTTTTACATAGGTATTGTAATGACTCAGAATGCTGGCAACCAATGGAGGAATATTCATTTCTTCATTATGGCAGGGAATAATAAAGGAAACCTTGTGATACAAAGTTTTGTGAATACATAAAACATCAGACCAGTCTTTTTGCTCAGGTTCACCAATGTTATTGCCATATATCATAAGTGAGCCGGCAAAGTTTCGCAGATAGGGCGCATTCTCCATTACCAGACTTATTTTTTGAAAAAACCAGAATAATTTTTTGGGAATGGGCGGATACAGAAAATCATAGGGAAGAGCGTTTACATTCGTAAATCCCACCCTGGAAAAAAGAGAAAGGAGTTCAATTCTGTTTAAGGATGGCCAGTTGGTAGATGTCTTGAAAAAGAAACGTAAAGGCAATCCGAGTATGGTCCGCAGAATCAAATACGGATTCCAGGGATTGGGCTCAAATAAAAGGAGACAGCCACCGGGTTTAAGAATGCCTTTGATTTGGTCCAGCAGAGCAAGGTTATTACTGTTTCCAAGTAAATGATGGGCAATGATGTAATCAAATTTTTTATCGGCAAGGCTGCCTGGAAATGATTCCAGAAGGGTTACCGTAATGGGTTGGTTCGTTAACGTGTCTTCAAGGACGTCTTTGAATTGAGCAGAAAAAACGGCGTCAGTTATCGGACAAGCATTATTGGTGACTCTTGCAAGTTCAAAGCTCAGGGCTCCATCTCCGGACCCAATTTCGAGGATGGTTTGACCCGGGAGGATGTGAAACAGATGCCGTGCCACAGAAGCTCTCCACCGCATACGTATGCCAATAAAGGGATCTAATTTTGCCCGGTATTCCGCAATTTCCAGTTCTCTTTCTTTGAGTCGTTGGTCCCGTTTGGCTGTTTCAGAATGAATAGTCATCTATTTCAGTTTCTCCAAGGCCTGTTTTGCACCCTGATGTGCCGGATCCAGTTTCAAGGTTTGCTGGTAATGATATCTGGCCTTAGAATAGTCGTTCTTCAAGTAATATACACGTCCCAGATAATAGTGAATAGGTGCATAACGGGGGTTGAGTTTAAGCGCTGCATGGAAGTGCTCAAGGGCTTTATCGTACTGTCGCTGGTTGGCAAAAATATTTGCCAGATTGAAATGTGCGTTTGCAATGTCCGGGTTTAGTTTAAGGGTCTGGAGATAGTGTTTCTTTGCCTGGCCATAGTTTCGTTGATTAAAATAAATAATACCGAGGTTATTATGGGCCGCTGCGCTGTTTGGGTTTATTTGCAGGGCCTTTTCTATATGTTTTTTAGCTTCACTGGTTTTACCCATTTTGTCCAGATTACTTCCCAGGTTATTGTGGGCCTCTGCGTAGTCTGGTCGGATTTTTATGGCAGATTGGTAATGGGTAATTGCTTTTTGTCTTTTGTTTTTGCCTTCGTAATAATTAGCAAGATTATTATGGGCCAGCCAGGAAAGGTCGTTTTTTGAAATAATGTAGGTATAGAGTACTTCACTGTTTTTCCAATATCCGGTTTGTACAAAACTTTTTATGGCGAATACTACTAAGACCAAAAAGACAATTTTCGGTGTATATCTAAATCGGGAAATGGCAATATACCTAGAGAGCAGCAACGCTGGGCCAAGCATAGAAAGGTAAAGATAGCGGTCGGCAACCGTTGAATTAAACTGGTACCGGTAGGTGAGAAAACCAAGAAGGGGTAAACAACCCAGGATAAAAATCCCCATACCAACATTTATCCAGGAGACCCTGTATTTTTTGAAGAGAACAATAATGAGAATGAGGGAAATAAAAGCTGTCAGATAAGACCAGTTATTTTCAAGTACCCGCTGATAAGACATACTGTATTCAGGAGATATGTACCAGGGGACGAGAAGCTGTTTAAAATAAAAGAAAAGCGCGTTCCCCGCAATGATAGGTCTTTGCCATAATTCAACCAATACCGTTGATACTTCAGCTGATTTATTAACCAATATCACAGGTATGGTAAAAAGAAGCCAGAAAAACAGAGTGTAGCCGGACAATTTTATTTGCTTAATGATATCTCTGATAGTATTGATAGATGTATCTGAAGAACGTGATTTTTGAGGAGAATATTCATCCAGAAAAGTGAGTGCAAAAATAATGAGAGGCAAAGATACCATAACGGGCTTGGATAGGATAGCCAGTATAAACATCAAAAATGATAACCCATAAAATATGAATTTCTGACGACCTATATGATGCTCAAAAAAGTAATAGAAAATAATTGATAAAAGACAATAGAGTGTAGCCAGCAAGCCCTTTATGTTTGATATCCAGGTAACGGTATCAACCTGTACCGGGTGCAGTGCGAAGAGGAGGGCACCGAAGAATGCGCCCGGGCGGTGACGGGTAATTAAGTATAAAAGCAGGTATACAAGCAAAACACAACAACTGTGTAAAATGAGTGACGTCCAATGAAAGAGTGAAGGACTAACAGGTGGATTGAAATCATGTTTTTGTTCTGGTTTTGCAAATCGAGAGATAAAAGAAAGGGCCGATAAGGTAACGGGTGGGAAGCTTTCAAAATAGATGTTTTTCCAGAAAAAGGCTTCACCGGGCCCTCCCATTCCTGCAAGATAGTTGTTTTTGTAGACGTACATGCCATCATCGTAGTTAATAAACTCGTAATTTCTGACCCTGCCGTATATGATGGCAATTACCACAAGTATACAGCTGATTAAGATCTTATGAGACCAATATTTATTTATGGCTTGTTTCTCATTATTCATAGAACACCAAGTAGAAAGTAAAAAGATTGAGGGGATAATACTTTTACTTCTTTCATGCTTTTTCCCCAATCAAAAAATATCTATTTTCTCCTTATGAACAAAAAACGGGAACCTCGTAAATGGATTGGTGTTAATTTCACCTGTTGTAATTTTTACGGGCGGGCTTATAAAAATGAAGTGAAAAAAGAATACCTGGCGCAATGCCCTAAATGTGGCCGCGTAATTCGCTTTATTGTGGGCCAGGGTGGTACAGATCAGCGTTTTTTTGAAGTTAGGTAGACAAGCAAAAATACCTTAAAATGCAATTCCCCGGTTTAGCCGGGGAATTAATCAAAATAGGGTTTATGAAGTAAGTTTTTGGATTGCCCGGTCAACAGACTGTGTCATAAGTATGAAAAAATGGTTCAACGATGTCATTCCACGGCTTGACCGGGGAATCCACCAAAAGAAATGGCAATTTTCTTCTATTTTGCTCACTTTCGTTCACTGGATTGCCCGGTCACGCCGGGCAATGACGTACATGGGGAGCATTTTCTTACTTATGACACAGCCTGCAAGCCGGGCAATGACAATAGTGAAGTGCAACTTTGAAATGAAGCTGTTGCATTAAATCAGAACATTTTGTTTTGCCATTTAGCACGTTTGCCAAGCTCGCCTTCGATACGAAGAAGCTGGTTGTATTTACAAACCCGGTCTGAGCGGCTGAGAGAACCCGTCTTAATTTGACCAGCACCCGTAGCTACTGCTAAATCTGCAATAGTAGCATCTTCTGTTTCACCAGAACGGTGAGAAATAACGGCTCCATAACCGGCTTTTTGTGCCATTTTTATAGCTGTTAATGTTTCGGTGAGAGAACCAATCTGGTTGACTTTTACCAGAATAGCGTTGGCTACACCATTATCAATGCCCCGTTTGAGTATTGCAGGATTGGTAACAAAAAGGTCGTCGCCCACAATCTGAAGTTTTTTACCCAGTTTGTCGGTGAAAACTTTCCAGCCATCCCAGTCATTTTCGTCCAGAGCATCTTCAATAGAATAGATAGGATATTTGGCACAAAGGTCAGCATAAAACTTTATCATTTGACCGCTGGTATAGGCTTTGCCTGTAGATTTTTTAAAGACATATTTACCCAGCTTTTTATCATAAAATTCAGATGCCGCAGCGTCCAGTGCAATTTTAATCTGAGTTCCAGGTTTGTAACCGGCAGCTTTGATTGCCTTAATAATACAATCAAGTGCGTCACGAGTACTTTTTACGTTGGGGGCAAAACCACCTTCGTCACCTACAGCTGTAGAAAGATTGCGGGCCTTAAGGATTTTTTTGAGGGCATGGAAAATTTCAGTTACCATCTGCAGGCCTTTACTGAAACTAGTGGCGCCAACAGGGGCAATCATAAATTCCTGAATGTCAACGGGAGCATCAGAATGAGCACCGCCATTAAGGATGTTACACATAGGCAGAGGCATTTGCATGGCTTTACCTTTGGCAAGTTTAGAAAGATAGGAATAGAGAGGAACTTTCTTATCAAGAGCAGCGGCTTTGGCTATGGCTATGGAACAACCGAGGATTGCATTTGCGCCGAGCTTTGTTTTGTTCTTTGTGCCATCTAAGGCAATCATAGCTTCGTCTAATGCTTTTTGTTGAGAAGGGTTTTTACCCTTAAGTAGTTTGGCCAGGGATGTATTTACATTTTTAACAGCTTTGAGAACGCCTTTGCCAAGATAGACTTTCTTATTGCCATCACGAAGCTCACAGGCTTCATATTCGCCAGTGGAAGCTCCGGAAGGAACTGCCGCGCGACCAACAACACCGTTGGTAAGAACAACATCGACTTCAACTGTAGGATTGCCCCGTGAATCGAGGATTTGTCGACCTATTACATTTTTAATTGTTGCCATGAAGACTCCTTTTGGATTAGTGAATTATCGGCATATTTCAAATAATTGCAGGCCAATATAACAAAAACAGCTGTTTTTACCAGATTTTTAATGCTGGCATAATTACAAATATTTGTTTTCCTTGCTGGAATCAGCCCTCAGTATAAACGATATTAAAGGGGATAATGATTAAGATGCTTCTACCTGTTACAAAGTTTGCTTTAGTGCCACTTATGGCTCTGTTGCTTTATGTAAGTTATAAAGAGTTTTTCTTCCAATTGTCAGGTATTTATAGTTTGGGTGATTTTACTACCATGCTGCATCCCAGTATGATGATGGTCATTGTTGGCTTGTCTGGAAGAGCGATAATAGACATCGCTTTTAATAAATTAAAAATATCAAACCCACTTGCCTTTGTGGATACATTGGAACATGAATTAACCCATGCACTGTTTGGTTATCTTACCTTTTCACCGCCCATATCTCTTCTTGCTACCTTGGAATCCGGAGGGGAAGTAAAATTAAAACGCCAAAATTTTCTGGTAGTACTTGCGCCATATTTTTTTCCGCTCTGGAGTATATTTTTTGCTTGTATCGGGTTTGTGGTTAAAGATTCTCTTCAAGGGGGATGGAGTCTGGTAACCTCCCTTTTATTTGGCTTTTTTCTCTATCGTTTATTTCTTGAATTTCGCTGGTACCAACCCGATTTGAAAGTGTATGGGCGTATTTTTTCTTCTCTGATAGTTCTCATATTATTGAGTTTGGTTTGGTTCTATTATTTGCATTATATACGATTTGTGGATATTGACTGGATGCAGAAGATTCCTACACGGTATTTCCAGTTGTTTAAGGACCTGTTTTTGCTTTTTTGAGCTAAAAAACAACTTCTGCCATTTCTAAAGATTATTTTTTTATTTTATTGGGATGAATAACTTAATGCAAATTTCAAGACTTAGACCTGTCTTTTGGCTAGTGACTGCCGTTTTGGTTTCATTTTCTTTTGGAGAGGTTACTTTTCCTTCTGGTGGTCTTACGAATACCAGTTTTACAGATTTAAAAGACCATCCGCAAAACAGTAAAACGTATAATGAGTTTTGGACGTACCATTTTGATCTTTCTCAGAATATTCAAATCGTACTTAATTTTTCACGCGCAAACCTTGGACGACTAAAAGATCCGGTTTGTGGAACTGATATGGCTGTTATTGGTTTTAAGGGTAAAAATTACACTGTGGCCCGGGAATATCCCGAAAAGAACTTTCAATTTTCTAATGCAATAGAGGGTCTGAATGTCCATAAGAATATCTGGTTTAAAGGAGCCTTACCAAAAGCTCATCAGGTTTATTTTAATACAAAGAAAAATGGTGTTTCGTATTATGTGAATTTGAAATTCAGTGAAATTTCTCAGGGGAAAACATGGGGCGACGGTGTATTCAAGCTCGGCAACGAAAAAGTGGGGATTTTTATTCATATACCACGTGCACGGGTTCAGGGTGTTGTTGCCATCAACAATGATACTCTTGTAGTTGAAGGAACTTGCTACATGGATCATACCTTTCAGTCTGACATGGGTACAAAACTTGTAAAGTACGGTTACCGATATCAGGCTGTGGGAGACAATATTCATGTAGGCTATATATTGGAAACTCTAAAACAATACCAAAAAAAAATAATTGGCTTTGGTTTGACTGGTACTCCTGGTTCACTTTCATTGCTGAAGCCGGAAAATGTGTATTTATCATCCTCCCACAAACCTCGTGGTGTGCGTATGCCCAAAAAGATGACCATAAAATATGACAGCAGGTCTGTTGTATTTACCCGGGACAAAGACAGGAGTAGTTGGTCCATTTTAAGTGAGTTTAGGGGTATTGTAAAATGGACAGCAAAGAAATTTATGGGTGGTGAAATTATTTATTTCAGGGGCCAGGGAAAGGCCGACGGCCTCAAAGCGAATTATAATTTTTTTGGCCTTAATGAGTAAAACGACCTCTGTGGTGAGTTTTTGTTATTCCTGAATGCGAACTAACCAGACTTTTGTTGATATAATGAAGAGTTCATATTGTTTGAGTTGTATTGTTCAAAATGATACTGAAATTGATTTGGTGCAGGCCCTTTTAAGTAATACTGAAATACAGGGTTGTGAAGAGTGTTTAGAAGGTAAAAAAACAAAGTTATTGGTTTATTTTTCTGATGAAGCAGAGGCTGGGCGGGCAGCTAAAATAGTCAACGATCAGTTGCCCAATACAGACCTTCAAATAACTCTGATACCGCCCGATGATTGGCTTAAAGAATGGCGGAAGACCATGAAACCTGCTAAGCTGACTGAAGGTATATGGGCTTCTCCTGACTGGCTGCCTCCGGAATTGGCGCCAGATGATCTCTGGATAAAAATTGAGCCTGAAATGGTGTTTGGGACCGGGCACCATGAGTCAACTCAATTAGCTTCCCAGTGTATGGTGCGCTTGAAAGAACAAATCCAAAACGGATGGTTTTTAGATGTAGGCACCGGCTCAGGGATACTCTGCTTCTTAGCCGAAAAGCTGGGTGCGGCATATTCTCTTGGTGTAGAGCTCGATATATCTTGCCTTAATAATGTAATAACCAATTGGACTCAGAATCGTCCTGGCAAGTTGATGCAATTTGTATTTGGAACAACAGACTGTATGAAGCAGGGTTTGTTTTTTGATGTGATCGCTTTAAATATGATTAGGACTGAATCATTGCCTCTGATGGATAGTTGCTTCAGATTTTTGAAGCCACAGGGCAGGTGTATCTGGACAGGGCTCATTTCTGAGGACCGGGAAAAAATTAAGGCCTATATTCAGGGGTCTCAATGGACTGTGGAGCGAGAGGTAGAATTGAATGACTGGATAGGTTTTATTCTGGAAAAGAGAGCCTAGTCCTGTATGTAGCTAGTGTCGTGTCCTAAACTGCATGGGATTTAATTTGCATCTGTCATCGCCCTGCTTGACAGGGCGATCCATCCCAGGATCGATAACTTGATGGATTGCCCTGT
>JADFYW010000056.1 GCA_015232855.1 Fibrobacteria bacterium
TTTATAAGAGAGAAGAAATAGAGGCAAGGCACCAAAAAGCACAAGAATTTCTCGATACATTACCGAAGGAAAAAGAATTTGAGATGACACAGGAAGAAATGGATTCCTTTATGAAAAATCTAATGAATGATGACAGTACAGAGCGACTTATGAACGAAAATGAAGATTTTTTAAAAAGTGAAGAGTACAAGAAAATTTTAGAAGCTTCCAAAAAGCAAAATAATGATTTTGGAGATGACGGACTACTAATTGGATAGAGAGTAAAATATTATTCATAAGTGGATTTGAATCAGCTTCTTTATCATTGAGGTTTTTTAATGTTATAATCAATGATTTTCGGGTATAACTATTCTGATTAAATATTTAACCAATTAAATTCAGGAGGTAAATACCAATGAAAATCACAACAAATTATTCTGAGAACCTACCCGGCGAGCAATACAAAACCCATCGTTGGGCAGTCGAATTAACCCAGGAAATCGCTGAAAGCGCAGATGCCGGCCAGGTATCCCGCAACCTCTTCTCTGTCGCTAAAAGCGTAGTGAAGTCGGAAGTGGAGATGACCAAGACAGATGCTGCTTTTACTAATGCAGCGCCTTCCGATACCAATACTAACCCCGCATTTACTCCCCCACCTAACAATTTTAACAGTCAGAACCGCTCCGGCCCGAGACCTGCTACAGAGAAGCAGATACGATTTTTATACTCTATTTGTAAGCGTCAAGGCTTTTCAAATGAGCAAATATCTGCCTTACCCAATCAATACTTCGGTAAATCGGTACTGCAACAACTTACATCAAAGGAATGTAGTCAGCTTATTGACAGTCTAAACGGAGAGAGCCGAAAAGCAGCATAACCTAAACTAACATCAACCTGCATATCAGCCCTGGTAGTCTAATCACTACCGGGGCTTTTTGCATTTAAAGGAGAAATCATTATGCGAAAAATACAAGTAAACTCGCTCTCTTTCAGTACCGTCAAACAGTTTACAGAAGGGTGTAGCGAAAACGTCTTCCTGGATAAGGTGGACAAAGCCCCACGACTAGGTACATCCGCTGCAGCTTTACTCGGCTCAGGCATCCACTCAGCATCAGAGAGCCATTTCAGGGCCCTCTTAATCAACCACAAGCTGGATGCTGATGTTCTTTTAAGGGTCTTTGAGAACCGCTGGAATGCAGTCAATCCTGACAATATCATATACGGTAAACAGGATAAAGAAAAGATATTCACCCAGGCCAAAGACCTTATTTCCCTGCTTCTGGAAGCAGAACAGCCAAAAGAAATCCTGGCAATAGAAAAACCAGTGACTTACCAGTTAACTGACGATTTGGCAGTTATCGGAAAAGCTGATTTGATATACAGGAACTCCCAGGGTCGTTTGGTAATAACCGATGTAAAGACCTCAGCTAAAGCATATTCTGATGCTGACCTATACAATGTAACGAATCAGGTATACACATACGCTCTGGCCTTTTCCGAACCAGTCAAACTGAAAGTCATGTTGTTTGTAAAGACAAAGACCCCACGCTTAGAAGAGATAGAGCTAAACGCTGATGACATCGATTTCGAGGAGTGGAAAAACCGCTTTATCCAGACTAAACGCGGGATTGAGAACAATATCCGCTACAAAGTACGAAGTTGGATGTGCAAGTCCTGTTCGTTCAGTTATCTGTGCAACCAGAAATCAAACTGTGTTGAAATCCCTATAATTGAAAGAAAGGCGGCTTGATATGAGATGTACAAGATGTAACCCAACCCAATTCCAAAAGACTTCGGATAATGTAATTGACGCTACAGATTGCTTTGTTAAGAATCTGGTCCAGTTACCAGGAGTGCCTATCAAACCACCTGTAAAAGGGTGCTTTTTGGAATTCAACCCAAACAAGTCTGTTCTTTATATCGACACAGGCTATAAACCCGCAGCATAAAACGGAGGAAAAAAATATGAAATTACAATGCAATCTCTGTGGGCACAAAGAAGAAGTGTCCCTCGTTAAACACATCAATGAAGCGCATCCTATGGGAGGATTACTCTCCTACCAGATGTTCTTCACTAGTGCAAAGGTGGTAAATGCTAAGCTATTTACCGCAATAAAGCAGTCAGTCCACCAGGGAGTGGATGATAACTCTGTTAAAGAGCTTAAGTTTATATCCCCAAATGACAGACTGTCTATCGTGAACAGTGCAGAAGCGCAGACTCTTATGCGCTCTGATATTGTTGTGACCGAGGAGTAAACCTCATGTATAAAATCATACACAAACCCCGGAGTTGGCCATCACTTTTACGTTGGCTGGTTCCATTTCCATAAACCAAAAACAAAGGAGTAACATGCTCGACAAAATTCTTAAATCGGCCGTTCTTATCGGCACAATCATTACATCAGTTGCCGCTCTTAATGATTTTAGAAAAACAAAGCAACATGGAGACCAGTGAGGCCATAGACCTGCTGGAGACGACAACTGTGCTGGTAACTGTCTTAGCGATAACAGCTTGCTTATTAGAAAGTAAGACACAATCTGAAAGGGAAATGTTATCCAAGGCATTATCAGCTGCTGTTGAAAGAGGCAGACGAAGCCTGAATAATACTCAGTACAGTGAGGATTATGAACGTCCCATGTACGAACAATTCTAATCTCGGGAACAAAGATTCCCAGCCAACCGGTGACAAATGATACTGCGCCGGCCCACGGGCTGCCTGGAGTTTAATGCTCTGGGTGGCCCTTTTTCTTTTCACATTAAAAATTAGGACAATCACTATGCTAAAAGAAATAACACCAACCAGAAACGCACAGGAAGCTATTACTTGTGCAAGCATGAACTTTCAGGTCAGGGAGTCCGATGTCATTGGCACCAACGGACTTGATATTCCTGACCATAAACTCATCTACCGTGAAGATACTCTGGAACCGCTTTCTGTGGTTGGCCAGGGCTACCGCATTATCCAAAATCAGGATTGCTTTTCCATTTTCGACAAAATCATGGAGAAGTCGGGCGGGTACTACGAGAGAGCCGCCTGTCTCAAGCAGGGCCGGCAAATCATTCTCCAGGCAAGCTGTGGTGAAAGCTTTGATTCTTCACCAGGCGATACCGTCAAAATGTATTTGACCCTAGTCACAAGTCACGATGGCTCAAGTTCATTAAGGATGATGCTCAGTCCGGTTCGGTTAGCCTGTTTGAACCAACTAGCAACTCTCAATTCCAATGCAACCACCTCATTCAGCCTGAAACATACCATTAACGCTGACTTACATATCAATGATATCTTCCGGGCCTTCGGACTGGCCCAGAAAGCGTTCTATGAGTTCAGGTTACAGAGCCAGCATCTGGCCCGCAAAAGATGGGGAGTCCATAAAGTCAACACCTTCATCGACAGGGTTATCCCAGATACAGGTTCAACCCGGGTAAAAAACCAGCGTGATACTGTTATCCGGATGATAGAGTCAGGTCGAGGCAACAACTTGGCTACCGTTACCGCGTGGCAGGCAATGCA
Source organism: Fibrobacteria bacterium (assembly GCA_015232855.1). Lineage (GTDB taxonomy): Bacteria > Fibrobacterota > Fibrobacteria > UBA11236 > JADFYW01 > JADFYW01. The sequence goes on from JADFYW010000056.1 coordinate 3,492, forward strand.
GGGTTTGGTGGAGTGGATTCAATATGAGAGGAGTCAGGGAGAACGGGCTATCGCATCAAATCTTCTTGGCTCAGGTCTGGATTTGAAGAGAAAAGCATTGGCTGTAGCACTGAGCATATGATAACAGAGACGGGGAGCTTATTCCCCGTCTCTTCTGATTATGGTCATCTTATAAAATGTACCATCTTTTTTACCATATTATTTATGCGTATTGTCATGTATAGAAACCTTGAATTGGAGAGCTTATGAAAAAAGTTAAAGAATTTACCATAGACCTGTCTAAGACAGAACCAAAAGAACGTTTAAGCAGTCTTCTAAAAAGTAAACGGGCTTTGAATAAGTCTACAATGCTGGCCGAGAACGCTTATGTAGAAATCCAAGAAACCCTCCCTAAACCTGAACTAACAGCACCCATAGTGCGGAAACTATCCAGTATAGGCCTTAAACTTCGAGGTACTGGTGATACAGGATATATGGAAGAATTAAAACAATGGGCCATATTTACCGGCCTTGATGAATCTTATTTCGCCTCTGCTAATCTGGGCTATGAGCTTACACAGTTAGGCACCTGGGCATGGAATAACGTAATAAGCAAAGCTGCTCAAAAATGGACTAAATGGTCAACCTGCTTCGCTAAAAACAAAGGTCTCTGCTCATCTGTAGCATTCTATCGGCCGGGCATCGGTATGGTCCACGCCAGGAATATGGACTGGACATTGTCTGGTCTAAGAGGTGCTACTTGTCTGATTCACTATAAGAACGGATTAGCTGGTGATTTTACCTCAGTGGGTGTCCCAGGCCAAATCGGAGTGTTATCTGGTGTTGGCAAAGGTCGGTTCTCGGCTACTATTAACTTGGCACCTGTTGGGAACATTAGACCCAACATTACATCCGGCTGGTCGGCTTTATTACTACTGCGCTATGTATTTGAAAACTGCGAAACCTATGAGGATGCTGTAGAAGAACTATTAGAAGCTGCTACTGTTGTTCCTGTATTTATCCAGATAGTAGGTCCTAAAAAAGGTCAGGCTTGTATTATTGAAATTATGCCCCGGGGTGAAAATTATTACTGGGAATATGATGGAAGTCCATTGGGGATTACTAATCATGAGCCTGATGATAAGAATTACGAGGACATAGGAGACAATCAGGATGGCTGGACAGATTCCATTCCACGGCTTAATAAAATTACCGGGATGGCGGAAAAGTGTAAGGCTAAGAGTTTGAAAGGGTGTATGAGAGTATTACTGGATTATCCGGTGTGGGGTGCTAATACAGCGCAGAGTATGGTAATGAATGCAAAAACTGGAGATGTGCTTTTACAGTAAGTCCGAAATAATCCATCTGTTATAAACCTCAGTTTCATGGAATAACCACTGTGAACAACAAAATGGAGGTTTATAATATTATGAAATTCATTATTATTCTGGTTTTATATTTTTGTTTGGCGATATTTCTTGCAATAAAGATGTGGCAATGGCTTGGAGTATATTGGTTTTTCATATCCATACCTCTTCTGGTAATAGAATATGGAGTCCTGATTTTACTCTGCTGTCTAAAGGAAAAAACAAAGTCGTAATCAGGGGTTTGAAAAAAGAAAAAGACTGGGAGGTAAAATTACACCCAGTTTTTTTAACTACCATTTTCTGTAATAGCACAAAAGAAAATAAAGTAACTTAAAAATTATGAAATTACTCTTCACAGCCCTATTTTTTCCCTTGCTCTTGGTAGCATCCACCTGGAACAGTAAAGTTCTTACTAAGAAGGGAACCTGGTGTAAGGGGAAAGCAAAAAAGGGGAACCGGTTTTGCTGGCAGCATTTAAAAAAAATGAGGTAAGAGAATGTATAAATATGTTTCGATAACATTAGTAATGTTTTTGCTAAATATGGCTTTTTCAATAGAGCCGTTGAAAGACTCTCTCTATTTAGAATTAAAGAAAAAGAACATTAATAAAATGACGGATAGGGAATACGATTATTTCAAAGAAATGAAAAAACTTGAATTAAAAGCAGAGAATTCTTCAAAAGACAGTTTAGAAACAAACAAAAAGAACTCTAATAATTTTAAGGAGCCTGAATCACAGGAAGAGAACAGGGATAGCTTGGTTCAATTAAAAAAGAAATCACCAAGAAAGGGAAGTTCTGCATCAAGGCCGGAAACATCGAAAAAGGAAATATCTTTAGAAGAAAAGAGCGATGTTAATATTACTTATGAAAGAAAAAGTGATGCTTTAACGCAGCTTGAAAAAGATAAGTTTGAACATCAGAAAAAAACTGACAATATTATTTTAATAGCCACTGGAGCAATCCTCATAGGAGTTGCTGTATTATACATTTGGATTATGGTTGATATGGCTTCCGATGAGCCAGAGGATATTTACTAATAGTCACTTTATGATGTTTTTGTCAGCATGGGAAGTGAAGTTTTAAGAATCAGGGGTGATTATGAAAAACATTTTTTTACTAACAATTCTTTTTTTGAATGTTTCTTTTGTCTATTCAAAAGATAAACCTATTGATAAGCTGGAAGAACGGATAGAGAACCTGGAACTCAGGGTGGTTGAACTGGAAAAGATTGTTGCTGAAAAAAATGAACCTAAAGGAGCAACCAGCAATACCACTGTTCCTAAATTAAAACAATGGAGAAAACTTCAAAAAGGTATGAGCCAGGAAGATGTCAGAAATTTACTTGGAGAGCCTTTAAGGATTGAAGCTGGTCCATTTATCCATTGGTATTATTAAAAAGACTTTACTCATAGTAGGATAAGATTCCAACCTGGGAGAGGGTTGTATGGATGGCAGGAACCAGAATAAAAAAATATTGGAAGATTTTTAAAGTACCAGCATCTCATTAATTAGAGAGAAATCTCCAATTAAAAGTTGAAAAGTAGCTGCCCTTTACGGGGTGGCTGTTTTTTTTGCCTTTTCCGGAAGATTCCCCTCAATTAATACTCTAATTTAATATCTCACTTAATTTGATTAATTTTGGATTGAAACCAGGGAAAAGGCTTAGAAAAGAATACAAATAGGCGCTTGGTAAAAAGGACTTCTCAGTTAAATTTCTTTGCAGTAAATGAAAATTTTGGGATAGTCATTACGTTTTATTACAAAATTCAAAAAAACGGAAAGAAAAGACTAAAAATTAACACATGGTTTGACTTAAATTTTGGTAAAAAGTTAATATTAGTAAAATGCCTTTCAGAATCTCGATTTTTGCACTTTTTCTAAATGCTTTTTTATTACAAGCTCAAGACAATAAACCAAATATTGCTGTTTTAGACCTGGAGGCGATAGCGGTTTCAGAAATTGAAGCCAAAAGCCTGACTGATAAACTAAGAAGTGAACTTGTAAAGACTGGCAGATTTCTTGTTATTGAAAGAAACCAAATGGATGAAATTCTTGAGGAACAGAAATTTCAGCTATCTGGGTGTACTAATCAGGAATGTGTCGTTGAGGTTGGCCAACTGTTGGGTGTACAGGAAATGATTACCGGAAGTATTGGCAGGGTCGGCTCGGTGTATCTTGTATCTCTGAGAACTATTGATGTCGAAAAGGGTATTGTTCTTAAAGATATCAATGAAAATGTCCCGGGTAATGTTTCAGATATTCTTAATTATGGGATCACAAATGCTGCAAGAAGAATAGCCGGGCTCCCACCACTTTCGCCAGAAGATATAATTAACCAGAGTAATGGCCAGTATGAGGATGGTTTTGGAGATATTCATCTGGTGACTGAGCCGCCAGGAGCTTCAATTTACCTGAATGATTTGCCACAAGAGAATAGCGTAACGCCTGTACTATTAAAGAATCTTCCAGCAGGGAATTATAAAATTAAAGTAGTACATGATTTACTGATTGGCGTAAAAAGCATAACGCTAAAAAAAGATGACCTTGTAAAATTGAATTTGGTGTTACAAAAAGGTAAAGGTAATCTTAAAATTTATTCTGAACCGCTTAATACCGTTGTTTTACTTGATAACAAGTATGCTGGCCAGACTCCTCTTTTACTAAAAGACCTTCAAGCCGGCAGTCATGGCCTTTTATGTAAGCAAAGCGGGTATATTCCCTTTGCTAAAAAAGTGTTTATTGAAATTGATAATACCATACAAGAGACCTGTAAAATGATTAAGGGAAAGCAGTTGTCATTAAATGCATTACATGATAAGAAAGACGTACCTGCCGCCATTTTCATTAATGGTGATTCTGCTGGTATCACCCCTTTTTATCAGATGAGACCTTTGGGGACATATAACATCGTTTTGAAATCTTTTAACTTCAGAGATACATCATTTACTGTAAATACTAATAACACCGAAAATATGGTGTTCAATATTTTTATGCATCATACAGATAAATACCTGGCGGAATTAAAAGAAAAGCAGAGAAAAGAAGAAGAGAAAAAAAAGAAACGGCGTGAGGAACGCAAACGAAGACAAGTAGAACAATTGAAAAAAGAGATGGAAAAACAGGCACTACTTAAGCAGAAAGCACTTGAAAGAAAAAAGAAACTTCTTAAAATAACGAGATGGTCACTTAGGATAGCAGGAAGTTCTGCTGCACTTATTGGTGGAGGAATGACTGGGTATTATTTATCTAAAGTAAATTCCGGTATTGATGATTATAAAAAAATCGAACAGGATTATAATAATGCCGACTTAAATTTTGAAACTTATAAAATCAACTACACGGCGAAACGAGTACAGGTCGATAAAGATATTAATTCTATGTATAAAGTCCTGGGTGTTTGTTTTGTAGGATCAATTGCCTTTGGTCTTTCTTACACTTTTTAAAATTATGATGACAACTTTAAAACTGACAGCGATTCTACCCTTGATAACATCAGTGATATGTTTGCTTAATAATTGCATTCTTGATAAAGGAAAAGAGCCCCAATGGGATAATCCCCGCGATCCTTCCGGAAACAGCTGGTCGCCGCCAAAAGTTGTTGCAATGAAAGATACAACCATCCCAATAAACGATTCAATAAAAATACGGGCTGAAGGTTCAGGGACCAGTGCAGGGATTGCAAAATATTATTGGGGATTTGACAGCGTCTCTTTTCTGGACTCGACGGATAAAAATTCTATTGAGTGTGCTTTTTCGACCTCAAATAATGTTCTTGTGTTTGTTAAGGTAAGAGACAGTAATCGCGTTTTTTCAAATACGGATACAGTTATTATAGACGTTCAATTATGTAAACCATCCATTCAGGTGAAGGCTCCTGATACAGTTTTTATTTATGACAGCATTAAAGTATTGGCTACAGGTATTGATTCAAATGGCACTATCCTGAAATATATATGGGCAACTAACGGACCGGATTTTAATGATACAACAGTAAAAGGCGAACTGAATGTGCCTTTTTATGAAAGAGGGGTACAGTCTGTTTTTGTTACAACACAGGATGACGATGGTGTTTTTTCTGATACTGCTATAATTAATATTTTTGTACGGGAAGCAATTCCTGTTATAACATCAAAAAATGATACCGTCTGCTCTATTAATGACAGTATAACAGTTTCCGCTTCGGGGTATGATTCCAATGGTGTTATTGAAAAATATTACTGGGCCGTCAATGATAGCAATTATTTAGATTCAACATCTAGCGGAATGTTTACAGCAGTATTTCACTCTTCCGGACTTAATAAAATTTTAGTCAAGGTCCGGGATGAGGATAACTTATTTTCCATTCCTGACACTATTAATGTAACTGTTTTCCAGAAAGCTCCCCGTGTAACAGCCCAAAATGACACCATCTGCTCCATTAATGACAGTATAACAGTTTCCGCTTCGGGGTATGATTCCAATGGTGTTATTGAAAAATATTACTGGGAAGTAAAAGGTGGTTTTACGGATTCGACCAACACAGGTTCTTTTACTACTGCTTTTACAGACGCTGGATTTTACACAATATTAATAAAGGTAAGAGATGATGACGGAATTTTTTCCCAACTGGATTCTGCTGTCGTTGAAGTTGACACAGATGTCCCCAAGCCTTTTTCCGGAAAAGATACTGTTGTTTATAAAGGAAAACAGGTCCAATTAACAGGTAGTGTTAGCCAGGATTTTGGAACAATAACTATGTACAAATGGGATTTTGATGGAGATTTTGTCTATGATGATTCGTCAACCGAATCATCTTCCGTAACCCATTGGTATGAAAAAACAGGAACTTACTATGTACACTTTTACGTTCGGGATGATGACAATAATTCTGCTGTAGATACGATGCAAATTACTGTTACCACATTTTTGCCGTATATTACCATTCTATCAAGCGATACTACGATTTCTGTTAATGATACTGTCCTATATACTGTAGCTGCATCAGACAGTGATGGAAATATCACAGAATACGCATGGGATTTTAACAGTGACGGTAGTTATGAATATATTGATTCCACATCAGGTATAACTCGCCATCAATATATTACGGCAAGTAATTATTCATCGATTATTAAGATAACAGACAGTGACAGCGCTGTTATTTTTGATACGGTAATGGTGTCAGTACTATTGGATATTCCTGAAATAGCGGCAGAAGCAGATACGCAAGTAAAAATAAATTCAAAGATTGTGTTCCCTACCCGTGTAAATCAGTTGTTTGGCTTTATTGAAAAGTATAAATGGGATTTTGATGGAGACGGAGTATACGATGATTCATCCTCAACAGACTCTATAGCAACATATACGTATAACCATGCTGGTGTATATTCAGTAAAATATTATGTACGTGATGATGACGGAAATGTTGATATAGATGGCCGGGATGTAACTGTTGTTAATAATGCACCGGTAATCAATAGTATCAATAACGATACTACCATTTCGATTAACGACACCGTTTATTTTTATGTAAAAGTATTCGACAACGATGGAAGTATTGCGGAATTTGCTTGGGATTTTAATGGTGGTGGTATTGATTATACAGACGCTAGTTCAGGTAATACCCGTTTTATATACACTTCAGTAGGAAATTTCGATGCTATACTTAAAGTAACTGATGATGATAACAAATCCCGATTGGATACCGTTGCGATTCAGGTTATTCAGGACATACCTCAAATTCAAGCCGGAAATGACACAACTGTTCAAATAAACAGTAACATTATTTTAACTGGCTCCGTTACTCAGGGATTTGGGGAGTTTTTGTTATATAAATGGGACTTTGACGGAGACGGGGTGTATGACGATTCCTCAACATTAAGCCCGTCTTTATCGTATACTTATATACACGAAGACGTTTATATCGCAAAATTTTATGCAATAGATGATGATAGTAATGTAGTTACTGATGAGCGTACCGTAACAGTGCAAAACCATGCTCCGATAATATCAGATATTCGTGCCGATACTTGTATCACTATCTATGATTCTATTCAATTCTCTGCAACAGTGTCAGATAATGAGGGGACAATTTCAGAGGTCGCTTGGGACTTTGATGGAAATGGAGTATATGATTTTGTCACTGTAGATACGGTTATATCAGGGTATCGTTATAACTCGGTTGGGATTTATAACGCTGTACTTAAAGTGAAAGATGACGATGAAAAACCAGCCTTTGACACCGTGATTGTCAAAGTTAGTCTGGCACCTCCAATTTTAGTCCCCAAAAGTGATACTATAGTTTCTCAGTCTGATACAGTCAGGTTTTTTGCAATGGCAACAGATTCTAACACTAGTGGGACTCTTGTTAAATATTTTTGGGACAGTGGTGCAGATGGTTGGGATGATAGTACCGTTACCTCTTACTATGATTTCTTCTTAACAGATGGCGGGAGTTTACCGGTTGTATGGGGAGTGAGAGATGACGACAATAACATTAGTCTTGATTCCTTTTCTATTATCTTTAATAAACATCCCTCTGCTCCGGTTATACATGAACCACCAGACAGTGGTTTTGCTGTTTGGCAAAGTTTTTCCGACAGCCTATCAAAGGGCAAAGTCACTTTTCGGTTTTCAAGTTATGATGCAGACGGAATTACTGATACTTTAACAAACTATTTGTTTCTAGGAACCGATCAGGATAGCATGCTGTTAACATATACCGGTACAGATACTTCTGTTTTACTTGAAGCTCTAGACACCTCTGCCACATATTATTGGAAGATTATTTCAAAAGATTTATTCGCAGATAGTGCGATAACGCTTGGTTCTTTCCTTACGTCTTCCCCATATAGGTGCTTTAATGGAAAATTTATGGATACAAGAGATACCCAGCAATATGTATGTGACACTGTCAGTACACAAATTTGGATGCTGGAAAACTTAAACTTTTCTCCTGTTTCAGGTAATGGATGGTGCTCAACCGATACATCTTCTACTTGTGAAACTTATGGCCGTCTATATGATTGGAATACCGCAACAGGTGATGTTCATGGAAATGGTCAAGATGTTTGTCCCAAAAACTGGCATCTCCCAACGAAGACAGAATGGGAAACTTTAGTTACTGCAGTAGGTGGAAATACCGTTGCTGGAATCAGGTTGAAATCTACAAGTTGGAATGGAACTGATAATTATAGATTTAATGCTCTACCTGCTGGGGCTCGTCATACTAGTGGTGAAATTTGGTACTTTGGTTCATATGGATATTTTATAACTGCTACAATTAACCCAAGTAATCCTGGAAGTGCCTGGCACTTTTATCTCCGTACAGACAGTGATGAATCTTATCTTAGTTATATTTTTAATCTTAGTTATGGAAATAGTGTGCGATGTATTCAAGACTAGGATTGACAAGATAAAACCACTTAAATTTGGTATCTATTTTAAAATCAATCCATAAATTCAGCAGTCGATTTCCGGTGAATATACACACCATCCAGAATGCGGGAGTCAGGTGTATGTCCCATCCACGGCCTTAAGACATCAATTGCCACATTTCTTTCCACATGCTTGGTGGCTAAAGATGCCGGAGGCTTTTCAGGTCTTTGAGCTCATACAGGTCTTTTTGTCATTCTGTTGAATCGCAGAAGTAGAGGTCATGGTACCTCTGTGGAATTGGGCATAGCTCTTCAACCAAACCAGTATCTGCCAGCAGGTAGCACCCGGTTCACCATCTCACTTAAAATGTCCACCAGGGAAAACAAATACCACTTCATTCCAGCCCCGGTGAATAAAAAATTTCCGAAAGATGAAAAGTCAAAGGGTATACTGACAGGTATACTGAATGGCCCGTTTTTGTATGTAAAAACCGTGGTTAAACGTGGTTTAAAAATTTCCAGCCTCAACCGGAAATTGTTTTAAACTGTCGTTTTTAAGCCAGAATAAGCGTTTTTTCAGGATTTTATTTTATCACACTTAAGCGATAAGCTTGAATGGGGTTCAAGTGGTCGTAGGTTCGAATCCTGTCATCCCGACCATTAAGCCCCCCCCTCCATAGCCTCCTGACTTCCGAAGCCTTGGCGCAGGGAGTTGGCTAAGGAGGGGGGCTTTTTTTTATTTATAGGCTCTACCCAATTAAGGGGGCATCGCTATAATATATGTTCAAAAAGGATTTTTCCTAATTCCTTTATACACTCAAAAATTGGGGTATTAACTTTTTACATTCCATCTTTCTTTTATGCGATGGCTAGGTACGGTTTAGTTTTTCGAAATCTTCTGAAAGTCCCTCATGCAAAGGCCAGGATAAATGAGCGATACTATTCTTCCGGTTTTTCTTAACCTGATACATGAGATCATCAGATAATTTTAGCATATCAGTAACATTATCCATGGCTTTATTAAAAGTAACTGCACCTATACTGAAGGTTACGGGCCAGTTTTTTTTTGACATCGTCTCAAGCAGTCTTTCTTGAATTTTTTGTAAAGCCTTGAACGCTTGAGTTTCATTTGCATCTGACAATAATACACTAAATTCATCGCCACCTAACCGGGAAATAATATCAGTATTTCTAAGATTACTCTTCAACTCATCAGCCACCGTGCATAAAAGATAATCACCTTCTTCATGGCCAAATTTATCATTGACCAGTTTAAAATTATCCAAATCAATATAGGCCAGGGTAAAAGGACGCTGATACCGTCTGCTGCGGTCCAGTTCGAATTGTATCTTTTCCAAAAATGCCCTTCTATTGGACAGCCCGGTGAGGCCATCCGTATCAGCCAGCTTTTCTTCATTGTTATAGAGTTTTTTTATATGTTCCAGCAATAAACCAATGATTATAAAAAAGCTAAACCGTATACAGGTGTTCCAACAAAGTATTGCAGTATGGGAATATATATGTCCGGCATACACATCGGCAACCATCCAGAGGGAAGAAGAAAATACAGCCATTATGAAGCCTAACCAAAACCTACTATACCAAATAGTTAAGCAAACAGGAATCACATAAAACAGAGAGAAAGAAATTTCTACCCCGGACAGGAAATCCACCATTCCGAGAAACAATGTCAGAATAATACTCATTACAAAGATAAATGAATGGGATTTATCCGAAAAATACTGAAGACCCGTAAATACTTTTTTCATTTATTTCTCTGGGGTTGTCGCTCCATAGAGAGAGGTGATTATCCTGTCAATCATAGTTGCAAGAGTCTGGTGTTCCACAGCGGAATTTAAACGTAATACATTGGACATTAACGCAACCAGATAGATAATGCCATCAGGCCGTTCCACAATAGCCACAGAATTCATATAATTATTTACATTCCCTTTGTACTTCCCGCATTTAAATTCCGGTTCGGATTTACATTTATATAAACTGCCAGACTTAAAATATACCGCACTACTCGTAAGTGAAGGTGCAGATGCATAACGAATACGCCTTGCGGTCATATACAGTAATTTCTTTAATTCCAGGCTGGACCATTTATCAACCAACATACCCCGCTCAAGAGCGGTAAGAATTTTAAGCATCCCCGACGTTGTCCCTCCGGTGCCGCCGCCGGGAACTTTTCGTTTACCCGTGCCGGTAAAAAAACTGCCGAGTTTCCATTCACTCTCGGGGATTCCCAACTCAAGAAAAGGGCTGTTAACAACTGACTTTGCTATTTCAACTAATTCTTTTTTTGGAGTTTCGGTAAAAAAACGTTTTTCCTCCTGGCTAGAAGGAGGATAGGCTTTTCCATAAGCCCGGATAAGCATCGCTTCCTTCCAAACGGTACTTGCCGCGGCATTAGAACTGGCTGAGAGCATATGGTCAAGCCATTCGTAAAGACTAAATACATCGCCTGATTTTATGGGGCGGCTTGATTTTTTCTCTGTTTTTATATCAAACAATGGTACGTCATGATGGTCAGAAATTATCCAGTCTTCCGCAGTAACCATTCTGGTTTTTAATAAATGTATACGCTTATTCACCGAATCGGGAAAAAGAGTTTTCAGCTCTGCCAACAGCCCGGCCGCAACTGATATTTTTGCCACACTTCCCGGTTGATACACCGATTTATCCTTAACCGATGCCTTCCCCAATACCGTGCCCTGATTCAGGACCAGTACAGAAAGGGAATAAGAGCCATGTCGACCATGAAACAAAGCTTCTATTTTCTTTTGCAAACGGGCGTCTGCAGGCCATAAGTTGTTTGAGTCGGAACTACGATAAGTATCAAGGTGCAGCCTGATATCACCGGATTGTTTTAATGCTCCGGCAGGGAGGTTCTTCCCAGCCTGTTTGCCATCCTGGATTAGCCTTAACCGTTCCAGCCTTCGTATCCCGGTAGCAGCGTACCCATCTACAGGGTATGATTGTACGTCAATAAAAAGACTTATCAGTAGAAAAAGTAAACAAATGCGTTTATACATTACTTGTCCTCGTTAAGATGAATAGTTTTTTTCAGTGGGAGATTATCATCCAGAGTATGCAGGTAGGCAAAAGTCTTCCCTCCCTTGCTTTCTGAAAGGGGCCTGGCCTGAAACAACCAGATTTTATCTCCGACAATTCCCAGTTCTATGTCATAGGGACGCCGCATACCACTGGCTGCCAGTTTTTTTCTAAGTTGTAAACCCATTGAGTAAAGATTTTGTAACTCCTGTTCAGACAATATCCGGTTCTCCAGGGAGACTGTGATTTTATCAACACCGCCTTTATCAGGTAAACGAATATAATCCAAATCTCTGGCAGGTGAAAGTAACAGAGACTCACCTTTCCGGGACACTACATAGGATTCTCCGGATTGCCCTGAAACAGCTCCCCCAACCCCCCGGTTAAAGGTAATAGTCATTGCTTTTTCATCATTCGTAACAAAATCTTTGGTAATTATTACGCCGGATTTATCAGCGTTTACACTTTTTAAAATGAGAATAGAGGGATATACATCCATTGCATTATTCAAATACCGTTGCCGCCAGAGATAACTTCTATCAGAGAAGGGAGAAGCCCATACCTTTTTAATAGAATTAAACAGGTCCCGCTCTGTCACCACATTTGGTACCGTAAGGTTAAGACCCGCTCCGGTAAACTTTTTCAAGTCCTCCATATTGGTATCACTTCTAATAAAAACACCAGTATTTCCAACCGGAGCGCCCAGAACGTGCTTGAACTGTTGTTTTAATGCTTGCTTAAACTCAGGCATGAGGGGAATACTCTCTATGTCTTCTCTTACAATTTTTAATCGGGACAAAATGTAACGTTCAATAGACTCTTCATTCTCCAACGCTGCCTTACGTTTGTCAGCCTCTTTATAGGTGTCTTTTAAAAATTGCCAGAAGGATATTGATTTACCTGGAATTACTTGTTCAAGATGAGACCTGAACACACCAAAAGGGATGATAAATCCGGGAGCCACAGAGCCAGGAAAAAGATGATGTAATTCACCCAGGTGAGCGGCTTTAGGACCACATATACGCCCGGAATGCTTAGAGCGCAATTGGTCCAGACTGGTCAATTCATAATGTTCTAACTCAAGTTTTTTAGTGTTTATGGTTAATTTTTCTCTTTCTTCTTTGTTTCGTTTTACGACCTCATAATCTTCTTTAGTCATATCCGCTTCTTTTTTAAGCCATACTGAAGATTTCGGTGTTATAGCGAGTAACACTTTCTGCCCATGCAGTTTTTTTAAGGACTGAAACTGTTCCGTGGAAATAACACCATTGGGAATGCCGAGATTACGTGCAAGCAGTTGTATATGAGAGATGGGATTACCCTCGGACACAGATAAAATGCCCGCTACCGGGTGCAAGTCCTGAGGAGCTTTTGGAAAAACATAAATCCGGTCTGACTTAATGTCCATATCCGGCTTAACTTCATCAATAACCTCTAAAACACCTAATGCTATTCCAGGGTTTATTCCTCTCGCACTTCTAACCAAATGTTCATTACTAATCTTACCTAACAATAGTTGTGCTGTTTTTTCAGCTAATCCGTTATTAGCCAGCCCGGCGGCAAACAGCACGGAAGAACGTAATTTTTCATCAATAAAGAATTTTGTCAACGGCTCAAACCTACTGAAACGTTCAACCTCAGATTGATAATGTGCATTTATCAGAGATACGGACCATTCAACAGTACGCCTGAAAAGATAAACGAGATGTTGGATGGATTCACCGCTTAGAGTCTTCTCCCCGACATGTAATTGGGGTGCTGTTTGTTCCCATTCCCATAATTCAATAAATCCACATCCGGTAAGTGACCTGGCCAGAGCTTCATTGAGTGCTATCCAGTCTGCAAGGGTTGTGGGCGTAAACTGAGACGAGATCCGAAACAAAATTTGTTCTGCCTGTAAACTGAAGCGAAGTAAATTCAGGTTTTCTTTACCAGTTTTTGATGTTGAAAGTGTTTTTCTTATTTGCAGTAAGAGGTCAGAGAGTTTCTTTATTTTTTCTAAATCATACAGGGTGTCCCAGATCGAAAGTAATTCTTTTACCTGATTAACCACGGGTTGTGATTTAACCAATGCCACATTTTTTTGTAAAACCTGTTTTTGGTCATTGTGATAATAAGATGTTAACTGCTGAATAAGTTCAGAAAGTTTTGCTTCAAGGTCTTTATCATTGTTTTTTAAACTTTTTTGAAAAGTCCTGACCCGTTGAATATCAGATGAATCGGGATGACTGTGAAGTTTAACACGAATATCCATAAAAGAAGGTGTTTTTTCAGCGATTACTTTAGACGTTATCCTAATTTTCCCGGAGAGATTACTGTTAGTAGAAAGGGGCAAATCATTTACCAACTGACGTGCCAGATAAAAGTTCTTTGTCAGCATATCTTTTTTGCTAAAGAGCCAGATAAGAAATTGTTCACTCCAGGCTTCCTCATCCTCTATCTGATAAGCGCCACGATAATACCTGGCCTTTCTCAAGATCCAGCCTTCATCCGTTTGCTTCAGATATTTTTCAATCTGAAATTGCTTCATGCGTGAGAATCCGTATGCAGAATCATAAAAGTCTTCATTTTCCGTTCCTGCGAGAATTTGCCCCAGAAAAAGATGATATCTTTTCTGCCATCCTTCAGGGACTTTTTTTAAGGCTGCATGTTGTATACCACCCGGCTGTTTACAACGATTTTGTGCTGGTATAACACTGCCATCAGGGCAATACCATTGTATTTTTGCAAACGGCCCCTTTGCATCTTTTTTAAATTCTTCCAGAATCGGAGTAAGATAACCAAGATCCTGTTTGTCATAATCCTGCAAAGCAAAAGAAGAGACCGCAAGCAACAGTAATACCGGAAAAAACAGGACAGCACTATTAGGTGTTTTTGTGTGAACATCATACATGTCATTGCCCGGCTTGACCGGGCAATCCATCATAGTACCAATTTTATACTCAATCCCACTTTGCTCTTGGAGCTTCGTAGGAGAACAGGGCATAAGTTTCATTACGCATGATATTGACATTCTACGCAATTCGGTTCTAGGATGGATCACCCGGTCAAGCCGGGTGATGACAAGGAATGAATGAACAAATAGATTGAAAACAACCAATTTTGAACAAAAATTAATTAAAAAAATCATTTTTTCTCCTGCAGAAATTATCATGAACTATGGTTCACGTTTACTTTGTTTTTAAAAAACTTCAGGTATATATAGATAACAAGTGCCAGCCAGCATAATGCAAGTGCAATGTTACCGAAAAGTAAAATCCTGGGTGGTAATCCAAGAAAATTTATAAAGAATAACAGCAGCAAAGAAGCCAGAGCATCACCAAACCGATACCCGAAGGTATCAATAAACATTTTCGCTTTGTATTTTACTTCCCGGGGTGTGGGAAGATACATGGTTTCTTTGGAAACCTGATTAAGTGAATACGCCAAACCGCCCGAAACAGACCAGAGAACAACAACAGTCAAAAGTACTGGAGCAGCTCCGAGAGAAACTGCGCCAATCAGCGCAATAACGGGTAAGGGAAGGAGTCCTCGTGCCGGGCCGAATTTTTTTAGTACATACCGGGTAAGAAACAGATGTGTAAAAATAGCGATAATATTCGTATAGCTGAATATCCGTCCAAAAAGGGCAGTACGTTCATTTTTGGCAAGTGCAGCTTCTTTTATAATGGTTTGATATTGAAAATCAAATAAAGTAGCTGTAAGTGTTCCCAGTACCACCAGGCAGGCAATGACCGTTATATAGCGATTGCGGAAAATTATCGCAAGCCCGTGTGACGAGCCAAATTCTTTTTCACTCTTTTTGACATTGTTTTTTGGGTTCTTTGGTTTGTCATGAACTTTTGATATGGAAAAATAAGGAAAGGGAATACTTAACATTAGAATCCCCGCACTAACAAAAAGAAGATTTTCCGTTCCCAGATATGCAACCAGCCCTTTTGTCGTTTCTCCTCCTGCTATGCCGCCGAGTATACCTCCCAGGCCTATCCACCCATAAACGCTACGTCCTTCAGACTCGGTGAAGGAATCATTACAAGCTGACCAGAAAAGTGTAACGGAAACTACAGCAAAAAATGAGATGAATAAAAAAAGCGTAAAAGAAAGCGATGGTCCCAAATTGGAATAGCTTTTAAAAGCAAATCCAAAGGCGGTCAGCACAATACAGAAAAAAAACAGGCTTAAAGGTATTAAATAACGGGGTAGTACTTTATTCAGCAAAAAATCAAAGAGAAAGGCCCCTATTAGCGTTATAAAGGAAGAAAGGAGATACACAAACGGCAGCTGTTCAGGCCCCATCCACTCAAGAAAAAGTGAATTCCGGACTGGTTTAGCTATATAGTAGGAAAAAATAATCAGGAAGAAAAAGAGGAAATTACCAATGACTCTATTTCTAAGCAAAATATTCATTGCATTTCGCCTGCCTCGGCAACCTGCCGACGTATAAAGTTAAGAAGAGTTTTTGCTTTTACCGGTTTTTCCAGGTATGCGTTAGCACCCACCTCCAGTGACTTTTTTTTAATATTTTCATCACTTATACCTGACACAACAATAATAGTTGCCTTTGATTGATATTGCTTTGCCAGTGCAATTATTTCCAATCCTTCATAGCTTTCTGTCCCTGACAGATTTAAATCGGTAATGACCGTATTGAATCGTCTGGTGGTTAAAAGTTCTTTCGCAGCAAACAGATTTGTGATGGCCTGTAAACAAAAACCTTCCAGTTCCATTTCTACTTTGTAACCGAAAAGTAAGGATTCGTCATCATCAATCAGTAAAATTGTATCTGGCATGGGTAACCGTTATTGTTGTAATATTTTCGTAACCGGATGAGAATAATTCCCTACTAAGAATAATAAGGGGAAGTTAATCCATTGTAATGTCTGATAAACAATGCAAAGGCCATGCCAAAAGATTTATCCAGATATTATCAGCCTTAAATGTACTACAGTAAACCACAACTTGGTCGTTTTTGGTCAAAATGAAAATACTCTTTCGCAATTTGAAAAAATCCAGCAAAAAATTTTGAACTTTAGGATTTTCTTCATATTAAATGCCACAATTTGAATGCTTAATGGCATCAAAACATGGCATAGTATTTGCATATTCTCTTAATTATGTACAAATACTTATGCCGCAAGTGTGAATATTTCTTTTCTTCCGCTGATCCTATGGCAATTTGCCCAAATTGTGAAATGGAAAAAGACACTCTTTGCCTCAGCAGTTATTACAACGGACAATGGCACTCAATGTCGGAGAATGAAGGTCACCGTATTTTAAGACTGTTAGATGTAATAAACATGAGGGAAAATGAAGATATAACCCATGGCGATTCTCAACTTAACCTTTTTTAAGGTGCTTTGATGTTTAGATGTTTTTCTCACCAAATATTCTGCAAAAACTCCAATTTTTTCTTCAAAAATGAAAAAGATAGATACTACCTGTTCGGTGTAAAATGGTAATATTAATTATTGTTGTATCTTTGACATTAGGCATATCCGCTATATGTTCCTTGTTTGAGGCAATTCTTTATTCAATGCGAATTGCAACCCTGGAAGTACAGGCAAAAAAAAGTAGGCTCGCTGCCCGGGCTCTTAAAATGAAGAGGAATATTTCAGAACCTATCTCGGCCATCCTGATTTTAAATACCGTAGCAAATACCGCTGGAGCGACCGTTGCCGGTATGTATGCGGTTAAGGTCTTCGGTGAACCACATGTTCTCACTTTTTCTCTTGTGCTTACTTTTGCGATTCTTTTTCTTTCTGAAATTTTACCTAAAAGTGTTGGTGCTGTGCACTGGCGTATTTTCTGGCCGGTAATTGTATGGCCCATTACTCTGGTTAAATTAATTCTCTATCCTTTAGTTAAAATTGCACAATCCTTTGCCAACCTGTTCGCCCCTCCTGGCAGCATGGCGACCATCACCGAAGATGAAATCAAAGCCCTGGTCCGGGTGGGAGCAAAAGAAGGCGAACTTTCTAAAACAGAAAGTGATTGGGTTCATAACCTTATAGAGTTGGAGGACGAACCCATTAAACAAATTATGACCCCCCGAACGGTAATGTTTACCCTTGAAGCAGATTTAACGGTTGACAAAGCCCTTTTGCTTAGTGCAAGTAAAACGTTCACACGTATTCCGGTTTACGAAAACCGACAGGAAAACATTGTCGGATACATAACCCTTCGCGACCTGCAGCTTGTACCGGAACAAAACCGGATGACTACCACACTGAAAGCATTAAAAAGGGATATCATGTATATCCCCGGAAATGTAAACATCCAACGATTGCTTATGGCGCTTCTTTCTAAAAAAGAACATATTGCTATTGTAATAGACGAATATGGTGGAGTAGACGGTCTTGTCAGCCTGGAAGATATTGTTGAAACCATTCTGGGCACTGAAATTGTCGACGAAAAAGACAAGGTCGCCGACTTACAGGAATTTGCCCGGAACCAAAATAAGAGTAAACCATGAAACATTCTCTCGTGCATGTAATTACGTTAAGTATTGCATACTCTTGCTTTTTTAATCTTGCTATGAAACAGAGTTGGGCACAAGAATCATTGTCCATTCCCGCAGTTATACCTGATTCTCAATTCACGCCTCTCAGAGAAAGTATTTCAAATGAATTATCAGGAAAAATGGACAGTATTATCAAAACAAACAAGCTCTGGCATAAACTTGTGAAACGGAAAAAAATGGCGGTTGGTATTGTACGTTTATCCGATCCGTCGCATCCTCAAGTGGCCTGGCTGAACCCTGATTTCACCATGTACGCGGCCAGCCTGCCTAAAATTGCCATACTTCTCGCAGCAGTTCAAGCCTTTGAAAAAGGAACATTAAAAGAAAGTCCCGAAATACTGGATGAGCTGGCATTGATGATAAGGAAATCTGATAATCAGGCAGCAACCCGGTTTATTGAGCGTATCGGTATGCAAAATATTCAGG
This sequence comes from Fibrobacteria bacterium, assembly GCA_015232855.1. GTDB lineage: Bacteria > Fibrobacterota > Fibrobacteria > UBA11236 > JADFYW01 > JADFYW01. The sequence continues at coordinate 22,201 of JADFYW010000056.1, forward strand.
ATCTGTTGGTATCCGCTCCCTTTAAATTTTATGATGAAAAAAAAGGCGGAGGCCTTTGGGTTGGCAAACTTTACGCCAAATGGGGAAAGAAGAAAGCTGATCCTTTGAAAAATCTCTCTCATGCAGCTAATGTTAGGCAGGTATGCCGATTTTATTATCTGCTGGCTTTAGGGAAAATTATAAACCCACAACGCTCCGCTCAAATTCTGAATATTCTTTCACACCCCGATATCGAGCATAAATTTGTAAAATCTTTGGGAACGGTCTACCCCCATAACCGGCTGTTCCGCAAGTCGGGTACCTGGAAACAATGGCACAGTGATTCTATTCTGGTTTGGGGCAAACAAAAGAAGAATAGATACATCCTGGTTGCTCTCGTTGAGCATAAAACCGGGGGGACGATCCTCAAAGAATTGGCTGGTATAGTAGATACTCTGGTAAAACAAGATACGTTAAAATAATTTGGGTGTAGTTCTTTTTAAAACAATAGAAAATCAACCATAATTTAAAAATTATTCAATGGAGAAAATATGAAATCATTTTTATCTATAATCAGTATCACACTGTTGTTGTTTGGTCCAATTCATTCTAAATCTACTTCAACTAAAAAAAAGAAAGACGAAGCTACAAAATCTGATGTCCTGACAGAGTTTGTAATTGCCATTGAATCCAATGATTACAAACAGATTGAAAAAATGATTGCACCGAGAGAACTACAATTATTGAAAGGAACCATGCCTTCCTTTCCTCAGGCTGTTGTGCGCAGGCTTAAGGCTCTAAAAGCGGAACATTTGGAAAAGGACCCTTTAATTAACCTGAAAAAGGGTAAAATTATCGGTCTGTATAAAAAATTCCAGTTACAATCCCTGGCAGATATTAAAACAGAAAAAATACCTGCATTAGCTGTTAAACAAAAAGGAAAAGCAGTAGATGAAGATGAAGAAGAGGATGAAGAAGAAAAAAATATGCAGCAGCTAAAAAGAAAAGACGTTCAAATTGTTTTTCAGCAGTTTATTACCGCCCTTGATTCCGAACAAATAATACAAGCCGTTGCCTTTATTGACCCGGATGAACTTCAGGTATTTTTTCACTATCAGGGAGAAATTACATTGGAAATGACCGAAAGGTTATCCCATTTAGATAGAGAAGGTTCCCATCTACTGGAACTCAGAGATGGTAAACTGGAGAACATTCATCTTCTGGTGCCTGTTGAAAAGACTGCGTTATCTGATGCTTTGGAAAAATTTGTAAAGCTCCTGCAATCAAATAAATGGAGTGAGGCTTTAAATATGCTTACTACTTTTGAAAGAAAATTTCTGGCCGATAAAGAGGGAAATATCAAGCCTGAATACATAGATAAATTAAAGGCACTCAAACAGGAAGAATCCTCCTGCTTCATGTTATTTCATGACAAACTATCCGGTGTACTGGAATGGATGGGACTAGGCGTGTACGGAGACAACAAGTAACGGGCACTTTTTACAACATTGAACTCAAGAGGGTTGCAATACCAAGAAAACTAAAAAAGCCCACTATATCGGTAACGGTAGTAAGCACAATGGAAGAAGACTGGGCCGGGTCTTGTTTAAGGGCGGTTAGTAACATGGGTATAATTGCGCCGGAGAAGGCGGCCGCCATCATGGATACTACCATAGAAATGATAATAACCAGAGAAAGCCCAAGGGATCGGCTCCAGAGAAACACCGCCAGGGACGTAATAACTGCCACCGCAATACCATTCAGGAAACCGGCCCGCAGTTCTTTAAAGCAGACAATAAAAGCCTGACTTACTCTCACTTCTCTTAGCGCCAGCCCGCGCATTGTTACTGCAAGGGCCTGGGCCCCGGTATTACCAGATTGACCGGCAACTACCGGAAGTAACACAGCAAGGGCAGTAAATTTAGCAATAGTGGATTCAAACACTCCTACCACAGCAGCAGCAAGGAAGGCCGTTCCCAGATTAATTATCAACCAGGGAAGCCGTTTTCGAACTACAAAAAAAGGAGATGAAAGAGCACGTTCCTCTTTACCGGCACCCACCATAGACTGTACATCCGCGCTGGCAGTTTCTAACGCCGTTTTTATCAACGTATCTCTTCTAATAACTCCAAGCAGCCTTTTATTCACATCTACCACAACCACGCTTGTGGCGTCTGATTGGGACAAAGAGTCCATCACTTCATTATCACTGGCCATACTTAAAACCGTCAAAGGAAAACGATCTTTTAGACTATCCAGATTTGCCCCGGATTCCGCAACCGCAAGGCTTTGTATGGGAACGGCACCGCATAATACACCGTCCCCGTCCACCAGAAAAATTTCCCGGGCATTTTTATAGGGTTGTTTGCGCAATTGTTTGAGTGTATCCCCCGCTTTCATATCCGGATGAAAAGCCATGACCCGGGGGTCCATCATAGCACCAGCGGTTTCATGGGGAAAAGACGCTAAAGAAGTTAATTCTTTTATTTTTTTTTCACTAATCCCCGAGAGTTTTTCTGAAACAACATCTGAGGGCATTCTGGCAAGAAGGGCCGCTGCACGGGGAGGATCCATTACATCAAGAATACGTCCGGCTTTCTCCGCTGGAAGCTTTTCTAAAATACGCTGTGCTATTACCGGACTAAGCCGGCATATGATATGCGAAGCCGTCACCAATGGCATATTTGAAATAAAGGCTGCAGATTCTTCAGTAGGTGACTTTTCAATATGTTTGGCAGCGTTATCAGGTGCGGTTAAAACCAGGCGTTCAGCTAGTTTCCTGAATACTTGTTCTTTTAGCAGAGGCATCATTTTTTAGTATCCACGGACGACTTAATAAAATATGAGGGAGAAAACAGTAATTTCACCAGACTCAACATAAGGGATATATACATTTCCGATAAAGCAAACCCTATGGAATCCTCATTTGATTGAGGTTTTTCTTTCAGGCCAAATTCATATAGTTTCCGGTACTTCAAAATACCAAGGATATTATCTTCATAATCCACTACAGGAAGCACATGATAATACTGCCATCCGGGATGGGAGACAATAGCTTCACTATCTGAGTGAGCGGGTATTTTCATAACCGGTTTACGGGCAATATCATTAACAAGGGAAGATGATGATTCGCGGAAAAGTTCAAGTACACTGCAAACCCCGGTAAGCCTGCCATCTCTGTCGGTAATAAACAGATATTTTGAAGCGGTTATGGTAGAGGTCTTTACTTGTTTACGTGCTGCCGCAATGCCGGTATCACCATTGAGGACCAGAATAGTAGAATCCATTAACGCTCCGGCTGAGCCGTCTGGATAGCGCAGTAATCGTTGGAGAACACTCTTTGTGTGTTCCTGGCACCCGCTAAGCAAAACACGCCGCTCAGCCTTTCCTAAAGAAAGCAAAATGCGTGATAAAGCTTCGGGCGGAAAAGCAGAAAGAAGTTCTTCCCGATGTTCTTGAGGCCATTGCAGCAGGCAGGAAGCGGCAAGACTTCTGTTCATTAACTGCAGCACCTTCACTGCCAGGTTCTTTTCTACATCCGCTGTTATAGATACAATGTCTTCAACACGGTGTTCTTCAAGGAGTTTTGCCGCATCTTTGGGGTAATGCCCCATAAGATCCAGTGCCAGGCTTGTTTCCAGTTTATGATTTTCTGACATGGTTCAGCTCTTTTCATCAGGTAAAAAAGTTACGATTTCATCAAACAACTTAGCCGGAACCAGTGCCCGGCCCTTTTCTGTTTGAATGATGATATGGCTGGAGGTAATTTTAGTGATACGTCCTTGTATATCGTTTACTTCTATCTCTTCACCAGGCTGAAGCCGTCCCTTTATATTACGGCTTGCTATCATATTACTCACAGCCCCCCGCGAGCCAAAGCCAAAAGCCAGTGATATACCTGCAATAAGCCCCCCCAGACACAATCCGAATACGGTTAATAATACAGAACTATCAATACCCGTCTGACGAAGCACTATCATTAAGGCAATACCAAGAATAGCGATACGAGCTGTTTCGCCCAGTAAACGGCCATGAACTATTTTAGTGCTAAGGGTTGCACTGTTTAAAGCTGTGCGGGCAAAATTCCCCAGGACAATACCCGCTATTAACACTAAAAATGCCGCCAGCAGATTGGGAAGATAAGAAGCAAGACGGCTGAGACTGTTGGTGACTATAGGTAAACCCAGCACCTGACCAGCAGACGCAAAGAATAGTAAAAGTGAAAACCAGAATACAATGACCCCTATTGCCCTGGGAGTAAAATCTTGTACACCCGAATCTTTAAGTCCCGCATTAAGCTTTCCCCAGCTATTTACCCGGGTAACCAACCGAACGGTAAGCACCTGTACTAATCGGGAGACCAACCAGCCAAGAAGCAAAAGAATCGCAGCAGCGATAATGCGTGGCAGGTACTGCTGTATTATCGTTATAAATTCAATTTGAATTTTTCCGATATCAAAGACAAACTCTTTCATAACAACTCCGGGGCTTAACGTCTGTTCTAAAAACTAATCATTTTTAGGGGGCTTCCGGTGATTCCTTTTCAGTAAGTGAGAAACCGGCATATAAGCCATGCGCCGTAATCCACCTACAGAAGTAATATGCCGCAAAGGCTGTGTTACCCCATGCCGTAGTTCTTCAATAACTGTTTTTTCATCCACATCCCCTTCTTCTTTAATTTTCGATAGCCGTCTCATAGCAAACAGCCCAACAATAAACGCAAAGAAGAAAAGAAAATCAAGGGCTTTAAAATTAAGAGCATTCACGGCTACTGTCCGGCCCGGGTCTGTCCAGTTAATGGAAAAGGCCAGTTCGCGTGCAGAAAAGAAGTCGGCAAAAACTCCACCAAGCATGGGAGCGATACTGCCTGCAATCGCACCCACAATGCCAAAAACAGTCATATATGCGTGGGCATTCCCTTTAGGTGACATTTTAAGGGCCATATTGCCGGCAGCAAGACTGAAACCAGCCATTGCGATACCACTAAAGATATGAATGACAAACAGGAGTGGCATGGTAAGAAAATATTTTTCCGGCAATGTGGTAAATGTCCAGGCGAGAATAACCACAAGGAACATTGGACCACTGACGGCAAATACAGATTTATTGGAAAAACGGTCAGCAATCCTCCCCCATATTCTGAGAAAGAGAATATTAGCAAGCTGACTGGTTACCGTTAAGACCGTTACCATAAATAGTGAAATACCAATTCGGCGCAGCATTACCGCACGCCCCCAAAACACCCACCGGCCAGAATGTATCATTTCCCCA
>JADFYW010000057.1 GCA_015232855.1 Fibrobacteria bacterium
AACGGTTTCACACTATTATTATAGATCAATATTCAAGCGGTGAGATTAAATGATACGTCTGAAAAGAACCGGTGATCTTCTCGTTTTTGAGTTGATTCCGCCATTTAATGAAGATTTTTTTATTGAGCTTAAAACAACGATAAAAGATTTTATTAAAATAGGCAAAAGAAATTTTAGTTATGATTTTAGCCGTATTGACAGTATTTCATTTCAAGATGCAACAAACTTTGAAAGAATTCTTCCTCTTTTCAAAAGAGATAACTGTCTCTTAAAATTTTCTGCCGCAACCGACACCATTAAAAAAAAACTTCCCCTTTATATGGACTACATTCTTAATGAGGTAGCCAATTTTCAAGACAAGGGTAATTTTTTTATTGACTGTCGATTATCACAAAACATTGCAGTTATTAACCTCATCGGCGAGTTTACCGAACAGGACGCTCTTGAAGAATTCAAATCAAAATCTTCTCATTATCTTGCGGTGTCAGATGCAATTGTTTTAGAATGTAGTGAACTCAGGTTTGTAAGTACCCTGGCTATCGGAGGCTTTGTTTATTTGAAAATCCAATGCGATAAAGTTGGTAAAGAGATCATCATTAGTAATGTTTCTGAGGCAATTGAATCATCATTGAAGATGGCGGGTATCATGAGTATTATCCAGTTAACCTCGAATCTTGATGATGCAATGAACCTTTTGGGCAAATCAAAACATTAGCTCTTCTTATTTCTATTCAATTATAATTTCATCATGGAAGCGAATTTCCAGTTAAGACGCAACTTAATCCCTATTCTGTTACTCGGGCGTATCGGTAACAGCCTTATTGCCGGCACAGGAGTCCTCCTTGGTACCATTTGTTTGTGGTACTTATCTGAATTTTCTGCTCCATTCCCAATATATGATTGCAGTCTCGGTTTTATCTCCATGTTACTTGCAGCCTTTGCCGGAAATATACAGAACGACCTTTTTGATATTGAAACAGACAGATTTGCCCACCCCCATCGACCTTTGGTTACCGGAAAAATTGGTATGTTGCAGGCAATGTGGGTATATCTTATCAGTTACTTATTTGCAACCATTTTCGCATTCGCTATCAGTATAGCCCATGGTGTATTCATGCTTATAATCATTACCTGTTTAAACTTATACAACAGGATTTTAAAGAACCACGTACCCATAGGAAATATTATTATTGCACTCCTTTGCGGCCTTGCCATTTATTTTCCAGAATGGCCTTCTACCTTACGCCACACCCTGGTTCCCTTTCTTTTTGCATTTATAACAACCTATGCCCGGGAAATCCTCAAGGACATTCAGGATTTGAACGGTGATAGAAAAAGCGGACGCCAGAGCCTTCCATTAAAATACGGCATTAATGTCGCAAAATACACAGCAGCGTCGAGTCTTTTAATCACCCTTTTTGCTCTCCCAATCCCGGTCTTAATATTTCACTATCACTCTATTTTTTATTTCCTCGCCATACCCCTGGTGATATACCCCTGGTATAAATGCTTTCGAGAACTTCACCATAAATCCCCAGATTGGAAAATAGCACAAACATATTTGAAACGGCTTATGCTGGGGGGGATAGTTTGTATTATAGCGGGAGTAATGCTTGTCTGATATATTAAGAAAACGTATTTTTTCTATCTCTACATTACCATCTGATTCCTAAAGAAAAATAGTGGCCCGGTGACAGGCTCGTATGACGTTCCATGGCATAATCAAACAGAAACCGATTCCATTTACATCCGGCTCCAAATGTAAGGGCTACCTCCTGCCGAAGAAACTCATACCCTGTTCGAAAAAACAAAACTTCTCTCCAATTTAATTCGACCCCTGCAGGAATAATCAAATCTTCATCATTCCTGGATAACCCATCGATCACCACTTTAGCTCCCAGTTTTTTTGGCAGATTCATTTGATACGCCATCCCTCCCTGAATTGCAATGGGAGCTATTGGGTCAGTATAGTTTTTTTTGTCATAAGCAGAAGATGTCCATATATCAATATGGGTGGCTGACATACCTGCCCACAGCCCTTTAAAAACATGATACTGAGCTCCTATATCCATCATCACAGAATGATAATTAGCAACGGAAATACTTTGTTCCACAAAATTACAAGAGACTCCCCAAAAAAAGTTTCTTATGCGGCCAGCAACACCCGTCTGGGCCTTTAAATTATATGCGCCGTAATAACCGGTAAACTGATCATCAGAATCAAAACCTCTGATTTTATCAAATTTAAGGAGGCGTGAACTCAGATAAAAACGGTATTGATCATAGGGAATATTCCAGGTAATAACCGGCATTTTTGAATTTGTTTCCCGATAAGGATATATGGTTCCAAGATAAACGCCCGCAGAATCTGAAGCAGCAGAAGCAGGATTTAAATCAGTAGCTTCCAATGCATTGCCCGTTAGAGCGGCACCAGCCCCACTAAGCCCAACCAATCGAGGTGAGGCATGTTTTTTAAGAAATTGAAAGCTGGAAGCACCTTCCTGAAGACCAAACTGTGGAACAGCATATAACAGTGCTGGTAACCATAATATCACACATAATCTATATATCATAATGCATACCTGAAGCCAATCGCATAGGGATTAAAGGTTACCCCAAATGATTCCAGTAAAAGAGCATAATCAAAAATCAGGGTTTTACCGTTTTTAAGTTTAAAATGATATCCAAAACCAAAACTGAAATTTCCCCGGTCATAACCCGTGCGTGCAACGGCTGTAGGATGGAAACGCCACTCCGCTCCCAGTCTAAAATCTTTTGCATGATGATCCCAATCTTCATCATAAAATTCATTGGTTAACTGATAATCAACTAGCTCACCATAAACATCAATTGTTTTTCTCAGTATTGGCAATGTGAACATGGCCGCAGCAATAAATGTTTTAGGAAAAAAATCAACTCCTGCCTGATCAAGCCCGGCCGCGGTCTCCCCGAAACCGGCAATAAAATCATAATCCGCAGACAACCGTTTATTCATTCCAAGATTTCTTACTACCAATGCTGTTTTAAAATTTTTAAACCAAACATGGTACCATCCGAGATTAATAATTCCTATCTGACTAATATCTCCCTGCCCACCCAGATCCATATTTGAAACATACCACTGCAGAGCCGCACCAAAACTGTTTTTTCTGGTGGTTTTAAGGCCAATACCCAGATACATGCCTATATCCTGAGGCCTTGCGGTTCCCAACAAGTTTTCGTTTTCATCCCATACTTTAACGTTATAGTCGCCCCTATTTACCATACCGAGCCCAAGTCCCATATTAGGAGCTACTTTTCCCTGTATTCCTATAGTGCCTCCATTCCGATTCAAACTACGCATATCGGCTCCTGCGGCAATAAGAGTCTGTTTTTGGAATCCTATGAGCGCCGGATTCCAATACGCACCAGGCATGGCGTCTGCTCTGCAGCTCCCGGTATTTCCCGCACCGAGCTCCGCCACACCAGCCCCCATCCGGTCCAACACACCAGCAAAGCTCCCAACATTAACATCATGGGAGACTACCACTGACACGGAACAGATAAGGATTATTATTATTCTGGTGCTGATTTTCATATTATCTGGAATTTATTATTTACCTGTTTCAAAAACGCCATATCTTAATGATTTTGATGTTCCCTGCCTTTAACCACCATAACTTTCCCCCACCCTTTTTCGCCTTTACTTGTCTTAATCATTATGTAATATACTCCTGCAGATACATACTGACCGTTTCGATCCTTTCCATCCCATTTATCTTTTTGTGGATCTTCACTTCTGGCAGCTCCGCCAGCCCGTCTTTCATTGTTGAGAATAGTCCGGACAGGCTCCATAGCATAATTAAAAACTTTAATAGTAACATCTGCTGTTTTTTCAATCTGGTAACCAATACCTACATCTTTACTTCCATCAAAAATGGTAGGAAAGGTAATGACTTCTTTTAGACTTTTATCGAGTCGCCTTTGCCTGTTCAGATTTGCCCATTTGGTATCTCCTATTTTGAGATAAAAAAGGCCTTGTGATTTAGTACCCAAAACAATTGCGGCATCACTATTTTTTCGAACAATCGCTATTTCCCCAAGAAGGATGTTTTTTGGTAAAAAATTGAGGGATTTTTCCAGAAAATATGAATAGGAATCGGATTCTTCTCCTTCATTGGTAAGCATGCTATCCCCCTGAAACAACACTAAGCCTGGATTTTGAGAAAATCCGAAACTAATAATACTAGTGTCCCCAAAAAATGCCATATTCGGTTCTTGAAGGGTATGTACAAGACTATATGGAATCGAATCAGGTTTTGAAGGAATTTGAAAAGATTGACCATAATCGTTACTCACAAAAATGCGATTTTGAGTAAAGGCCCATACAAGGCTATTATGCGGGTTAACAAAAAATTTCTGGACAGAAGAAGAATCAAATGCTGTTCCTTCCAATTCCATCAAAGTATCAGATCCAACCAACCCTCTATAGAGATGTGTTTTGGTATCCCCTGTTATTGAACCGAGAACAAATATATACGTGGAATCTGAATTAATTGACAGTAACGCAATATCTTCTATTGAGTAGTAAAGAGGAGCTGGTATCGAGTATAAAGGTTCAGTACTACACATACTGTTAGAACCACAATGGAGTCCGTCTGTCAGTATGCCATCTTCATCCAAAAAGGTGGTAAAGAGCGTATCATCTAATACAGGAAGTATTTGCCCCTCTTTTTCTTCAACCTGAAGGAAAGCAATACCGCCATTTCCAAGGTTAACGGCGAGCAATGAACCAACTAGAGCAAAGTCCTTTGGCTTAATCAATATATCTTTACATTTCCCGGCTAAGGGATCATCCCCAGCATCAGCTCCACCAGAAGTCCTGATTTTATAAGCAAAGAAATTGTTTTCGTCTTCGCCCAATGTAAGAAAACCTTCGTTCCAAACTGAGTCATCACCACATTCAGAAACTCCTGCAAAAATATGATTTCCCAAACCAACTGCTGATAAAAAACCGGGTTTATCTTCTCTTTTGTCAGTAATCACCTCAATCGGGGTTGAAAAAAGATTAACGCGACTATAGCCTGTTCCTTCAGTCTCAAATACCCATAGGAAAGGATCTGCGCTCACAAGCATCCCAGTTCCTTTTGAAATAAGTAAATCTGAAGGAAAAACCGGACTAAGAGTTAAAAAGCTCCAAAAAATTAAAATTTTAACAGCGAGCTTAGATCTATTCTTCGATTTTTCCATTGTGGAGTAAAGTAAAAAAATAGCGCCTTAAGTCCCAAAAGCTACTACGAATTTGTAACTACAATATTTTAACTCCTTATTGGGCATCAATAACTTCAACTCCTTTTGGTGGGACGAATTCAAACTGTTTCTTCTTAAATTTTACATGTCGTTTAATTTTAGAGATAGTATAAACAGACTCGTTTTCAGCCTCATCTACCGTATGGATTTTCTTGGGTTCACCGGTTTGAGGATTTAACAGAACAATAAGGCTGCTATAATGTTTCAGGCCTTTTGCAGGGATTAGCACTATTTCAATAAATTCCTGTCTTTTTTCCTTTATCAATTTATGACTTAGCGCCTCACATTTAAGAAATTCAAAAAGAATACGGGAAGGATGGGTATTCCAACTGTTTCCATCCAAAACCTCTTCCACGACTTGTTTATTTTCTTTGCTGTATTTCCACAATTTTGTACCATTGGAAACAATTTCCAGCTCAGGCATAAAAACTCTGTATTTCGATTCACCTGAAAACCATATTTTACCTTTTGAACTTCTCCATTCTTCTGTTGCAGACCAGTACATGTCCGCGGTAAAATCAATTTTCATGGAACCAGATTCTTCAAAATAGCTGACAGCCTTTTTCATTACCCTCTCAGATAGGGAGTCCACCTTTACCATCGAAGGATTTCCAGAGGACAGAGAAGGAATCAGCACAAAACTGACATATAGAAATAGATACCGAAAGGACATTTTTACCTCATTAAATTGGATTGTACACAATAAAGTATAAATTTCCAGTCTTATAAATTTATTTTAAACATGATATGAATTTAAACAGACCTTTTTTTATTGGAATTGGAGGTTCGGGCATGAGCGCCCTTGCCCAATACCTTCAACTCGCTGGCAAAGCGGTTACAGGCTCGGATAGAGCTTTTGACCAGGGTAAAAACAATGATGTTAAAAGCCAATACCTTAAGATGGGCATGAAAATATACCCTCAGAATGGCAGTGGCATCACGCCAGACACCAGTTGTCTTATTTACTCAACTGCCATAGAAAATTCCAATCCTGAACTGCAAAAAGCAAAGGCACTCAATATTCCTACACTCCATCGTTCAGACCTACTAGCACAGTTAACTACCGAAAAGAAATCAATTGCTGTTTCAGGGACATCCGGAAAATCAACAGTCACAGCAATGATCTACCAACTTTTAGAATCAGCACAAATGGAGCCATCAATACTTACTGGTGCAAATCTACTTTCCCTTGAAAAAATGGGACTACCAGGAAATGCTGTATTTGGAAAAGGAGATTGGCTTGTTTTCGAAGCGGATGAATCCGATGGCAGCCTGGTTAAATATTCTCCTGAAATAGGCCTTATTTTAAATATTGAGAAAGACCATAAAGAAATATCTGAACTTATCCCCCTGTTCACAAAATTTGGAACTCAAATAAAAGAAACTCTCATTTTAAACGTGGACGACAAAGAAAGCAATCGTTTTCACTCTTCGTTTTCAAACATAAAAACCACTTTTTTTTCTCAAAACAGTTTTGGAGAGCATGTAATTTCAGAGCTATCAGAACAAGGCTGGGCATCAACCTTCACTATAGACGATACTTCATTTACCCTCAACATGCCGGGCAAACATAATATTGCCAATGCAATGGCCTCTCTCCAAGTAGCACAGCAGCTAGGCGTTTCTCTTAGCGATTGTGCTCATGGGCTTAGTACTTTCACTGGAATAGACAGACGGCACATTTTTATTGGTAAAAAACGAGACATTACGGTGATCGATGATTTTGCCCATAATCCAGCCAAGGTTCAAGCCTGTATTCGTACCGTAAAACATGCTGCCGCTTCTGGCATTAAGGGAGCAAAAGTAATTGCCATTTTTCATCCACACGGTTTTGCTCCAATGAAACTGCTAAGAAAAGAATTTGTAGAGGCTTTTACACAATGTCTGGATGAAAGGGATATTCTTTTAATGCCTGAAATCTATTACGCAGGCGGAACAGCTGATAAAAGTATCTCATCGCAGGATATCCTTTCAGATATCAACAGCATAAAAAAAATAGGCCATTATTTTACTGATAAAGACAGCCTTCTTAAAGCCATACCGGGTTTCTGTTCTGCCGGAGATATTATTGTTTCTATGGGTGCAAGAGATCCCTCTCTATCAGAATTTGCCCAAAAGGCTCTTTCCAGCCTATAATGCCATATTATCACTATTATTTTCCTCAAATATTTGACAATAGGCATGAGAATTATTCAATTTTGCCCAGTCTTTAAAAAGTTGAATTTAAAAAAATACAGAGGTATGAATGCCCTGCGGTAAAAAAAGAAAACGTCATAAAATAGCCACTCATAAACGCAAAAAAAGAAGGCGTAGAGATCGGCATAAAAAGAAAATAAGATAGTACTTAGATTGTTTTTATTCTTTTAAAGAAGGGCTGCTATGCCCTTTTTTATTTTTATTTAAAAAACATTATGGCAATTGAAAAAGGCATTGTTAAAACTGTCACTTATTATAATGCCGATAATGGTTATTCTGTATTAAAACTAACCCCATACAGCACCTCTGAAAGTTTTACCGCAACCGGAATTTTCCCTAAACTCAGTGAGGGAGAAGAACTGGAACTTGAAGGCGAATGGAGTGTTCACCCAAAATTTGGCAAACAATTAAAATGCCAAAATTATAAGATCCTCCCCCCCAAAAGCCCTGAAAACATAGAACGCTATCTCGCTTCTGGTATTTTTAAGGGGGTGGGACCTGCCCAGGCAAAAAAAATTGTCGATGTTTTCGGTATGGACACATTCATGGTTCTTGATAATTACCCGGAACGGCTTAATGAACTTGAACATTTCAGTGAAAAAAAGAAACATAATCTTTTAGAGCAATGGCAAAACAAAAAGTCTATTCGTGATGTAATGTTTTTTTTGCAATCACACAACCTAAGTCTTTCTCTCAGCACGAAAATCCATTCTTTTTATGGGGAAGAGGCCGTAAAGAAGCTGAAAGAAAACCCATACAGGCTTGCCAGTGAAATGTGGGGAATTGGTTTTACAAAAGCAGACGATATTGCTAAAAAAATGGGAGTTGATCAGGAATCCTATGAGCGCATTAAGGCGGGTCTCATTTATGTACTCAACTGTTCTGCTGATGAAGGTCATGTATTTCTTACCAGAGATGAACTCATGGTTAAAGCCTCCCATATACTTCAATGCGAATCTGAATATATTATCTATACACTTGATCACTTAAACAGTAATGACGAAATCTATTGTGATGAAGGAATTCGCTACTATCGTCCCTTTTTATACCATTCCGAAGTAGGTATATGCCGGGTTCTCTCAACATTTTTTATTGTGGGATGTACCAAACTTCCTGAAAAGCTCATTCAAAGCGGCATTTCAGAAGCAGAAGACCTTTTTTCAAACAAATTTAACACCACTTTTAAATATCTCGATGAACAAAAACGTTGCATAAAAAAAGCAGTTGACTCAAATGTATTTATTCTCACAGGAGGCCCCGGCACAGGCAAGACCACTACCTTACGAGGCATACTCCATGTTTTCAAAAAAACTTCATATCAAATAAAACTTACCGCACCAACCGGACGTGCTGCCAAGCGGATGAGCGAAGTAATAGACTACAAAGCTTCTACTATTCATCGCCTCTTAAAATACGACCCGGAAAATGGCGGTTTTGTTTATAACGAAAACAAAAGACTTCCTGTGGATGTACTTATTATCGATGAACTTTCTATGGTGGATACCTGGCTCATGTTCAGTCTGTTAAAGGCCATAGAACCTGGCACTCATCTTATCTTTGTAGGAGACAGCGACCAACTTCCTTCTGTGGGCCCCGGAAAAGTTTTAGCAGAATTTATTACATCACAAAAAATTCCTCATGTACACCTTAATAAAATTGTTCGCCAAAAAGAAAACTCTCAAATAATAATTAATGCCCATCGGATTAACAGTGGATTAGTACCTCTGTTCCAATCACAGGATACAAATTTTCATTTCCGTGAATGTAACAGCCCTGAGGCTGCTATAGAAAAAACACTAAGTCTTGCCTGCGAAAGCCTGCCTCAGTATTTTAACTACCATTCCATAAAAGATATCCAGGTACTTACCCCAATGAACATGGGGCCACTTGGCACAAAAGCACTCAATACTCATTTACAAGAGGCGTTAAACAAACATGTCACCAAATTGGTTTATAAAGACCGTCTATATAAAACCGGTGACAAAGTAATGCAGCTGAAAAACAATTATGATAAATTGGTTTTTAACGGTGATATAGGATACATCCAGTCCATAAATATTAAGAAAAAATCACTTACTGTTTTATTTGATGTTCTGGTCGAATATGAATACGCCGAATTAGACCAGCTTAATCTTGCCTATGCCATAACTATCCATAAAAGTCAGGGAAGTGAGTTTAAAGCGGTGATTCTTTTGTTGACCACCAACCATTATGTAATGTTGCAACGAAATCTGTTTTATACGGCAATTACCCGGGCAAAAGAAAATGTCTTTTTGCTGGCTGGCAGAAACGCTATTCAACGGGCTGTTTCAAATAACCCGGTTATCCAAAGGAATACCCGTCTGGCCGAATTACTTAATTTGGAGTGTTGAAAGATAACTTTTTATTTCTGCCAGTTTTTCATCACTATTTTTATCTTCTGCTTCCGTAATTTCATCCATTGATTGCAGAATTTGGAGGTATTTGCGTGAAACCTGATTACATGTCGTGGACAGCTCATGCATATCGTCAGATTTCCTTACATAGACCGTATGTTTCAGGTTTCCAGCAAAAAGATCTTCGGCCCATTTTCGCATTTTAAAAAGAGGTAAAGCGATTTTACGAGAAGAATATAAGGCTATGGCAACACCCAAACTCACCGCCATAAAAAAGGTTGGGAGCAAACTCGGAAGCATAATTCCCCAAATACTGTAACGGACGAGAGCTGCATCAATATCATTACCTCTGAAATAGAGATAGCCCGTTTTAAAGCGGATATAATACATAAGGCCCACAATACCAAGAGACAAGAAAGCAACCAAGATAACCATAGAAGCAACACGAACGATATGGTTCATTTGAATCCGTGTCATGATAAAAAAGTTTTTTATTGGGTGCCGTTTAAATTTTGGTGTTGTCATTGACATCCTCTCAAGTGAATAAATTCTCAGGGCAAACTGTCACCCAGGCATTCTTTTTGTATATCAATAATTTGGCCGCATCCTGTTTCGGCAAGATCAAGCAGGCGGTTAAGCGTCTCTCTGCTATACGTTGCTTCTTCTCCGGTCCCCTGCACTTCTACAAACTCGTTTTTATCGTTCATAACAACATTCATATCAACGGACGCTGCTACATCTTCAGTATAACATAAGTCAAGCATAGGAGTATCATTTACCACCCCGACACTTATTGCTGAAAGCCAGCTTTTTATAATGGATTTATCCCCGTTTTTAAACTTTATTGCCCGAAGAGCCTTGACTAGAGATAAAAAGCCACCCACCACGGACGCGGTACGTGTACCTCCATCAGCTTCAATAACATCACAATCAATAGTGACGGTTCGCTCTCCTAAAAGTGACAAATCACAAACTCCACGCAAAGCGCGTCCGATAAGCCGCTGAATTTCCTGGGTTCGCCCGGATACCGAACCCCTCTCCCGTCTCACTCGTTGAGGAGTACTGCGGGGAAGCAAGCTATACTCAGCCGTAACCCATCCACTTCCCTTGCCTTTAAGCCATATAGGTACTTTTAAGTCAACCGTTGTATTACACAACACCCGAGTATGTCCAAACTCTATGAGTATAGATGATTCAGAAGAGGATATGTAATTTTCTATTATATTAATCTTGCGCAAGCTATCTACAGCCCGCCCATCACTTCGTATAGTCATATTTTTTTCCTTTAATAGGTCACCGATTGTATAGCTTGTTGTACGCATAAAAATTATTCGATATATGTTCTCTTACCAATAGGATACGAACCAAACACTTTAACCATAGCAGCAATTTCCTGTAAGTGCAAAAGGGCGTTTTTTACTGGCTTATCTGAAGGAGAACCTTCCAGATCAAGATAAAAAATATATTCAAAGGCCCTGTCCGGAAATGGGCGGGATTCAATTTTTAACAGATTGACGTCACGAAGAGCAAAAATACCCAACATTTTAAAAAGAATACCGGTTTCATTTTTAGCAGGAGCAAAAGATATGGATGTTTTAAGTTTACCCTTTTTGGGAGATTGAGCCGAACGTGAAATACCCAGGAAACGCGTATAATTCTGGTGATTATTTTCAAGATTCCGCTTAAGAATTTTTAACTTATAAAGACGCGCAGCGTGTATGCTTGCAATAGCTGCCTGTGAACATTCTGACTTTTGAGCAATGTGTTTCGCAGCACCTGCAGTATCATAAAAAGCAATAGGAGATAAACTCCTTTTACTATTTATAAAATCACTGCATTGAGATAATGCCTGAGGATGCGACAAAACTTCTTTAATGGATTTCAGACTTCCTGTTTTACCGCACATGAGCACGTGTTCAATACGCAGATGTGTTTCGGAAATGATATTTAGTCCTGTTTGCTGAAGGAGATCGTAATTTTGATGAATACTTCCCGCCAGAGAATTTTCTATTGGGATTACAGCGCGCTGAGCCTTGCCATTTTTTACAGCCTTAAAAACAGTTTCAAACTGAGGCAAGGGCATAACCTGACATTTTGGACCAAAAAGATGCCTTGCAGCCACCTCACTATATGCTCCGGGTTCTCCTTGAAATGCTACTTTCATTTTCCTCTTATTTATTCAGGACATCTATATTTAAAGAACAATTTTTAAATTAATAATTTAGATAAAAAACGCTTTTTTTTAATCTATTCTTAATTTCCCGTTTATTTTTCTTTATTCTGCCCGAATTCCCCAAATATTCACATCCTATTTGGGTAAGGGTTTAGCAATTTTGATTGTTCATTTAGCACTCCCATTTATGAATACATTATTTTGAGCTTTTATGGGAATTTTTGTTGTTTTTTAGGTTTTTCATAGTATTTTTTAGTTAGGGTTAGAGAGCGCACCAAATTTTAGTGCATTCGGGAGTATTCATCTGGACTGTTTTCGAATAAGGAAGGGTTTATGAACACAAAAAGAATTTCGAGTTTTATTTTATTTATTGGTTTTACTGTGGGCTTAATGTCAAACGCATGGTCTCAAGCTCCAATAAGAACAAATCCATTTCATGAAGACACGGTAAGAGTTCTTATCATTTATAATGCCACTGCTACCAGTCTCTGTGATGGAGCTCCGGTTGGTGAAGAGGCCAAAGATATGGTAGTTAATTCCATCGATGGCATTCCCAACGTTAAGGTAATGCCATCTCTAACGACCACTTGGTCAAATGTTCAAGCGGCCTGGCCTGGCACCTTACCCCATGTTATTGTACATGTACAAGCGGGTTTTCAATCTAAAAACGGGCCTTATGTAAGCAGTATAATGCAGAATGCTGCAGACAATGCTGTTGGTGTAGTATCTTTGGGAGATGATGCAGCTTTTCTTGCAGAAGACGTATTTGGATTCCAAAACCCGGTTAACATCCCCGAGCCAATGGGGGATGCGGTTAAATACAGAGACACGGGTGATAGATTATGGATTGCACTTGATACCACGGAGGATGTTCCACAAATCCCGGGTATTATCAAAAATGCAGCATCTTTAATAGATGACCTTGAATTAGACTTTAAACCTCAAGGCTCGGGGTATGATCATAGATGTCAGGCTGATGCTGACAGATATGATGTTGTTCCCACGTTTATGCAACAACTCTCTTTTATGGGGCATCAGCGAGCCTATGATGCGTCAGTACCACAAACCATAGGCGGGCCTACAGAATTGCCTGTTATAGCAGCCTTTGGAAATGATACAAGGCGCGGCGTTAGTCTTTCTTTCCAACCCCAGTATCTTGTGGACTCTGTGGCAACAGAACAACTTATTTATGATGCAATAATGTGGGCATCTTTTGC
Source organism: Fibrobacteria bacterium (assembly GCA_015232855.1). Lineage (GTDB taxonomy): Bacteria > Fibrobacterota > Fibrobacteria > UBA11236 > JADFYW01 > JADFYW01. The sequence continues at coordinate 13,251 of JADFYW010000057.1, forward strand.
TTATGAGGGATTTAAAGTGGACACACCCATAGCAACGCCCCCAGGGAAGACCTTTACTTTTTTAGAAAAGGTGAAACTGAGATGTGAAACATCCGGAGCCGATATTTATTACAAATTGGGAGCATCCGGAACGTATCAAAAATATACACCCGATTCAGATATTGATATTACCGAAACCATTACTTTATACGCTTATGGTATCAAAGATGGTTATAAAGACAGTGATACCCTAACTGAAAATTATACAATGAATCCAGGCACATCAGGTATTGTATTTACCAAAATCACAGGAGAAATTCTCGGAGGCAACAGTACTCTCTCTGAAAATGACAGTGTTTTCATCATTAAGCTCACGGTACCTTATGCTACCCTAACCTCTGTTTCTATTGATGTAACCACTACCAATGGTAAAGATACAGAAACCCTTGTTATAACTAATCCTGAAAATTCAGGAACAAACCTGATTTTTACGGACACGGTCTCTTTTGCGGTAAGCGGAATAACAGCTGCAAACAATAAAGTAGAAGCAGATGCGTATGATATAGTGAATGCAAACTGGGTAAACCCGGTTAACAGCACAGACAATGCCTCCGGCTCTTTTTCTGTGGAACCGGCATCAAAACCCAGTAACACCTATTTTTCAGACATAAATGGTAACCCGGTCGCAAGCCTTACAGGTAATGAAACGACTCTTTATGTAGTAGTTGAAGATCAAATATTTAACCCTTCCCGAATTGCAGAGTACTACGTCACTCTTACCAATAATGATAAAGGGGATGGAAATACAAGCCCTCCTGATAAAGAAACATTTTCTTTAACCGAACTCAGTCCAGGAAAATACATTGCTACAATTCCTCTAGCCGAGTCAACACCGGCAAATGTTGTTTCTGGAAATGGTACATTTGAAATACGCAGAGGTGATCAACTGCTGGCAGAATATGTAGATCCCGTTGATCAGGAAAGTAGCAAAGACAACGAAGGTTTTGGTGTTGCCACCCAAATTCAAGGCAGAATTCGTTTTACCAACGCTGATTTCGTAACCGACGCCACTCTCATGACCGGAAATATGTATGACGCTTCTCTTGGCAAAGTGTATCTCCTTTATGAAGATGATTATGTAGCAGCGATGACAACCAAGGACGTTAAAATTACGGTAACCAATACAGATGGTTTGGGAAACACCACCGTGGATATTGAAACCCTTAAGCTTAATTTTACCACAAAAACTGATAGCCTCGGACAATGGACATTGGAAGTTCCGCTTTCTGACAACCCTATTGCAATACCTGGCGACAGTATACTTCAATTTTATTTTAAAGGCGCGATAAAGGCACAAGCGGCAAATCATAAAAGCGGTGCTGTAGAAATTACTACTGGCGATACTGCCCACGCCATTCTGAATGTTGCCTATGGTAACCAGGACGAAAACATCATAATTACTGACGCAATAACCGGGCTTGAAGTCACCCGTCTCACGACCCAGGTAAAAGTATGTGTTGAAGACCAGCCATTCTCAAATGCCACTATTGATACGGTTTTACTTGAGCGAGTACAGTGTAATATGACAAATGACAAACTTGAAGGAATCAAACTGATCCAGACCGCAGCCAATTCAAATATGTATTGTGGTGTCATCAATAAGAATGAAGCTGAATCAGGTGTACTTACCGACAACATACTCAGTTGCCAGGACGTAGATAATCTGAAAGCGGAATATGTTGATCCGGTTTATGTTCTTCCCACTGAAAAATCTATTCCTATCATTGACCCCACTATTACCAGTGTACAGTTTCTAGACATTAACGGTAACCCTATCAACAGCTTTAACGAAGCAACCGGTAGCCAAATAATTGTCAGACTCACCAATAGATCACCAAACCTGACAACAAAAGATACCCTGGTGGTAAAACTAAAAACTGATACCGGAGATACTCTTGACTTACTTGTCTATGAAACAGAAGTGAACTCTGGTATCTTTGAATCCGTAGTAATTATAGGTTTTTCAGAAGAACCCAATCCTAATAACAACATACTGGAAGGAAGACTAACTCCAGGGCAAGCAAATAATATGACAGTAACCGGACAAAAAGGTTCGGTTTTAACGAGTATCCCTGTTGGCGCAGCATATATACCAGTAGATAAAGCATGGATCGTAGACGGCAACCATGATGGACAAGCTGATTCAATTTATATTCGTTTCCTGGATACCCTTTTAGCACCACCCACAAGCATTACTTCCATTGACTGGCCATATGATGGTGCCCAGGGCCATACAGCCTCATATACTGCTGGTGACCCCGCAAATTCAATTAATTTAATGCCCGACCCAACGTTGATTGCAATCCTTATTCCTGGTGCAATGGACAGAGATGCGGGGGTTTTTTATCCCGATAAAACAACAATGGATGCGGTCTCCCCACCATTCCTTACTCTTCCTGATGGCCCGGTATTTCAAGGGCAGGAAGTCCTTATCCAAGATGGTATAGGAGCTGTGGTGGTAACGGCTAACAAATTTCCATCAAACAATACCTATTATAAAGACGTGGATGGTAAATTGCAGAAACAACCTGACACCTTAGTAATTGAGTTGTCTGAAAAGATACGACAAACTCACGATATGGGTACTCCCTGGGATTCACTCTTTATGTTTTCTCCGGGTAATGATCCCTCTATAGCCTACCCATTGATTTCTTTGACGGGATCAACCCCCATAGTTGAAGGACCGGATAGTCTGATATGGACGTTCATTGTAACTAATGACAGGGATAATAACTATACCCCGGATGTTGATGATTACATTTATCTTAACCCGGGAGCGCCCTATGTTGATGCTTCTCCTACGATAAATAAACCCAACCCGGCTTTAAAAATTATTTTAGGGGTAGATCCAAAGCGACCCATAGATAATTCCCATATTTATGTGCCGGTAACGGGTGTAAGTTTGAATGATCCCAGTTCAATGATTGCAACCTTCTATATTGATGAAAGCACTGGCCTGGCACATCCGGCCCGTAATGCAGAACTTATCTTAAATCCAACAACTGGCCAACTTGAATTTTTTCAACCATGGGTTAAACCTGCGATGTTACAAGCAGATGGAACGGTATTGCCTCCAGATGGGTCATGTAATGAACAAGGTACGGAAACCACCAATCAAACCAGGTATCCCGAAAACTGTCTTTCAACCGTTGAAGTTTTTTCAAAAGAGAAATACACTGCCGAAATAACCATTTTTGATCACCTTGGGAAATTCATTCATTCTTCAGTACAATATTTTGGTTACTGTGGAGAACTCCAAAATAAAGAGCGAAGAGATCCTAAAGGCCTCAGAAGTTGGCTGATATGGAACCAGAAAGACCTGGAAGGGAAAATTGTTGGTTCGGGCGTATATCTTTGGAAGGTTCAATTCAATACAACTGCCGGTAAGCATACCGGACTCTACCGCCAGGGAGTTGTACGTTCAGGTGCAGAGCCAGCCATAAACTGCGCTATTTCTGAATAGAAATAATATCTTCATTTACCTGTACGTTTTAAAAACGTGCAGGTATTTTTTTCGTTAGGACCTCCCTTATGTTCATAAAACAGTTTAAAACAGGTGGTGATAGAAATTTTGGGTATCTGGCAACAGATGATGAATCCAAAAAGGCCATTGTAATAGACCCTTCTTACTCACCTGGCATGATTACTTCTTTTGCTAAAGAAAATAATTTCGTCATTCAATATGCATTCTGTACTCATGATCATTATGACCACACAAATGGGAATAGGGAATTTTTTACGACAACGGGCATTCCCCCTCTTCTTTTTGGGCAAAAAGAACCATCTTCCGGAGTGACGATTCAGGATAATACGAGCATCCCTCTTGGAAAAAGTAATTTAATAATCCTACATACCCCTGGGCACACTTCAGACAGTATATGTATTGTCCTGGGAGATGCGGTATTTACCGGAGACACTTTATTTGTCGGAAAAGTGGGTGGCACTGACTTCGGCAGACAAGCCGAAATTGAATACCTAAGCTTACATGAAAAACTACTCACTCTCCCGGATAATACACGTGTTTTTCCCGGACATGATTATGGAATAGCACCGACATCTACTATTGGGAACGAAAAAGAAACCAACCCATTTCTCCTCCAGCCTAATCTGGAATCTTTTATAGATTTAAAAACAAACTGGTTGCAATACAAACAACAGTATGGAATTCCCTAAGACCCGGTAAAGCACTCTGCTTAGCCTGGAGCAGAAATAAATGTAAACTAGATGTTTTCCTGGTGCACTCTCAGGTTGATCACAATCCCTACTAGCACCATACATACCAGAATAAAAGACCCTCCATAAGAAAGAAAGGGTAATGGCAGTCCAGTAACAGGCATCATACCAAGAGTCATCGCAACATTAATAAACACGTGAAATCCTAAAATAGCAGTAATCCCAACAATGAGCAAATTCGCAAACTGGCTACGTATATCAGTACATGTATGCATAATCCGGTAAATAAGAAAAAAGAAGAGAAGAAGAACTACCGTACATCCCAAAAAACCAAATTGTTCGCCCAAAACAGAAAAAATAAAATCTGTGTGTTCCTCAGGTAAGAAACTCAGATTTGTTTGACTTCCATTTCCAAAACCCTTTCCAAAAAGTCCACCCGATCCTGTTGTAACCTTAGACTGGATAATTTGATATCCGGACCCTTTGGGATCCCGCATGGGGTTGACAAAAGTAAGGATTCTATCTCTCTGGTGTTCTTTTAAAATTTTGTTCCAAAGTAGAATAGAACAATAACCAGCAGCCATATTTGCAAGTACGGTAGTTAAAAACATTATTAAGTTAACCCGGTAAACCCACATTACCGCAACCAATAGGACAAACATTCCAGCCCACAAAAAATGTTGTGATGTTAAAATTACCGATAATAAGGGTGATATCAGAAGGAAGATTTCCCAGCCAGCCAGCCCATTCCAATACAGCATAAACAGAAGCATCACACCAAAAACCAACGCGGTACTCAAATCCGGTTGTTTTAATACCAATAGAAATGGGACAAAAAACAAGAGGAAGGGGACTATCAATGTTTTCATATTACTTAAGCTCGTCCTTTTAAGCGAAAGGAATCTTGCCAATGTCAGTAGCAATGCTATTTTTGCAAATTCTGAAGGCTGTAGTTTAAAACCTCCGGGTAAAGCTATCCAGCGCTCCACATCCCCGCTTTTAAAAAGAGCAACATATGCTAAAAGCAACAAAGAGAGCGTATATAAAGGATAAGCGGCAATATAAAACACCTTACTCGGAAGCAAAGTAATTCCACAAACAGCAATACCTCCTAAAGAAAAGAATAATATTTGTCTTTGCCATTGTTTTGCAGCTTCATCCACCGTCGCACTGTAAACCAGGAGAATCCCTATCACTATGAGTCCAAACAATGAACCTAACAGGAACCAGTCTATTCTTTTCAATTAAAGCCCCCGATTCTTTCTTTTAAAATAAAGCCTTAACACATCACCCGCAATAGGGGCCGCAACAGAACCACCATGACCCACATTTTCCATAATAACTGCAATGGCAATTTCAGGCTTATACAATGGTGCTACAGCAATAAATAAAGCATGAGTCTTATCTCCCTGTGGATTTTCGGCAGAGCCACTCTTCCCCCCTACTACTACCCCAGGCACAGCGGCTCTCCGTCCAGTCCCACCGGGTTCCTCCACTACCTGACGCATTGCCTCTAAAACATAGGAATGTTCCTTTTGAGTTATATCCAGATATTGAAGAATTTCTGGTTGAAAATACTTGATATTCTTACCATTTCCATCGGTGAGTTCTTTTCTTAAGTGGGGTTTATAAATTACTTTGCCATTACCCAACCCTGCAGTGTAATTAGCCAGTTGTAAGGGTGTCACTAATTGCCCTTGACCTATAGAAAGATTTAATATTAAGCCCCGAGTCCATTTCCATCCACGACGTTTAAACTTTTTTTCATAAACGAGAGAATCCATCAGTAAACCGCTTCGTTCTGCTACCAAATCAATTCCTGTTTTAGCCCCCAGACCAAACATCCTGGCACTTTCATTTATAGCATCCATTCCCAATAGTAAACCTGCCTGATAATAATAGGTATCACATGATTGCTTAAAGGCCTGATAGAAATTTACACGACCATGACCTGATGGTTTCCAACATCTTTGGTATCTGCGTCCAAACTGATATCCGCCGTTACAGGGTTTAAATGAAAAATTGTCAGGCATTAATTTTCCAGCTCTGAATCCAGCAATAGAAACAATTGCTTTAAAAGTCGAACCAGGATCATAAATACCTATACTCGCCCTGTTATTTAAGGGCCGATTCGAATCAAAGGCGAGTTTCTGCCACTCTTGTGAACGGCGGTTTTTTGATAGCGAAAAAATATTCCCATTTATCCGCGGAGATGACAGCATAACAAGAACTTCTCCATTCCTGGGGTCAATTGCAACAACAGAGCCTTTGAAAGAGTCTGGAACAGCCTGTTCAGCAACCATCTGTAATTCTAAATCAAGCGTCGTAATGAGATTGTTACCAGGTTCTGCAGGTTTATTGGGCATATTGTCCAAAAGGCCCATTTCTTTACCATACACATTCACCTCAACAAACTTCTTCCCTTCCACCCCCCGTAGCGCTGATTCATATTTTTTTTCAAGTCCCTTTACCCCTATCCTGTTACCAAGACGATATCCCCGTGCTTTGTATGATTCATAGTCCTGCTCACTTATTTCAGCGGTATAACCAATAGTATGTGCTGCGAGGGTATGATAAGGATACTCCCTTCTTGGTTCTACAATAGTGACAACTCCAGGAAGATCAAGCTGATGTTCTTCTACTAATGCAACAACATTCATTGAGGCGTCCTCCAAAATGGGAAGGGTCTGAAACCTGCGCCATCGCCCTCTTTCCATCATATAGGCAACCTGTGCAGAGTCGAAAACCCCAACACTATCCCCATCAATTATTTTCATGAGGTTCGTAAAAACCTTTTTCTTGTCCTTAAGTTCTGTTGGTAATATGCAGATTTGATATGAAGGGCGGTTCCTTGCTAAGGTTTTCCCGTTTCGGTCCATAATCAAACCTCGAGGAGCTTCAAGGATGCGTAAACGAACCCTGTTTTCTTCTGACAAACGAAAATGGTACTGATACAAATGTATCTGTAAATAAAAAAGTCTGGCTAATAAAATTAAAAAGGCTATTCCTATTAGAATAGTAATTTTAAAAACAGCTCTGTTTCTGAAAAACTGATCATCTTGTAAGTTAATATCAGGCATGAGCTGTTATGCTCCACGCTTCACAAATATCCCATAAAACAGGACGAATCCAATAACCATGGTTAACAGACCATCTGGCAGGCTTTGTTTAAATAAAGACATAATGAGGGCATTTGTCTCTAAACCACTTGCAATACCATTAACGACATCATGCAAAAAGAAGGCAATAGCCAGTATAACCAACCTTGTAGAATTCGAAAAAGTAAACCTACTTTCATCAAATAATCCAATACCATAGCCAACCAGGCATTTAGTAAGGGCGTTTGCTCCTAATGTCTCAACACTATAAATGTCCTGGACCAATCCAATAGAAAATCCAAGGAAAACACCTACTACAGGACCATGTCTCAATGAAAAAAATACCAGAAAAATAATAATGAAATCCGGATGATAATTACCAAGGAACGACCAATGCACCATTGTAGATTGTAAAATGAGTACAACGGCTAGTACACCAAAACACTTTAAAAACGTCAAGGGCCCAACCCTACCTTCCAGTTTGCTTTTTTTACATAAACAAACAATTCTTCTACTATATCTGTATCCTGAAATAATCGCACTTCAGCACCTGTAATGATATCGTCTGAATCCAGATTTTCATTTATCAACATACCAACAGGTAATCCTTTTGGAAAAACACCTCCCATTCCAGAAGTAATTAGTGTATCACCTGCTTTTACATTGGAATGTGCTGGGAACCTTGCTATCAATTTACCCAACTGAAAGGTTTCTAATAAGCCTATAACTCTTGAACGCTGATTAATGATCGAAATTTTACAATTTGGATCTTGAATTAATTGAATAACACTGTAGCCGCTGAATACCTTAGCCACTTTACCAACAACTCCCTTTGGAGTAAGCACAGGCATATTCATTTCAATTGAATCTTTTTTTCCCAAACTGAGAATCCAGGTCATTTCGTAACGACCAGGATCCCGAGCTACGATTTCACCTGCAATTAACCTGTATCCACTTTCTGTTTTGAACTCAAGCATTTTCCGCAGGCGATCATTCTGTTTTTTATTTTGCCTGAGACGTTCATTTTTAACAAGTAAATCTGCATTTTCAATCAAAAGCCTTTTATTCTCCTGATACACATTAAAATAGCCTTTGTTCAAAGAAACAACTGATTCTACGGGTAATAAAATAGTAGCGACCATGACTTCATAAAATACTTTTTTCCCTTCAAGATCCATGAAAAGCAAAGAAAGAGAAATGGTAATACAGAAAAGCAGAGAGAAAATCCCTCTGCTTTTTTTAAATAATGCGAAAATTAAATCGAATATTCTCAAATTAAAACGCGAATATTAAAAACAACTGAGAATTAATGGGTAGCGGCCATTAAAACCTTTCTGAATTTATCGATGTCTTCAAGAATGCGCGCAGTTCCCTTGCAAACACAAACCATTGGGTCATCGATTACATTTACAGGAAGATTTGTTTCTTCACGAAGACGATCGTCAAGCCCCCTTACCTTTGACCCTCCTCCTGTCATCACAATACCTTTATCGACTATATCAGAAGACAATTCAGGAGGAGTATTCTCCAAAGCTTTCCTAACAGCATCAACGATTAAACCTATAGTCTCTGCAAGAGCTTCCCTTATTTCTTCTGAAGTTAACGTCATAGTCTTTGGAACCCCTGCAATTAAGTCTCTGCCTTTAACTTCCATTACGAGTTCTTCTTTTAGCGGAAAAGCAGACCCAATTGTCATTTTAATTTGTTCTGCAGTACTTTCGCCTATGAGCATATTATGTGCTTTTTTAAGATAATCAACAATAGCGACATCCATTTCATCTCCACCAACACGTAAATTTGCATCACAAACAATACCATAAAGAGCAATTACCGCTATTTCTGATGTTCCTCCACCAATGTCAATAATCATATTTCCACTTGCATCTTCAACAGGTATTCCCATTCCGATTGCTGCAGCCATAGGCTCTGCTACCAAATGTACCTCACGGGCTCCAGCACGTTGAGATGCGTCAATAACAGCCATTTTCTCAACTTCGGTAATTCCTGAAGGAACTCCTACAACAATTCTAGGACGTAAAAGAAACAAAGGGTATTTTTGGACCTTTTTAATCATTTTAGTTAATAGACTTTCTACTGACTTAAAATCAGCAATTACACCGTCTTTCATAGGCCTGACTGCAATAATATCATCAGGTGTACGTCCAAGCATTTGCTTTGCTTCAGAACCAATAGCTATAATTTTGCCTGTACGTCTATCAGCAGCTACAACTGATGGCTCATTAATAACAATCCCCTTTCCGCTTACATGCACAAGGGTATTTGCAGTACCTAAATCAATACCAATATCATTCGAAAGTAAACCAAACATAATATTTTCTCTTTAACTTATTTAAATCTAATTAGAATTTATACTCATTCGCAATATATTTTTTTCAGTTTATCACCAAATCAAATCCAACTCATGCCCACTATTCATTAACTTTAACATCCATATAATCATTTTCTTTCTTACCAGAATTTGATTTTTTGAGATTGATATTTTTTTTAATTTTATTCGAAGTTTTTCCAGGAAACTGGTGTTTTAATTTTATATCATACCGTTCCCAAATACCTGCAAGTGTGTTATACCTATATTTTCTGACTTGCATTAGTTTAATACTTTTCAGATAAAAAAAGCGTACTTCAGCATATGCCATAAACATACGGGCGGTATCGCCCTTAAACAAACGAAAATCATGAATTACAAATGATGGCTCTGAAGACAAAACAGAATCGATGTTTCTGTCTCTCATATCATTTAAAATATCGGATAAATCAGAAGATGCTAATTTGTTTAACTGATTAGTAATTCTATCAGCAGAAGGGGAACACCCTAAAAGCAATAAAATCAAGGAAAAACTGGCGTAATAAATACCTCGATACATTTACTCGATCTTTTAGAAAGAGTACGTAGCAGAAATCCGTGTAAGAACATGATGCTGAGGACCAGAGAAAATATTTCCAAAAGTATACAGAAAATCTTCTGCCATTGTCGCATCAACTTTAAGCTTTTCTTCTATGTTCAAACCAACACCCCAGCCTATATGGTCATCTGCAGTCCCATCTGAAATTGGATTAGTATACATATAATAACTTTTACCATCTATCTTGTGAGAAGCAATTAATTTTTGCCCTCCAACCCGCACCACAAGCCAATCAAAAAAGATATTTCTCTCTATTCCAAAGGATATTTTGCCTCCTCTTATAACATCCTTCTTCGTAGTAGAATTGGTTGGATCATAAACTCTACCGGAATAACCTGTTCTTTCGGATTTGGCAAATATTGCTTCTACACCGAGCCAAAAAAAGCCCCTATCAAGAGAAGCATTTACACCTAAACCAAAATCCAGGATTTCCTTAGACTGTCCTGGAGCATTTAAGTGCGAATAATTAAAAATAGGTACCAATTCTCCATTTATGATCTCAAGAGTTGAAAAAGCACGACCCTTTATAAAAAATGAAGGATCCCATTTAACAATCTTATCACCAAATTTGACAGCAGCATAACCAAAGGACAATTCTCCATCAATATTTCGTGCTAAAGGCCAATTTAAACCCAAATCGCCTTTAAAAATGTAGGTGCTGATATCATGGCTTAAAATTGGTACACCATTCGTATCCGAACTAACGATTCCATTGTTAACGTCCGCACCTTCCTGCATAGCTATGTAAATATGAGAACCAACCATTCCACCATTTTTTAAAGTGAACCCCAAAAAGCCATCAAAATTTGTTACTGGTTCAGGTACCACAGTATTTTTACCAAGCTTTACGGAATCTGGAAGCAAACTAAACAGTTCCATATCTTTTCTATTAAATGCTCCACCCAAACTTATCTGAGGATAAAGATTTCCATCTTCCTTATTTCCAAGTGAATAGGAAAAAATTCCACCAAACCATGGATTTTCCGGATCTCTATTATATCTGGGGTCACCAACTGAAGTTTTTTCGTTAGTAAGTTGTAAAGCGTGATTCTTCGCATCTTTATCTGGATCCCCCTGCATATAACTGCCCATTTCTCCAATTAAAAAATTGGGGAACACATTCATATTCGCAGCATTATCAAAGATGCTGACGTCATCCATAAAAAAGGTAGCATGCTTCCCCATTGATTCAACCCTGGCAAAAGAAGCCTCAGAAACTGATAAGAAAGCTGTAGCAACGAAACATACTGCAAAAAGAAAAATCTTCTTCATGTTATCACCCTTTTTTTTAAAATCTGTTGCTTAAAATAGCTAATTAATTAGCTCATTCTAATAAAAAAATAAAATTTGTTAAATCCCTTAAAGGCTAAATTCTAATTATTTAAAATAAATTTCAATTACACTCTAAACAAACTTAAAATTCATCTCTTTAGGAATTAAACAACTGTTATTCGGAAAAGCTAAATGGGATGGTTACCACATCATTGCCTTTACCGGTAATTGGCTCAAAACGCCAACGTCTCACTTTATTTTTTATTTCAGAATCAAATGAGGAAACCCCAGTAGTACTGCCCACAATACTTACACTAACAGTCTTTCCACTAGGTGCGATAAGAAATTTTATATGAATTTTACCACTAAAACCAGGGTTCTTTTTTAAGTGTTTATTATAAGTGTGGCGCAAACCAGGCATATGCTGCCTTATTACTCTCAATATGGAAGCTGCTGACCTTCTACTTCCACCTTGTCCCATATCAATTTCAGAAGCATTAGGAGGCCTTAGTTTGCCCTTGGCCTCAACACCGACACCCATATCACTACCACCTAGCAAACCGCCTAGCATATCATCAATACCGCCAGTTCCGCCAGTTGCAAATCCATCATTAAAACCCGCATCAAGTTTTCCTTTTCTACCTGACAAACGTGTTTTACCTGTTGTAGTAAGGCCTGCAATTTTATTAAGCGATTTTTCAATGTCATTAAACTTACTCGACATCAAATCATACGCTCTATGAGAAGAAGATTTGGACCTTGACGTAAGCATTTTAAGCACACCTACACCAGAAACATCTTTTGGATTGCCACGGCCCCGTTTACGGCCACCACCTCCACGTTTCTTGGAAGGTTTTTTTACTTTCTCCTTCTTTTCTTCTTTTTTCTTCTTTTTATCAACATCTTCAAACTTTGCAGTGGCTTGAATATCTTCGGTAATAGCTTTTACTATTTCAGGCACAATGATTTCCATAATAGTGAAATAAAACCCAAGACCTAAACAAATACAAAGACAAGCAGCAAAGAACTGCATTAATCTTTTATCAGAATCTGTTTCGAACTTCTTTTGAAATTCTTTATCCGTTTTGGACTTTATGGATTGACTGTTTTGAGCTTGATCTGTCATTATCCTTCTTCCTCGGTTTTTGTAACTGCGAATCGTACATTTGTATATCCGGCCCAACCACAGGTTGCCACCATTTTTGTTACGATGTCATACTCTAAGTTTCGGTCAAATTGCAAGACGATTCTCCCAATGGAAAAATCAATTATACCTGCCATATTTGACTCTTCTTCTTCTTTTCGCTTTTCTTCAAGAATCTTAGAAATAGGTTCTAATTTTAATTTTTCTTGATCCTGAGCAAGTTTTGTTTCCATAATCTGTTGATCATCTACCAGAATCCAATCTTTATCAACTACTATGCTCATAGCAACTTCTTGAGGGGTTTCCGATTGTCTTGATACCGGTAGAATTAGATTATCGGCAGAGGTCATTAAATTACCTTCAGTCGCAAAATTCTTAAGCAAAAAAACAAGTACGATGGTAAACATATCCATCATCGATGTAATATTCAGACTCCCACTGTCTTTTTTAAGTTTACGTCTAGCCATTTAAGTTTATCCTCCTAACAAAGAAAGGCTTATTTTGTAAAAACCAGCATACTTTGCCGCATCCATTACATGAATTATTTTATCATAAATTATTTTAGTACCAGCCAGAATGGTAATGTTATTAAGATCTTCAGGAACCTGTTCACGTTTTTCTGCTGATCTCTTAAGTATCCATAAATTACGAGCAACTTCATCATAAGCTGATAATTTAATCATTTTATAGTGTGCGTTTTCTCTGGCAGTCATGGTACTTAATCCCAGTTGACCAATCACCTGGTACT
>JADFYW010000058.1 GCA_015232855.1 Fibrobacteria bacterium
TTTAAGATTAAGGCCTTTCCTCTTATTCTGGGTGAAAATGATGGTCAAAAAATGCGAAGAGGAGATAAAAAAACACCAGAGGGAACTTATTGGGTGATGGACATGTTCCCTGGCAAAGTAATGGGGAAAATCTATGGCTCTCTCATATTCCCCCTAAACTATCCAAATAAACGAGATAGAGCAAAGGGGAAAACCGGGAGTGGAATTTGGATCCACGGCGCAGAACCTGGTAATCTTATGGAGCCCACGAGAGGCTGTATTAAACTGGCAAATATTTACCTGCTTGAGCTGCTTCATTTTATAGAATTGCCTACTCCTATTATAATCCAATCTGAAAGCGACAAAACTATTGATTTTTCTATGAGTGAGTTAAACTGGATTGAAGAAGAGTATTATGAAATAAAAAACAATATTCGTGGCCATAGCAGACGCCTGGGTTTATTCTACTCGAAACAAAAGCTGAGGGAAATTGGTGAAAATTATCCAAAGTTCTCAAAAAGTCGATCAAACTCCAGATAATTTTGCCACTAACCCTTTTTCAGGCTTTCCATACTCAGAATTTGGTTGCGGTGATGGGATGCTGTGATTACTATTAATCAGAGAATGTTTAATTTTATGAGAAAGCGTAAGAAAATCATCTATGACCGAAGCTGATTACCAGAATTCACCGGAAGTGGTCCATCATGTGGACAGGGCAAAGGGTAATCTTATCTCCTATATTGAGGCCCGTGTAAAGGGTATCGATACCGAGCTGATTAAAAAGGCTGTTGAGTTTGCATATCAGGCCCATATTCACCAATATCGCCGTTCTGGAATGCCCTTTGTAGAGCACCCCTTTGAAGTGACTAAAATTCTTGCGGACTATAATATGGACAGCACTACTTTGGTAGCCAGTTTGCTTCACGATGTAGTGGAAGATACTGAAATTGGCAAAAAGAAAGTGGAAGAAGAATTTGGGGCTGAGGTGGCTTTCCTTGTGGAGGCGGTAACAAAAATTTCCGCGGTTCAAATGAAATCCGGGCGGGACAGGCAGGCGGAAACTTTTCGGAAAATGCTCATTTCCATGGCCAAGGATTTTCGGGTGATCATGATAAAATTTGCTGACAGGCTGCATAACATCCGCACCCTGGGTTACATGAAAGAAGAGAAAAAAAAGAAGATTGCCCAGGAAACCCTTGATGTGTATGCCCCATTAGCCCATCGTTTTGGCCTGGCTAAAATTCGTTGGGAACTGGAGGATCTCTCTTTTAAGCATATTAATCCCAATGAATACAAGATGATTGTGGATAAGGTTATCGGCAAAAGAGAAGAGCGGGAAGCCTATATCCGAAATCTGATTAACAGTATGAAAGAAATGCTGGGTAATGCCGGTATGCATCCGAAGGTCTATGGCAGACCCAAACATTTTTTCAGCATTTTTAAAAAGATTAAATCACGCAAGTGTCAGTTTGAAGACGTCTATGATTTGTTTGCGATTCGCATTATTGTTAAGGAACCTTCAGAATGTTACCGGGTATTGGGGCTGGTACATGGTATTTGGCCCCCACTCCAGGCGCGGTTTAAAGATTTTATCGCAATTCCAAAATCGAATATGTATCAGTCTTTACATACCACTTGTGTATGCCCCACCGGCAAGCCCGTTGAAATACAAATCCGCACAGAAGAAATGGAACATACCGCAGAAAAGGGGATAGCTGCTCACTGGGCCTATAAAGAAAAAGCTGATCCTGATAAAACAGAGAAAGAAAATAAATGGCTTAACCAGTTTATGGAATGGCAGGAGGATCTCACTGATTCTGCGGAGTTTATGGATTTTGTTCGGGTGGACTTGAAGACTGATGAAATATATGTCTTTACGCCAGAAGGGGACCTGCATCAGTTCCCCCGGGGGGCAACCGCCCTTGATTTTGCATTTTCAGTGCATTCCGAGGTGGGAATTCATTGTATAGGTGCCAAAGTGGATGATAAGATGGTACCCCTTGACAAAGTCTTAAAAACCGGTTGTACCGTTGAAATTATGAAGTCAGACGCTCAGAATCCTTCCCGAGACTGGTTACGTATTGTGGTTACACCTAAAGCTAAAAATCGCATTAGAAGATGGCTGACGAATGAAGAAAATGTAAAAAGTATTCAGCTTGGTAAAGAACTTTTGTACCGTGAATTCAGAAACCAGAAGACTCCTTTGGAGAAGAGGGGGAATTTTAAACCTTTTGCCATTGAATATGAGGTAGGCGACTGGGAGGCTCTCTTTGAAAAAATTGGGAACGGTGAAGTTACTCTTGGGGCAATTTCGAGCTTTGTTGGTAGCCTTGCTCCCGGGAAGTCAAAAGGGATGCTGAACCGGGTGCTCATGAAAAAAGATAAATCTTTAAAAAACGCAGTGCTGGTCTCAGGCATGGAAGATACCCTGATACAATTCGCTTCCTGCTGTCGTCCCATACCCGGAGAGGCCATAATAGGTTATGTAGGCAAGGGAAATGGCATCCTGGTGCATCGGGCCAAATGTTCCCATGGTGTGAAACAGGCAAAAGACAAGGAAAGAACCATACCGGTCCAATGGAATGCTGATGTGCAACAATTCTATGATGTGTTTATTGAAATTCTGGCAAAAGATAAACCAGGACTTTTGTATGAAATATCCGAGGTCTTTTTTAATTGTGGGGTGACTGTGGAGCGCGCCTCAATTATCACTCTCAGAGGGCAGGTCCGCAATAAATTTAAAATCCAGGTGTATGATATTAAGCAGCTTTTACACACCTTTCAGGAATTGAAACAGATCAAAGAAATCAAATCAATGATCCGTCGTCCTACAGGTGCTCAAATTGACGCAAAGGGTACTTAGAAGTATTATTGTGCCGAGCATTTTTAGCTGTGAACCGGGATTTTTAGAGAAGAAATGAAAAGAATGAGTCGAATCGGAATGTATACACCTGGTATTAGGAATAGTGGTAGTTCTGGTCCAAAAGGCAATACTTTTATTTCTTTCAATTCTGTTTTAAAGAGAGTTCCTTATCCGGGAGTTTTCTGAAATGGTACAGCGAAATTAAAACAGAGAATCTGTAGATTATCACATTAAACTTTGAACTGACACAAGATTATTAATATGACTTTAGAAAATAGGCCATTAGAGCATTACCGAAATTTTGGGATTAGTGCCCATATTGATTCGGGGAAGACGACACTTACAGAACGCATTTTATATTATACGGGTATTATTCACGCTATGCATGAAGTCCGGGGTAAAGACGGCGTTGGCGCGACCATGGATTCTATGGAGTTGGAGCGTGAACGGGGGATCACCATTGCCTCTGCTGCTACTCATTGTCTCTGGAAGGACAAACGCTACAATATTATTGATACACCGGGGCATGTTGATTTCACCATAGAGGTGGAACGGGCACTGCGGGTATTGGATGGTGCGATTCTTGTTTTGTGTGGGGTATCTGGTGTACAGTCCCAGTCTTTTACGGTTGACAGGCAAATGCGCCGATACAATGTACCACGTATATGTTTTATCAATAAGCTGGATCGCACCGGGGCTTCTCCTATGCGGGCTATTGAACAACTCAGAGAGAGGCTCGGACATAACGCGGTAGCCATGCAGATACCCATTGGTCTGGAAGAACATCATAAGGGCCTCGTGGATCTCGTAAGCATGAAGGCTTATACCTTCAAAGGTGACTCTGGCGAACAGCTCATCCAGGAATCAATTCCTGCGGAACTGGCTGAAGAAGCTGCTGAGTACAGGGCAAAAATGCTTGATGCGGTTTCGGCTTATTCTGATGAACTCACTGAGCTCATTTTAGATAATAAAGAGATACCGGAAGAAGTGATTAAAAAAGCAATAAAAGCTGGGGTACTTTCTCTTGATTTAACCCCCGTATTTATGGGTTCGGCTTTTAAAAACGTGGGAGTACAGTCTCTTATGGATGCGGTAGGCGATTATCTGCCAAATCCCTATGATATTAAAAATACAGGGCTTGACCTTAGTAACAATGAAGAAGAAGTTGTCCTGGAAGCAGATGATAAGAAACCTCTGGTAGCCTATGTGTTCAAACTGGAGGATGGGCGTTTTGGCCAGTTGAGTTATGCCCGTGTTTATCAGGGTCGCTTAAAAAAAGGCGATACTATCTGTAATTCCATAACGGGCAAACGTAGAAAAGTCGGGCGTCTGGTGCGTATGCACTCCGATCAGATGGAAGATATCCCGAGTGCCGGGGCCGGTGATATTGTTGCACTGTTTGGTATTGACTGTGCCAGCGGTACAACCTTTACCGACGGGCATACAAAAATTGCGCTTACTTCAATGTTTGTCCCTGAGCCGGTTATTGACCTGGTTATAGAAGCCAAGGACCGGAATCATCTTGATAACCTGTCTAAGGGCCTCAATCGTTTTGAAAAAGAAGATCCGACTTTCCGGGTTAAATTTGATGAAGACAGTAACCAAACCATTATATCGGGTATGGGAGAACTGCATTTGGCTATTTATCTGGAGAGACTGCGTCGTGAGTATAATGTAAGCCTTACGACCGGACAACCACGGGTAGCCTACCGGGAGACCATTACCAGTCAAGCGAAGTTTAATTTCATCTATAAGAAACAAACCGGAGGTTCCGGTCAGTTCGCACGTATTGCGGGTTATATTGAACCCTGTAAAGAAAGTGATTACGAGTTTGTAAATAACACCAAAGGCGGAGTTATTCCCAAAGAATATATCCCGAGCTGTGATAAGGGGTTTCAGCGGGCCAAAGAAATGGGCGGCTTGATTGGGTTTCCCATAATTAATGTTCGTTGTGTTATTGATGATGGCTCTTACCACCCGGTTGACTCCAGTGATATGGCCTTTCAGATTGCTGGGATGAAAGCTTTTCAGAGTGTTTTTAAACAGGCAAATCCACAGATACTTGAACCCTTTATGAAAGTAGAAGTAGAGAGTCCTATTGAATTCCAGGGTGCAGTAATGAGTAATCTCAATCAGCGCAGGGGAATGATTTCCGGGAGTACTGATATGGATACCTATGCTAAAATTGTTGCGTCCGTTCCGCTATCTGAGATGTTTGGTTATGCAACCGACTTACGTTCTCAGACACAAGGTAAAGCTGAATTTACTATGGAATTTGCCAGTTATGAACCCGTACCTGCCAGTGTTGACCTTAAGCTTAAAAAGCAATTTGGTGTAAGAAGTTAAGTCATAAATGAAAATAGAGCAAAACGTTCCGCTGTCTTCTATGACCACATTCAAACTGGGAGGCATGGCCAGGTTTTTTATTGCTCCGGCATCTGTTGACGAGATTCGCGAGAGTCTGCAATGGGCCAAAAATGAAAAGCTAGAGGTGTTTGTATTCGGGAAAGGCTCAAACCTGGTTATTTCGGATAAGGGCTTTGACGGCCTGGTTATTAATATCGGAAAAGCTATATCCCATATCAATTGGGAGGGGCCCCACATACAAGCTGGTGCTGGTGTGTTACTCAATTCCCTCGTGCAGCAGACGGTTGCCAGGGGTTTTACGGGTATAGAACGCTTAGCGGGTATTCCCGGATCTTTGGGAGGCGGTGTGTTTATGAATGCAGGAGCGTTCGGGCAAGAGCTTGACCAGGTGGTCACTTCAGTCCGCTCTTGTACTTTTGATGGAGAATTTGTTACCCGTACCGCTGATGAATGTTGTTTTGGTTATCGGAAGTCTGTATTCAACACCGTAAAAGAAGTGATTCTTGAAATTGAAATTGATCTGGCTTCGGGGAATAAAAACGACCTGGAAATGATGGTGAGTGAATATTTAAAACGCCGTAAAGAAAAGCAGCCCCTTTCTTTCCCTAATGCCGGGAGTATGTTTAAAAGACCGGTTGTAGGTTTTGCCGGCGCCATGATAGAAGAAGCTGGCTTAAAAGGCAGTAGTATTGGTGGTGCTGCAATATCCCAACAACACGCAAATTTCATTATCAATACCGGCAATGCCACCGCTCAGGATGTTTATGACCTGAGTGAAGATGTGTTGCAAACGGTTTCTGAATTCTGTGGCATCAAGATGGAGAAGGAAGTTCGTTTCATAGGCGATTTTCTCCCCTGGCCGAGGTAGCATTTTTTCCTTAAACAACCGTAGTTTAAATCCTAATTTCTAAATCCTAAATCCTAAAAAAATCCTAATAGTTACTAATATTTGAAAAAGAAAACTTTAAATGCTTGTATTAAGCTCTTTCCTTGTAATACATAGGTATGAGTGGTTAAAATGTTATGTTTAATGTGTTATTTATAACATTTACGTTTTATTTTGAATTTCTTCGAACCGAAGCCTGGCAGGCTGAGCTTGGAGCGCGAAATGCGAGACGAACCTCGCCTGACAATTTTTTCAAGAAATCTTGGATGTTTAGGATTTAGATATTAGAATTTATTTAGGATAAGAGAAGTTTTGGATATCATTTCAATTATTGCCCGGATGGAAATTTGCTGATGAGCATACCGCCTGTGATAAGTGTTGTTATCCCGGTGTATAACCGGGCTGAAATGGTGAAGCGGGCGATTGAATCAGTTTTATTACAAAAGGGTGTTGACTGGGAACTGATTGTAGTAGATGATGGCTCTACCGATAATACCCCGGAAGAACTTGACCAATATGATAAGGATGACCGAATTCATCTGGTTCGCCAAAATCATAGCGGTGTGAGTGCTGCCAGAAACAGGGGAGTACAGTATTCCACCGGTAAGTATATTGCTTTCCTTGATTCTGATGATGAATGGTTACCCGGGAAACTGGAGGCCCAAAAACAATTCTTTGAGAGTAGTGATTACCAGATACAACAAACAACAGAAATCTGGATACGCAATGGAACCCGGGTAAACCCACCCCGGCATTTGTTAAAAAAAGCCGGGCATATCTTTGAAGAATCCCTGGAGCGTTGCATGGTGACGCCTTCTTCTGTTTGCCTCACCCGTGAGTTGTTTGAAGGCTATGGGGGCTTTGATGTAGAATATCCTGCTTGTGAAGATTATGAGCTTTGGCTGCGCATAACCACAAATCATCCGGTTGGTCTTATTGAAAAGGATTATCTCAAACGCTATGGTGGTCATGAAGACCAGCTCTCAGCAGAATTTGGTCTGGACCGGTATCGCATCAGAGCTTTAAACGGGCTCCTGCAAAAGGGGACGCTATCTGAATCCAAACGGGAACACACCCTTTCGGTATTAGGTACTAAACTGGACGTATACCGGAAAGGCTGTGTAAAACATGGAAAGCCTGAGAGTGTCGACTGGTGTGACAGGATTAAAAAAAAGGCAGGTTTAGCATGACCCTGTGGTTTAACCTTTTGAAGGAAGTGAAATATGTTTGAACATATTATACCAGACATTGTTAATCATTTACTATCCCGGCAAACCTTTATTTTGGTCTTGCCTTTTCTTGTGGGTATTCCGCTTATCCGCATTATTTACATGGTTTTGATACGTATCAGCAAAAAGTCTGATACTCAGGTGGATGATCATCTGGTTCTATATACAAGAAACCCGGCCATGTATATACTACCTTTATTAGTGATAAAAATCCTGACACCCTTTTTGGACTTTGGCCCGAACATCCAAAAGTTTTTTAGTCACAGTTTAAATATTCTATTGATAGCTGGTTTTACCCATCTCGCTCTTAATCTGGTGTTCGCTCTTCGCCGTATTGTATCTGACAACTATAATGTTGATGTGGAGGACAATCTCCGGGCCCGTAAAGTAACAACCCAGGTGGGGATTCTGGTCAAAATTGCCGTGGTGATTATTATCATCATATCGATTTCCGCTTCTCTTATGACCTTTAGTGGGATACGACAAATAGGGGTGAGTCTTTTGGCTTCTGCGGGCGTAACAGGAATCATTATTGGCTTAGCTGCACAAAAGATGCTCTCAAATTTATTGGCTGGTATTCAAATTGCTATTACACAACCCATACGTATTGATGATGTGTTGATTGTAGAAGGTGAATGGGGACGGGTTGAAGAAATAACTCTTACCTTTGTTGTGGTACGTATTTGGGACCTTCGGCGCCTGGTACTGCCAATCTCCTATTTTATTGATAAGCCCTTTCAAAACTGGACAAGAACATCATCCGATATACTTGGTACGGTATTTTTGTATACTGATTATACGGTGTCAGTGGATGCAATACGCAAAGAGATGGAAAAAATTGTAGCTGGGTCTGAAGACTGGGATAAAAAAGTATGCGGGGTACAGGTAACTGACAGTAAGCCTGATGTGCTTGAAATCAGGTTGTTGATATCTGCTAAGGACGCATCTAAAGCCTGGAACCTGCGTTGTTTACTTCGGGAGAAAATTGTTGATTTTATCCAACGAAATTACCCGGAGAGTTTACCTCGCACACGCGCAGAATTAATCCCCCAAAGTCAAATCATGGTAACCGGATCTGCAAAAATGGAGCCGAAATGATGTTTACTTTATTTTACGGGTTATAAAGAGGGCTGGTTTGGTATAACACCTCGATTTTAATAGATTGAAGTTACTAGTTCCGGAGGAGTGGACAATGGTCGTCAGGCTGTCTCGAAAACAGTTGCTCCGTTTAGGAGTTGCAGGTTCGAATCCTGTCTCCTCCGGAAGTTATAATTTTCAATTTCCGCTTAAATTCTTCCAAATTCATTAAAAAAGCTCATAATACTGCATACTTTAAAGGTTTCATGATTCTACATTCCTTTTTATCGTTTAAACGTTTGATTTTTATACGTAAATAATATATTTAAAGATTGATTTGTCTAAACGATTAAACGATACTAAACAATAGAGAAATTTCAAAAAAGTAAAAAAAAATATGGACAGAGAATCTCGATTATTGGAATACAAAAGGGAAGTTACAGATTATAAAAAAATTGCCAAGACGGTGATAGCATTTGCAAACGGCAGCGGTGGACAGTTAATTGTGGGGGTAACAGATAAAACGAGAACGGTTATAGGTGTATCACCAAATAAAATTGATATGTTATTGGAAAGACTCCCCGTTTCATTATCCGATTTAATACATCCTTCTATTTTTCCACAGGTTTATGTAAAAACAATAAATAATAAAGAAGTGATAGTATTACAGGTGTATCCGGGAAGTCAAAAGCCGTACTTTCTTGCCTCAGAAGGAAAAGACAAGGGTGTATACATAAGAGTTGGTGCACATACCAGAAGAGCAGAAGGTGAAATATTAAACGAGTTGCGATTGCAGCAAACACGCATGGCATATGATGAAATTCAAATACAACATTGCAATAAAAAAGAACTGGACCTTTCTTTGTTGCCTGCAGGGCTGAAAACACAAAAATCAATGCTCTCTCTGGATATTTTGAAGCATGATGTTTTCTCTGGGGACGTACATTTAACTCGTGGCGGTATATTAATGTTTCATAATCATCCCGAGAAATATGTTCCTGAGGCCTTTGTTATTTGCAGTCGAATGCGTGGTAATTCAGGTAGAAATACTATAGAAAGTTATGATATTACGGGCAGTTTACCACAACAAAGCGAAGGAGTCATAAGCCTGGTTAAAGAATGGTTGGGACGTGAACCTCAAATTACCACCAGCAAATATGAACATACCAGTCTTGCATTACCTGTTTCAGCAGTCAGAGAAGCGGTAAATAATGCGCTCTTTCACAGGCAATACAGTATTGCTGGTTCTATTAAAGTTGCTTATTATACAGATAGGCTAGAAATATTTAGCCCGGGACATTTTGCAGGTCCATTTATTCCTGCATCATTGGGTGATGGAACCAGCTATATCAGGAATAGAATTATTTCTTCATTAGCAAGAAGATTGCATTTAATCGAAAAACGTGGAACGGGTATCAAACTAATAATGGATTCCATGGCTGAACAGGGATTACTTCAACCACAATTTGAAGAAGGCCCAAATTGGTTTAAAGTAATTCTGCGGTTTACAAGAATTGCCGATATTGAAAAAGGTAAAGGAAACCCGCTAGAGACTATTTTGTCAATGTTTGAAAGTGCCAGTGAGGTTACCAGCGCAAATGTGTGTAAAAAATTAGATGTAAGCAAAGCTACTGCTGTTTCCTATCTTGACAAATTGATGATTCAAAATAAAATCCGAAAAGTGGGTAAAGGGCCAAAGACAAGGTA
Organism: Fibrobacteria bacterium; assembly: GCA_015232855.1. Classification (GTDB taxonomy): domain Bacteria; phylum Fibrobacterota; class Fibrobacteria; order UBA11236; family JADFYW01; genus JADFYW01. Next base: position 10,109 of record JADFYW010000058.1, read on the forward strand.
TGTTCTTAGCGTCAATTGATCTCAATTGCCATCATGCTTCCTGGATCTTTCCATACAAGTTGACGAGGAAATTTCGGATTGAGTTGTTTTGTCTTCAGAAGATTGAATAGGTTCGAATCCTGTCTCCTCCGGATGCTAATATTTTCAATTTCCGCCTAAATTCTTCCAAATCCAATAACAATTTTCCTTTGAAATCGAGCTACATTCAATTCAAAAAAAATAGTTTATCAGGCCGGTCATTAAAAGAACATAAAGACAGGGTAATAATATTTCCGTGACATGCTTTTGCTGTTTAGTACCTCAACATCTGCTTTTCTTCCTGTTACTGTGTACGCGTTCCGCTTTCTTTCTATTCGAAACTTCGGTTTTCGCAGGACAGAAACTATTTCTTCTTTTACAACCGCAGCGGTCCAGCCCCCCGTGCCGGGAGCGTCAACGGTTACTTTTGTGCCGCCAATAAGGGTATCTTTATCTCCCCATTCTCCGTTGACGATGTCTATCCAGTTCAGAATAAACCGGCCACTGAACGTGCTTAGCTCCAGGTCAACCGAGCCACCGTCCGTAAAATACAGGGCATACAATTCTCCCGGTTTTGCAGCCAGATAGGCTTCATTATCGCTACGGCCGGAAAGAAGTTCCATATTCGGTTCCACGTCCCATAATTTAATCAGGCTTTCCAGCTTGCGCATTGCCCTGATGGCATTCTGTGCTGTTTCATTCAATCCAAGGCCGGCTGTGGGCCTGTGGAAACGGCTGGAGGCCATTCCTCCTATGAGATTTCGCCAGAAACGTTCTACAGCATCAGCTGAATTTCCATAACTTCCGCCGTCAGCACCGTAAATTTTTACGCTGTTCAGGGGGCGTTCGGCACCTGACAGGTATTCTCTGGCCCATTGGATGTTATCCCAGTTAGTTTGACCGGAATTATGAGAATTCTGAGATATGTCGACAAAAGAGTACTGTTCCGGGTGGTCAAACGTTGCTTTGTGCTCATCGGACATTATGTTCCATGCATCCCACATTTCCGTAGTCTGCACGATTTTCCCCATTTCCTGTGCTTTTGCTTTTATAAAATTTGACCAGTAAATAGCCCACTTTGGATCGGCCTGTGTTTCATTGTCCATAGTGTACAGAACATTATTGTGCTGCAGGGAATAGGACAGCAGTTTTTCCACGAAGCTGTTCTGGTACCTCATCAAGACCGTATTGTTCTGCATGTCCGGCACTGTCTTGAAAAACGGCTGTTCATTGGTTCCCGGATGATTTGGATAGGTATCTGCCAGGCCGGATTCTGCATTAGTGTAGTTGACGTTGTTATCCGGGTGCCAGGCACTGATCAGCCAGGGGTTCCGGGAATGATCAAACCTGTCCCACACTTCTATCTGGATGATAATTTCCCGATCTTCGCACCAGGTGAGCAGGTTCTCGAAAGCGGTCCAATACTCATTGTTCCACTGGTCGAGATCATACTTGCCGTTCGGTTGTTGAAAAAAAGCTTTCATGTTTCCCGCATCTCGATCGCTCATGGTGTTACGGATATAGTTAGCTCCAGTTTGGTGTAATTCTTCCAGGTGTGCCTCTAAATTGGCCATTTGGAAGAGATTATCATCATCACTGCCGCCCGTTAACAGGATTGGCTTCCCTTTATATTCCCAGTAAAACGGGTTCTCAGTCCAGGGTCTTATGGTCTGGCTAAAGGAAATTGCAGGTAGCAAAAGGAATATAGTCAATAAACGCATATGCTTCCTCCACGTGCACAAAAAAACAGACAAGTATATTGTATACAATATACTTTGTGGTTTGGGTTTTCGCAATATATATATAAATTGAAACAATTGGTCGGACCAAGACCATTCCAAGACCAATTGCTAAAAGTGACTGATTTAAGAACTTTTCTGGTAAAAGACCTCTCTTAGAGGTTCAAAACTATAGAGAACGGCACAAATATCAGGTTAAATTTGTGAAAATCGTTGTTTTACCCATATTTCTATGTAAAAATAGAATTAATTGTCATTTTATCCTATGAAAAAAAGGTATATTAGTCTTTTATTCATAGGAAAATAAGTTTTTTTAGTGGCGTGGGTAAATATGAAAAGAGTAATACACAAAGCCTTATTAGACTGGAAAAGTTCAGAAAATCGTAAGCCTTTGTTACTAAAAGGAACTCGACAGGTGGGCAAAACCTGGTCACTTAAGAACTTTGGAAATGAATGCTATGCAAAAACTCATTACCTGAATTTTCAGGACTCAAACAGATTAAAGTCTCTTTTTGAAGATGGTTATGAAGTTAAAAAAGTTATTCAAGACATTGAAAACTATTTGCAAGCAGGTATAGATATACATAAAGACCTCTTGATTTTTGATGAAATTCAGGATTGTCCTCAGGCCATAACTTCACTAAAATACTTTTGTGAAAATATTCCTGAACTTTCACTTTGTTGCGCGGGTTCTCATTTAGGAGTAACATTGGCGGTTAATAGTTTTCCCGTAGGGAAAATAAACAGCCTCTCCATGTATCCTGTAACTTTTCAGGAATATCTACTTAATAAAAATAAAAGACTTTATGAATCATTACTGTCTGCGGGAATTGATAATAAACTATCATCAATTACCCATGGACTGCTTTGGGACGAACTTAAGACATACTATGTAATTGGTGGACTGCCTGAAATTGTTCAATTTTATCTGGAACATCAGAAAAATCTTTTCACGACCTATACACATATACGAAAAATGCAGAAGGAGTTGATTGAGAACTATCGCTCAGATTTTGCAAAACATTCCGGTAAAGTAAATGCAAATCATATAAATGGAGTCTATGATAACATACCCTCGCAAATTCAAAAGGTTCATGATGGTTCGGTTAAAAGATATCAGTTTAAAGATGTATTACCTAATAAAACCAAGTATTCGCAATTGGCAGGGCCTATAGACTGGCTTGTTCATGCCGGTCTTTTGTTGAAGGTAAGTATTGCCAATAATGCTGAAATACCATTAGATGCCTATTGTAAGCAGAATATGTTTAAACTCTATCTTTTTGATACAGGTCTCCTTGGCGCTCAAATGAAAATACCTGTTGAATCTATTTTAAAGCAAGATTATGGGACTTTTAAAGGCTTTTTCGCAGAGAACTTTGTTGCACAAGAGTTAAATACTATTTATCCTAACGAGCTGTATTCCTGGACAAAGAATAATTCTGAAATTGAATTTGTTCTTACCTGTGGAACATCTTTAGTTCCTGTTGAAGTGAAATCAGGATCAAGAGTAAAAGCAAAAAGTCTCCAGTCATTTAAAAAGCGATATGAACCTTCCCTAAGTGTAAAATTGTCTGCCCTAAATATCGATATTCAAGGAGGACAAAGTAATTACCCGATATATATGGCAGGAATGTTGAGTAAATTTCTACTGCATAAGTAAAATGTGGGGCACACCCTTCAATTCAAGCTAGATAACAGCATGATTGAAGGAATCAAAAAAATGGTCGGACCAAGAGAAACCAAGATGATTGCTTATAAAGGAATAGTTTTCTCAAAGTTGGCTGTTCTATTTCTTATGCACATTAAAAGGGAAGAAAATGAAGTAAATTATATCTCATACGTTAGTTCTTATGGGGAAACGAATAGGCAAAGATTGTGGTTATAAAAATTGGAAAAGCGGTTTCTGTTTTAGGCCCATTTCCAGTCTGAAATTATCGTAATAATTCTGTTAAAGAGGGGGGTATCACCAAAATAGGACTGAAAATAAGTTGTTTTGAAAATATACTGGAAAGCCCGTAGTAATTATGATATAAATAGAACAACTGGGAGTTATAATGCAAATAGCCAAAATGCCATTGCTTGCGTTCTTTTCTAAAATGCGTATTGCAGGCAAAATGAATGTATTTTTCTTATTTGTCACCGCATCATTACTGGTGACTGGTTTTATTTCTGTAGTTCAAATTAACAAACTTTATTATGCTGCTGAGGTACTGGGTATTAAACACGCGCCGTTGGTTGATGCCTGCAACGAGGTGAAAAATAATGCTACGATTGCTCATCTTTTTTTTGAGGAGATAATAGCCGGCGATGAAGATGAAGATATTCAAGAGGTTTGGGCGTTTTTAGACCAGGCAAAATGGTATGCGAATGCAATTCTGCATGGAGGTAAAAATGAAAACGAGGAGTTTTATAAAAGTACTGACCCTGAGGTGATTGAAAAGATAACCAGTGTACTAAAGGATTTGGACGACTTTGTCGCTATTGCGAAAAAGCGGTATGAAGCTCGTATGGGGGTTACCGCAGGTAGCCATAACGACCAGCGTTTTGATAAATATTATGAAGGAATACAATCGGACCTGACTAACATTGCCTCTGTTTCTCCCCGTTTTGGTATGCAGGCAAATAAAGCAAAGTATTTGCTGGCAAACGGGCATTTATTTTTTGAAAAATTGTTGAATGGCGATATGAGTAATAACATGGATGCTATTTTGGCACAGATGAATAAAGCAAAATCTATTACCAATAGTAAACTGGGAGAGTCAGGAGGGGGTGTCGGAGTAAAAATCCAAAAGTTGATTGGGTTAACCAAAAAACGATATAAGGCCAATAATACATCCTCCAAGGTTGGTGGTTTGGTTGATGAAAAATTTGATAAGGTCTTTAGGCATTTTTTGGAGTCGGCGGATGATGCAAAAAATTTTCTTCAAGAAAAAATGACACTTGAAAGAAAAAGAATGATTAATGCTAAAACTGCTGGAATTTCAACCATTGTGATTGGAATTCTCATCAGTACCATTCTTGTTGTTTTGCTCGGTAGAATTGCAGTTTCCATTTTTATAAAACCTTTGGTTACTGCCCGAAACACGGCTATAGCGGTAACTACAGGAGATCTTACTGTTGAGGCGAAATCTCCTTATACGGATTCTTTCAACGATGAACTCTCTGATCTGATTTCGGCAATAGAAAATATGCGTGTTAACCTGATGTTACTAATCCGGGATATGGCTACCAATTCCGAAGTCCTTTCTTCCTCTTCTGAGGAACAATCCGCTATTGCTAACCAAGTGGCTAATTCTACTGAAGAAATGCATGCGCAGTCAAACCAGGTGGCAACTGCCTCAAATCAGGTATCATCAAACATGAAAAGCGTTGCTGTTCATATTGAACAGATAAGTAATGCAGTGTCCACTTTTGCTACAGCGATTGAGCAAATGAGTTCCACATCAAATGAAATCTCCAGACATTGCCAACAAGAATCTGAGCTGGTAGACAAGGCAAATAATCAAGCAAAAGAAACCAATGAACTTATGAAAACGCTTGAAGTGTCGGCTAACCAGATTGGTAAAGTGCTTGATGTAATTAATAATATCGCGGATCAGACAAATTTGCTGGCTTTGAATGCAACCATTGAAGCCGCATCTGCCGGTGAAGCCGGGAAGGGATTTGCTGTGGTTGCAAACGAAGTAAAAGAACTGGCAAAACAAACAGCCAAGGCAACTGATGAAATCGGTGGTCAGATTGAAAAGATACGTTCAGATACCAAGAATTCGGTAAAAGCAATAGAATCGATATCCGTAATAATAGGGGACGTTAATAATTTGTCTCAAACGGTAGTAAGCGCCGTAGAGGAACAGTCCACTACCCTGAACGAAATCTCAGGAAATATCAGCAATATTAACGATAAAACTAATGAAGTCTCTGTAAATGTGCAAGAATCTGCAAAAGGGGTGAGTGAGATTTCCTGTAGTATAACGGGATTTAATGAATCTATTGGTGAAATAAGTAATGGCATGACACAGGTGAGTAAAAGCACTAATGAATTGTCAGACATAGCAGAGGGGCTAAGGGTATCCGTTAAGAAGTTTAAATCATAGCGCTTTACTGGTATTTTTTATCATACAAAACTGCCCACTTAGTCCTGTATAAAAGCCTTATTAAAATCATTTCCTGACGGTTGCTGAAAAACTTTTAAATCAAAATCAGGAATAATTGCTAAAATGTGGTCAAAGATGTCTGCCTGAATAGCTTCATAGTTGGCCCATACCTTATCTTTGCAAAAAACATATATCTGCAGAGGCAGCCCATGTTCAGTAGGCTGCAATTGACGAATAAGAAACGTCATATCCTTGGGCATCTCAAGCCAATCTCCTCGCGACAACATCTTATTTGAAATCAGCTGAATTCCGCCTATCAGACCCAGAATCGCATCTTTAAAAATAAGCATAAGTATAGCGGTCATAGCGCCCAGACCACTTAAAAGAAGTGTCGGAGATTTGTGTAATATCACTGATAGAATCAATAAAACAGCAACCGCATAGAGTAATATTTTAAAAACCTGTATAAAACCCGTTATCGGGATTTCTTTTGAAACATCAAAAGAGTGATATATTTTTGAGATAACATTTAGTAATGAATCAATGATAAGCATCACTATAATGATGACATATGAGAATACAAAAGACTGTGCAACCTGTGCGCCTTTTTCATATCCTGAAAACACGATGGGGATGGAAGCGTATAATATTATTGCAGGTACAAGATGTGCCGTACGAGAAAAAACCTTTTTTTCAATAAGAACATCATCCCACCATGTCTTCGTATTTGCAATTATTTTATGAATAACCTTGGTTATGATTGCCTTGCAGAGGTAATATGCAATAAAGCAAACAATTATGGTAATAAGGAACGTAAAAAGTCTGGTCAATACGTTGGCCCAGGTAAAAGAAAGTCCAAGCCCCTGGAGCCAGTCATTAATATAGGTATACATGCTAAATCCTTAGTTTTTTACGGTCTCTATTTGATACCTTTTCTTCTTTTAACGTATTCCATAGTAATTGTGTATCGTAATATAAGAAAAATAAGAGTCATCTTTGGGGTAAATATATGGATAAATAGGCACCAATATCCCCCATTTAAAATACAGTGAATAAAGTGTAGAAACCCCTCATTTCAAATATCAGTGAATAAAATGCACCATATTCCCCTTTCAAATATCAGTGAAGAAAAATCCCGTAAAACTAAGGCGTTTTTACCCGTCGTAGTACCATAAAATGGGACGAAGACGGGCCTGTTTGAGGTCTGAACCTGGGCGGTATGGAAATACCAACCTGTTCCAAAATGAGTGAAAGAAGCGTCAAATATACTATACCATATTGTTCTTGATTGTAAGGCGTATTACTCCTTTACAGAAGATAGAGATATGTAATTTGATTATAAACCATAATGATAAAACTTCTTTTTAGGCACAATAATTTTTAGCTTTACCATAAAGCGGAAATGATGTATGCCATTAAAAAACTCAAAAAAAACCAAAGCAACTATCAAACCCGTTAACATTAGGGAATTAAACGAGAAGGCTGCTCTCACTCCCGAAAAGCCCCAACCCAAAAACCCGAAAATCACATCAGAAGAAGACTCAAACGAAACTATAGAAGAAATAAAAGAATATAAAAAGGTAAAAGAACTCCTTAAAGCCGGTGTCCCTTTTATTTTCGTTACCGGAGGGGCCGGTACAGGAAAGTCAACTTTAATATCATACCTTAAAAAAACCTTAATAATGCGGATGGCTGTGTGCGCTCCTACAGGAGTAGCAGCCTTGAATGTGGGAGGGGTTACGCTTCATTCTCTATTCTTGTTACCACCCCATATTATCCAACTCCACGATATCCATCTTCCCAAAAACCGTAGTCTCTATACCAAATTAGACCTGTTAATCATTGATGAAGTTTCCATGGTTCGCCCGGATATTTTAGATGGTATAAACTTATTTCTTCAGAAAGCCCGTAAAAATAACAAACCCTTTGGCGGAGTGAACGTCTTATGTATTGGAGACCTGTATCAGTTGCCACCTGTTGTGAATAACCATGACTTTCCGATTTTAAAACAAATGGGATATGAAACAGAGTTCTTTTTTAGCGCCCATTGTCTGAGGGATACCGAACTTGTGCCGGTTGTATTAACGCGAATATTTCGTCAAAGGGATGAGAATTTTACCAGACTGTTGAATAATATCCGGGTGGGTAAAAACGTAGGGGCTTCTTTGGTTGATGTTAATGCAGCTACCCAAAGAAAGCGGACGCAAAAAGAAAATTTATTGGTTTTAGTCTGCACCAATAATAAAGCAGATATGATAAACGGAAGACAGCTTGCGAAGCTGGATACGGAATCAGGATTCTTTAAAGGTGAAATTACCGGAGAATTTAACATTGGGAAAGATAAGCTTCCCTCACCCATGGATTTGAATCTGAAAGTGAATGCTAAAGTAATGTTCACTAAAAACGATGAGCAGAGACGATGGGTGAATGGTAGTCTGGGTAAGGTTGTAAAAATAAAAAAATCCTCTGTAAAAGTGGAATTGGTGGATGAAATTGGTCAGCCTGTTTATGAGGTTAAGGCCGTGAGTTGGGAAAAGTTTAAGTATGAGTATGATAAAGAAAATGACAAAATAATCCCAAAAGCATTAGGGACCTATAAACAGCTACCCCTCATGCTTGCCTGGGCGGTTACGATTCATAAGTCCCAGGGCAAGACCTTATCGAATATATACATAGATCTGGGGTATAAGGCTTTTGCCAATGGACAAGTGTATGTTGCTTTAAGCCGTGTTCGCAAAATTGATGATATCCAATTGCATCGGCAGGTTCATGAAAATGACGTGAAATGCGACCAACGAGTTCAGAGATTTTACAGTGCAATAGAAGACTTATCCGGGTTATCGGGTGGTGAATATACTTAGGTGATACTCGTTTGTGAATTAAGTGGAATTTGGCCTTAATTCCTTGAAATACTCCAGTGTTGAACATTGGTGGATTAACTTTTCCAAAAAAAGTTCCAATTCATCTTGACTTGTAAAAATATCCTGATATAATTAGTATTGCGCTACCTATTAAAGGCAGTTTATCAGTGTCGTATCTTAAAATGTGTGAAAAAAAGTCCGTTAGACAATTATGTTTTCCCGGTTTATTTCGGAAAGTCTCTCTTTTGACTGTTATTTTCCTGTTTTTTACCCTATTTTTTTCTTGTTCTCTCTTTCCGGAAGATGATATTATCGGTTCGACAGACAATGAAAATGTCGGGAAATTGAGTGGAAAACTGGTTCTTTCAGGACATGAGGCAGCTGTTGGTGCTCAGGTTGTACTTGTGTTACAAGATAATTCAACAGGATCTCTTTCAAAAGCTCCTGGTAATCAGGTAACGTTTACGGTTGTAACAGGGCCAGATGGAAAATATGTCTTTAAAGATATCGAATACGCCAATTATGACTTGTTAGCGTACTTTGAAGATGAAAAAAGCCATGATTCTCTGCATTTTGCCCAGCTTAGTATCGAGTTCAAGGATGATCAGGATCTTGGTGAAGGAGTTCTCAGACGTCCGGGTTCTGTTAAAATACAGGTTCTTTCCGGGAGTATACCGGTACCCGGGGCTGAGTGTTTTATCCCGGGAAAAAGTTATTCAGCCAGGGCAGATGATTCCGGATTTTGCATTATTAAATATATTCCCCAGGGGAAATGGAATGTTTCTTTTAGAAAAGATAGATTCCTATCAGGTTTTATTTCTGATGTCCCCGTTGTTTCTGGTGAAACCGTAAATATTGAGCCTGTCAAAATTGAAGCCGATCCCAGTGAAGCACCTCCCGCACCCGGGAATCTCAGCTCTGTCTATAACGCGGATAGTGGTATTGTATATCTTAGCTGGGATACCGCATGGGTCACAGATATGGCAGGGTATATCATTTATCGGAAGAGTAAAGGTGCTAAAACAGATGTTTCCGGGATTATCACACAAGAGCTTTTGCAGGCAAACTCATATAGCGACAGTGTTCTGCAGGAAAACCTGGATGCCGATACGATTATTTTAGAGTATACCATCAGGTCTGTGGATAGTGACAGTAATTACAGTGCTTATGCTAGTTTTCCCAGTGTTACCTTTACCCCAGTTCACCGGCCGGTTTCTCCTATGCCGGAGAATGGCTCACTCCAAACTCCCCTTTCGCCCTTTCTTACCTGGAAGCCTTTAAGAAGCAATAATGGTATTTCTTTTACTTACAGTGTGCTCTTTGGGACCCATCCGGATTCTATGGAACTTGTGGTAGTGGGGAGGTCCCTTGCCTATGTTCAACTTTCTAACCTGGATGACGGCGAAACTTTTTTTTGGCAGGTGATTGCAAGAGCAAGTGAGGAAATTATTTCCGGACCTATTTGGTTTTTTACAACCCGTAAATCCCAGCAAGATAATAACTATCCCCTGGTACCGGCTCATCCCCTTCCAATTGACGCAGCTACCGGGCAGCAGGTCTCAAATTTACGGCTTAGCTGGGTGGGTGGAGATAATGATGTGGACGATGAGGTGTTTTATGACATATATCTGGGTACGGATAACCCACCGAAAAGCAAAGTTGCTATGGGGGTCACAGATTCTTTTTTCGTGATCACGGGGTTACAAAACAGTATCACCTATTATTGGAATGTGACTGCATCAGATGGGAAAGCATCCCGAACCGGTGCTGTCTGGAGTTTTACCACAATGAGTATTGGGAACGGTAACCGGGCACCGGAAAAGCCCTACAATCCTTCTCCCGCAGACAGTGCCTTAAACCTAAATCTCAGCGTTGAACTTTCCTGGTTGAACGGGGATCCGGATGGGGATGATGTTTATTACGATTTGTTTTTGGGGACGGACCCCCGTTCTTTGCGAAAAGAAGCCGCGGGAATATCAGCAGCTTCTTATTTGCTTACGGGTCTGTCGGAAGACCTGGTTTATTACTGGAAGGTAGTAGCCTCAGATGGACAGGCTAATACGTCTGGAGATGTGTGGACCTTTACAACCAAAAAAGCAGCTTCGAATAATAACCCGCCAATCGTTCCCCATTCTCCTCTTCCTGAAGATAGTGCCCGTGACAGGCGAATTTCCTTATCATTATCCTGGAGTGGCGGTGACCCTGACCAGGGAGATGAGCTGACTTATGATGTATACCTGGGAACAGGTAACCCCCCTGAGACACGAGTGGAAGCGGGCCTGGAGAATGCAACATATGATTTGTCTAACCTTGAGGCAGGCAGGCGCTATTATTGGTATGTAAAATCTTCAGACGGGCAGTCTACCGTTCAGAGTCAGGTGTGGACATTCATAACCCGTGAACCCGATCCATTAAATAACTTACCTCTTAAACCGTTACTGATAAGTCCGGTGGACGACAGTAGTGGTCTGGACGTGTCGGTGAGGCTAACCTGGTCTTGTGAAGATCCTGACATGGCTGATGAAGTAACCTCTGATGTGTACCTGAGTACGCGTAATCCGCCCGTGGACAAGGTGGCGACCGCAAGCGCAGAAAATAATTATGCAGGCCCTGGTGGTCTGGCATATGCTACACTGTATTATTGGCGTGTGGTCTGTTCTGATGGAGCTTCAGCCACCCAGGGGGACATCTGGTCGTTTAGAACCAAAGAAGAACCTGTTCCCTATGAGGCTCCCCATACTCCTGCTAATCCAACTCCTGTTGACGGGGCAGACAAACAACCGGTAAGCATGATGTTACAATGGGAGGGCGGGTCTTCAAATGAAACTGTAGAGATTATCTACGATATCTATATATCTACTACCTCTCCACCTGAAGAAAAGTTTACTTCGGTTCATAATACCACCTCTTTGCAACTCGACAGTCTTGAAGCGGGTCTGGACTATTTCTGGAAAATTGTAGCGAGGGTTGGGGATTCTTCAAGTGCGGGGCCAATTTGGACGTTCAGTACTGTGGAGCCTGCAAATATACCTCCCCAAAAACCGGTTTTGCTCAGCCCTGAAAATACTATCACTCTGCCCGATACTTTTCTAACTCTGTCCTGGCAGGGGAGAGACCCCGATGAAGGAGACAGTCTCTTTTATCGTGTGCTCTTTGGTGAATCCAATCCGCCAGTTACAATTATTGCGGATTCCCTGTCTGAGAATACTATGAGCATGAGCGGTTTGCGTTATAATGTTACTTACTATTGGCAGGTATTTGCCTCAGATGGTGATACCTCTGTTTCGGCAGATGTATGGTCTTTCCGTATAGGTGAAGGGCCTGGGAATCTCGTTGCCTTTTATCCTTTTAATGGCAATGCGGATGATGAATCTGATAACAGTAATGACGGCAACGTTCGTGGGGCAGACTTAATAGAGGATCGCTTTGGCAATGAGAATAAGGCCTATGAATTTGATGGTAATGCTGATTATATCAATCTTGGGGACGATAATTCTCTGGTTCCGAATTCAATAAGCCTTTCTATCTGGATAAAACCCTTATCTTATCCTGAAGGCAATAGTTTTGCCGAAATCATCAGAAAGCATGAAAGTTATGCGCTGACGTTATCTGGGAATGGTAACCCCCTTTACCCTTCCGCTATGACGGTTGGAATTGCCGCTCCCACACAAGGGAACTTTAGTGTGCACTTAATTCCGTTTTCAGTATTACCCTTAAATGAGTGGACGAATATTATTATGACTAAAGATGAATCCCTCATGAAAGTATACGTGAACGGAGAACAATATGGGACCGATACCGCCTGTACCGGAGATATCTATATTGAGGATCGGAACAGCACATTACTGGGAACCTGGGGGTATTCAGACCGCGCTTCTGTAAACCGTCAGTACCGTGATTACCACGGGGCTCTGGATGATCTGCGTATTTATGATTACGCCTTAAATGAGGCGCAAATCAAGCTCCTTTATCGGGAAGGTGGCTGGGGAGAGTAGTTGTGGCCAGGCTTGATATCCTTTCAAATTTTTAAGACTCTTTTTGGTAAATTTTTGAAAAGTGCCACATTTTATTCTTGAATTGTCAAAATGACAAACAAAATATTGTTTTGATCAAATCATTCATTTTACCCTGTTTAAGGGTGATTTTAGACCTTCAGATCAGTCTGTCTTATTATGATTAATTGTAAATACGTGCATAATTCAGAAAAAGTATGATATAATACTGTTGTGCGTTTTTTCTTAATTGCTATAAGTGTTATTTGCTTTCAAGCATACGGACAGTTACTAACTCTGTGCAGTAGTTACCGATGTGATAGTTTAGCTGTACAGGCAATTCTTGACACCAATGAAGTGTATGGTGAAACCGTTGAAAATGTGGTTTCGGTTGAGTATGGCAGGGTGTATAAATTGCGATGTAATAATTTAAAACTTAAAAAATTGCCTTCTGACATCAGGCATCTTACTGCTCTTAAAATATTGCATCTTGAGAATAATCTCTTGAAAGAACTTCCCCCTGAAATAGGAAAAATAAGCGGACTTGAAGAAATTTGGGTTAAAGGGAATCTTCTTACCGGATTACCCCCGGAAATTGGGTTGTTAACGTCCCTTTTTAAACTGGATGCCAGTCGCAACCAGATTTTCAGTCTGCCTCCAGAGATAGGGAACCTCAAATCTTTGGAAGAATTAAATCTTTCTATCAATGAACTGGCTTCTCTTCCCAAAGAAATCGGAAAGTTGACCACACTTTTTCGCCTGCATCTGGAAAAGAACTTGCTGACCCGTTTACCGGCCTCTATCGGGCGGCTTACTTTAGTGGAAGAGTTAAATCTTTCAAATAACAAATTGAGCCGTTTACCTGCGGAGATTGGCAGAATGGAATCTCTTGGGCGCCTAAACCTTGCTGGCAACGAACTTCCTTTATTGCCTGATCAAATGGGTCGGCTTGGGTCTTTGTTTAAATTATCCCTTGATGGTAATATGTTTGTAGAACTCTCACCCATGATAGGCGATCTGATATCTTTGGAATCCCTCAATCTTGCCAATAACCAACTTAAAACGTTACCCGTTGCAATTGAAAATTTAACCTCATTATATGAGTTAAATGTATCAAACAATCTGTTGCATGCTATTCCAGCAGAAATAAAGGCCATGAAGAATATCCGTTCTCTTGATGTAAGTGGTAATCCGATTCCTGAAGAAGCCGATTAATAAGGTCGTTATTCTCTCACGATATCTGAAGATGGTGAGCACTCGTCCCAGCTCTTTATGCCCAGTATGGGTTTTGCCCAGCTGAATGTTGTATCGGTCCAGGTGATAGTATCAATTTTACCGAATACCTCATAGATGAGTTTGGGTTCTCTTGGGTCATTCCAGGTCCACAGGCCCAGGTCGAGGTTTTCCCGGACATCAGAATAATGCCGGTGATAAATATACATCCCAATCTCAGGGATATGCTCTACCTTATACCAGGAGCAGGCGTAGGCCGCGGCCTGGATTTGTTGGCCGTTTGAGCCTTCAGGAGTCGTAAATCCCACTTCGGTAATATCAATTGTCCGTGGTGTATTTTTATAATGAAAACGACTTTGTGCAAGAAAAGCAGGCAGTACTTCAAGATTCTTGAAATTGAGGATGGGGGAATTAAAATTGAGGGTTGGTTGGTTGTCTTGCCACCAACTCGGGTCCATCATGTTTTCGGGGTAGGGGTGAAACCCAATATTCCAGGGGAAATCACCGCCCTCTTTTGAAATCTCGTTGAATGTTTCAATCAGGTCTTTTCCTTTAATTCCTTTTGATGCGTTGTCCTGGAAAATGATATTCCAGTGGTTGTCCAGAGAAATGTATACACGCAGGTCTTTATGGTATTTGCGGCAGGCTAAGTCTGCTATGCGCAGGCTGCGGTGATAATTTTCTATGAATATTTCTTTTGAAATATTTCCCATGTTGTGCCAATGGCCGTGGGCTGTGACTTCGTTACCTATTACCATAGCAGAGATAAGCCCATAAGCCGCATCAGGCCGCGTATAACGCTCGGCCATCCATTCGATGGCGGCCCTAAACAGGAGTATCCCCTCGTCTGTTGATGTGTTAAAAGCGCCGAATTCCATTATTGCGTCCTCAACAATGGTTAAGGGATGGATAAGAGCAGGGTCGTTTATTTCGTTTAACAGATTGAGTAAAACCAGGAACGGGTTAATACCTTTTTCTGTAAAACCTCCTATATATTTATCAATTCTGGTATAGAGGGAACAAATGGGTACGGTGATGCCGTCAATTTCTACCGTCATTACTGAGTCAGGAATAGCTGAGTTGATGACCCTGGCTAATACCACGTTATAATGGGTGTGCCTGGTCCCGAGACTGACCGCGTCGTCAATCCAGCTAGTGAGTTTAATATTAGACAGGCCTTTCTTACTTTCGGGGCGCGGCAGAGGGAAGCTGCGGGTGGTGGTTAAACCAAGTTCTGTTACATAGTGGGGGGCGCCGATGGCCGCTTTGGAGTTTTTATTTATCAAGACAAATTTACTGAATAGCCTGTCACGTTTATTTTCAAATCGTTTAAAACGAAAATGGCTAACGGTGGTGCCACTGTCACTTAAGAGTTCAGGATAGGTGCTGTCAGGGTTATAACTTTGATAGGGTTTGAGTTCAAGGAGTGATAGTGTCCCGGCAGCAGGGCGCTTTATCCGGGTGGTAATAAGGGAGTCATAGGCTTTTATAAAAAGTATGCCAGGCTCTTTTTCATCCCCTGTTTTCATCATTACCAGCTCTCCCAGATCCCGCTCTGAAGCCTTTGCTGATACCCGTAGTTCGTTATACCCCGTTTTGGTGCATAGAAGTTCATAACTATCTGCGGATATCTTTGCCATTAATGAGGCTGGTGTATGGGGACGTGCGCTCTTTATGGGGGAACCCGTGTTTACCGCCATGAGCCGGATGGAGATGCTTCCGACTTTACCCGCAATGAAAAAGATGCCATAAGGGTCCTGGTGGGTAAACACTTGAAAGGAATGATAACCGGGTATGAAAGTGTTGTGAACAATCGTTCGAATGCGTGTACCTTTGATGTTGTAAAGAT
Organism: Fibrobacteria bacterium; assembly: GCA_015232855.1. GTDB lineage: Bacteria > Fibrobacterota > Fibrobacteria > UBA11236 > JADFYW01 > JADFYW01. The sequence goes on from JADFYW010000058.1 coordinate 25,895, forward strand.
CGAGAGTAATATTTTTTGAGTGGGATGTGTGGATTGCCAGGAGACCAGACCTCATTTGCCAACTACCATAATTGGTAATGTTTTTTTGGGAAATTGGGGTATTTCCAAAATAGAATGCGCCATTGGAATCCGTGGTAGTGGATTGCGGAGGGCTTGTTAGAGATACGGAAACGCCTGCAATGGGAACGTTATCATTGTTAATGATTTTGCCCCTGATATCCTGGGCGTACAGATTACAAAAAAGGATTAAAGATAAACCCAGAAGCTTTGTACTTTTCATTAAGATCCCCACCAAAGGTTATTCACCGTGATTTTTACCTGCCAGGAGGAATATTGCAAGATATCTTGCAGGCAGGAAGTATATGACTAATTTATTGTGAAAAATATATTTTCGCAATACGATTTTTTTGAAATTCCGACATGGATGATGAGGCCTTTGATGTCGGAGCAAGATCTCTACGAAATCAAGATGTTCTGATTAATTAGCTTCCGTTCAATATTACCTAGTTTTTGTAAATGAAAATAACGTGTCATTACCCGGCCGGGTAATC
>JADFYW010000059.1 GCA_015232855.1 Fibrobacteria bacterium
TATTACAGCTCAAAAGCGAATCATACCAGTTCACGGTAATATTTTCTCCCCCAACAAAATTTCCGTGGCAATATACATTAGAGCAGGAAGAACCAACCGGATTAAATGTACCGCCGCCATAAATACTATCTACATCTTTTAGGCCATTTACGTGGGTCAGCATAGATACCTGTGAATCAGCTAAGCTGTATCCAGGGTGACAATAATTACATTCATAGCCTTTCCCGGTTACATGGGCCTCATGGGCACCACCTGATGATGGCGAAAGATGGCAAAAATTACAATTGACTTCAGCGTCTTGCCAGATCACAGGATTATTCAAGCCACCTGCGAAATTACCATGACAATAAACATTACTGCAGCTGTTACCGACCGAATCAAAGGCACCACCAGATAAGTGGCTGTTAACATCTTTAATTTTGTTGATATGGGTTAAATTCGCAGCCACAGAATCAACCAGATTATAACCCGCATGGCAGATATCGCATCGCATACCGTATTTATCGACATGCCCCTGATGTGGGGTGGAATAAGTGTTTTTACTGTGACAGGAATTACAATTTAAAAGTGAATCATTCCAGTTAACCACAGCATTACTCCCACCCGGGAAAGCCCCGTGGCAATACACATTGGAGCAGCTAAGACCAGAAGCGTCCCACAAACCACCTTCAAGACCACCATTTACATTTTTTTCGCCATTGATATGGGTTATGGCAGCCACACTGGTATCCTGCACACTATATCCGTTATGACACAGCCCACAATCATATTGCATGGTATCAGAATGCATAGTATGAGCACCGGTATGAGGAGGTAAGTCATGGCATTTGTTGCAGGCAACTGTATAATTGCTATCCGGAGTGGTATGAAAATCCGGACGGTGACAGGCGTAACAAGTGACGTCTTTTAGAAGACGCTCTTCTACTTTGTGGTCGGTATAATCATGACAAGAATTACAATTAACCGAGTCATCCCAGCGCACTACCGAATTTGAAACCCAGTGAACTCCTTCTATATCGATATTTCCTGTATTATGACAGCCAATATTACTGCACCCTTCTTCAGAGAAAGATGGGGCGCCAAGACCAGAGTGGCCCACCGTATCATAACCAAACAAAATATTGGTGACCCCATTGGCGTGAAGATTTTTCACCGCAAAGGTATCAGTAACGCTATAGCCCTGGTGGCACGAGTCACAATCAAAGCCGGAATGATTTGGATGAAGTCCGTTTGGTGGAGGCGCTCCATGGCAGGATTCGCAGGTCATACCACTGTCACTGTTCCAGCTCACAGTTGTATTTAAACCACCCTCAAACCCCCCATGACAATAGACATTTGCGCAAGTTTTCTCTTCAAAAGAGTAAGTGCCACTACTGCTTGAATCTGGGCCCGTAAGAATAATATCAATTTGATCATTCATGTGATAATCAGTGGATATAACCTGTCCATCAAATTCCACTCCAGGATGACAGTTGTCACAAGTTAAACCAAGTTCTAATACATGTTTATCATGGGCACCAGTGGCTTCATCCATATCATGGCAAAACGCGCATTCATCACCAAGAGCAATTCGTTCTCCTTCTGTACTCAAACTCGAGCAGGAGATGAGCATGAGACCTGTGATTAATAGGGAAGCGGTAAAAAGAAAAATTCTGTTCAAACGCTTCAAATTATTAATCTCTTTTAGGGGTGACATTGCAGACAAAACATTTCCGTTTGATGACAGACCGTGCAATTTTTCTGCTGCTTTTTTACATCCAGTCCATGGGTGTACTGATAATTGGGATCGTGAATAAACAGGTTCATCTGCCCCTGATGGCAGTCATCACAAAACATCTGCTGGTGACATTCATCGCAATCATGCACGTTAAAACGTCCCTGAAAGCCGTGTTCTTCTTTGGTAAGCCAGGCCGGACCATGACTCAGGGGTTTTAAATCAGCAAGATTATCGTGGCACAGATTACAATCAGAAGGCCCCTTTCTGTCATCGTGACAGGTCATACAAACTGGCATTTCAGGGTTCTTTTCTTTACCGGCTTCATCCACTTTTTCAATACCCTTATGGCACGCCAGACAGTCTTCTTCTCTTTCCAGATGTAGTTTATGAGAAAAGGGAGGCATACTCATTTCAATAACCAGCTTTTTGGCGTCTTTCGCATTTGAATGGCACATCTCACAATCTTCTTCGTCTTTACTTTCTACTTCATCATGACATTCGCTACAGATTTCATGGGTCGGCATACCCGTTCTTTTGTCTGCAGTACTTTTCTCTATACTCTCATGGCAATCAGTACATTCAATTTCTTCTTCCGCAATATGGAAATTGTGATCAAAAGTGAGCACATCTTTTTTAGCTGCAAGTACTAGTCCAATAGACAAATACAGCAAACAAAGTATAAACAGCAGATGTCTCATTTTTTCTTTTTCTTCCCTTCCATTGTGTAGAATTTGGCCAGACTCATCCGGGTACTCACATAAACCCGTGTATCATAGTCATAATATTTATTGGATATTTCCTGTAATTCAATATTGGTCTGGAGCAGTTTAAATGGTTTCCAGCCTATTCTTAAGGAACCCATCCAGACATGCTGTGACTCATCATCAAGAATGGAGAATTGATATCTCATTCCAGAAACAAAAGCACTAACCCTGAGGAGTGGCTGACGCCAAACATGTAAGCCTGCGTCTGCCTTTACACATTCCCCACCCTCTCCAAAATCCTGACGATATTTTAAAAAAACCATATTCCAGTTTAACCAGCAGTTTACCTGGTGACTTGATTCCCAATCATTCAGCCATCTTACATCGTAAGACAGCATAACATCCGCGTTTTTAAGGAAAAAATACCTTGCATTCAAGCCAGCCTCATAGTGTTTTCCGTAAATCAGGGTGTCCCGGAAAAGAGAAGAATCGACCGTATGGTCCTCCAGTGATACTTGTGCCCCAAGCTGAATTTTTTTAGTTACGTCAGCAAAACCCTGCAGCAGAAATTCGTTTACTTTGGCTTCATTAATCTCATAGCCAAGCATTCCCGAGCTGTGAATTTTTTTGGTTATAATCTGATTGCCGGTAAGATTAACATTTGATACCATGGCATCATTGCCTTTAATACCATGCTGGTAAGAAAGCCCCAGTTGTGTTTTTTTCCAGGGGTTACCCGCTACTTTAAGAAAGTAAACCTGGGAACTGGAATCCTTTTTTACATGGATATAATCTCTTGAAAAGCGAGAGGGGGTTTGCAGACCTGCTACAGCAGACAGCCGCCAATTTTCGTGTACATTCCAACCTGCCTGGGCTCCATCAAGAAATATGGGTGCTATACCTTCAAAAAAGCCAAAACGACCAATTTTCCAGTCGTATTTCCCTCCATGCTCATTCCAGTCAAGATAGAGATGGGATAATTCGTTAGCTTTCCTATGGGTTTTTTGCTGAAACCGGTTGGTGGAATTTATGTTGGAATAAAAAGAAAGATTTGTAGCCTTAATTTTTTTGACATACAAATTCAGGTTTTCGTAATAGTTTAAGTCAGGATGGAGTGTGTCAAGTTGGTCCTGATAATAATAGAGAGAATTGTGCCAACTGCCACCAACCACATCAGCCAGGACTATCCCCGGTACAACCAGTATTAGAATCAGATGTAAAAATTTTAACAGCATTTAATAAACAAGGCCCTCAAAAAGGATAATTATAAGCAGTTAGAGTATGACTTAAACCATTTTTTCCAATACTATTCCTGAACTTACATAAATTCCTAGCAAACGACTAGAGTATCTATGAGCTCCAAATAATAAATATTGGAATTAAGCTAAAAACAGCTCTTTTTGGTTTAAAAAATCCCCCAACAAGCTCTGACGCAAAGGTAACCAACATGGTAGGAATTTTCAAATCTGGTGGTAATAAGCACAGAATTAAGGAGAAATAGCATAAAATCCCCGAAACAAACAATTTTAAATAAGATCCGCTATTATGATGGGGTATGACCTAATTAGTGTCTCTTCAATATAGACCCTTTTAGCCACAGAGAGCACAGAGAAAAGTTTCGAAATTTAAAAGAAACAAACCCCTCTGTGTCCTCTGTGAACTCTGTGGCTAATTATCATTGTTACTTTTAAACAAGAACTAATTATCAAAAAAACTTAAAATTGTAGAAACAAGTTCTTTTCTGGTAAAAGGTTTCTCTATATAACCATCTACCCCCGTTCTAAAAGCCTGGGCACGGGCACGATTTGTGGCATAGCCCGTAATCATAATGATTTTTAATTTAAGTTTGCTTTCTTTGACCTTTTGGATAAATTCATTTCCATCACATTTCGGCATCATTAAATCAATAATCAGCAAATCATATTTGTTGGTCTTAACCATCTCAAGTCCAAGAACGGGGTCAGAGTTGGAATCCACAGTAGCTTGGGGGATTTTGGATTCAACAACTTTCCTGATGCTTTGAAGAACATTTTCTTCATCGTCAACGACTAAAATTTTGAATTCTTGATTTGAGGTATTTGAATCTGGCTTCATTATAATGGATTTTTTTTCAAATCAACATAACAAAACATATGGAAAAATCTTCTGAAAAGCCAAAATGGCAGAAAATTATAAAGATTCTTAGGGCTTTTTTTTGTCCACTTTACCATTTATGTGCAAACTGTAATTGGTAATAGAAATGCCATCTGTTGTCACAAGATCATGGCAGTTTTTACATCTGTCAAGATTTTCGCCAGAGCGATGATTTGTACTATTATGGCAACCATTACAATCCAGGGAGTCTCCAAGCGTTGCATTTACGTTCCATTTGGTAAAGGAGGCAGAATCATTCCAGGTGATAAGCATGGAATCACTGTCCCAACTGGTTTTTTCCTTCCCTTTCATACCATACCCATGACATGGAATATTACTACAAGTTCCACTGGAATACTGCATTTTACTGAAATCACGAGTTGTATCAACAAAGCGGGATTTAAAATAATCTTCATCAAAAACAACGTCTATTTCTCCATTTTTATGAAGAGCTTTGGCTACTGACAGCGTATCGGCATTGATGGTATAACCTTTATGGCAGGATGAACATTCATAATCATAGGTTCCCGAAAACTGTAATATATGCCCGGTTTCAAGTGCAGGTGGAACTTCATGACATAAATAACAGGCTTCTTCATCAATAATCCCATTATCAGCCAGTTTGCTGCAACCACTCAGATAGCCTTGAAGAATTAAAAACACAAGGCACACAAACACCCCATTAAGGAAGAGCATTGTAATTTTAAATTGTTTGAGGTTACTTGTTGACATGTATCCCCATCCGTTCATGACAGTCACCACAAAACATTTGTACAGGGTAATGGCACACCGTGCAATCAGAAACCTTAAATAATACGTCCATACCGTGGCTGTACCGATAATTAAAACCATGGCGACGTTTTACGTCAGCCCCCATATGGCAATCTGTACAAAAGGTGTTTTCTTTATGGCAGGTATTACAATTACGCTCCCGGAAATTAGCTTCCAGAGAATGTATACCGTTTGAAACCCAGAGATCCGAATAATGATCTTTGGGCTTTTTCTCTTCGTAATGAAAGGTCGGACAAGTATGTACTGAACGTGATTCGTGGCACTCGGTACAAACCCGCAGACTCTGGATTTCTTTTACTTCTTTTTTATCCGGGTTTACATTTCCATGACAAACATTACAATCTACATCACCGCTAATATGCATTTTATGGGAAAATTTAAGATTCCCTGCAAAAAAGGAGTACATAATCGGAAAACCGGTATCTATAACGGTAAAAGTATAGGTTGAATCAAAAATCACATCTTCATCATGACAATCTATACAGTCTTTTAAAGATATTCTTTTATTGATATTAAGATTATCATATTCAAGCATAGGCGAATGACAGTCTGCACAAGCAAGCTCTTCTTCAAGTACATGATATTTATGGGAAAATTTTAAATTTTCACCTGCAAACCCAAATGCAGCAAATGTTAATATGACAATAAGTAAGTGTTTCAAATTATAATCGTTTAAAATGGTTAAAATAACATCCAAAAAATATGCGTTGGTCTGAGTTATAGGTTGTATTATTCAGAAATTCGTAATTAACAAGAATCTTTAACGTTTTCAGCACTATCACCTCTACCCCAGATTCGATATAGTAAGCGTCTTTTCGTTTTGAATCCCGTTCAAGCTCATAACTAAGGTAACCTGTTCCTGCATGAAGCGTCAGTCTCCGAAACAACTCCAACTCATACCCCCCTGAAACATCAAAGTCGTTTGTCGCGGACTGAAACTTGCTTTTGCACTTAATATATGCGTCATAAGCATGAAAATGAGAGTATATGAGGTGCCCGACAAAATTTTCGTATACCAAAAGACCGTAATCGAGAGAAGCACTTAAATGACGATTGAAAAACATTTCATAACCTGCCAATACTTTCATATGAGCAGCATTAACAAGATACTCGTAGTACCGGGTCGTATCGATGTCATTATCCTCCCAGCTAAAGAGCACTCTCACCTGATCATATTTGCGAACCTGCAACTGCGAAGACAGGTCTATATAAGAAAGTCCCTGTGTGTTAAAATTAAAAACAGCATCAGACAAGACGGTAATGCGTTTTGGCAGTTCACCCCCGAGCTCCAAACCGACACTCCCGTTATCATCAATCCCCTGTTTTAAAAAATCAACATGCCCAAATACTCCTTTAATACCCGTGTATTTAAATTTCCCGCCAGTGGTAAACCTGTCGGGATCAAAATCAAACATTTGCTCTGTGAAAATATTAGGGACCTGCCACCCTCCAAAAGCATCAATAGAAAATTGCCGGGGCATTTTGTAAGTAATCATACCTCCATCATAAAACAGAGCCCTATCTACCATGGGAACAAACGAACGACCTGCAGAGAGCTTTAGCCAATTCTGGGGTATGGTGTAAGAGAGCTCAGCCATAGCCAGCCGGTTTCGTGATTGATAAGAACTAGGACGTATATAATACAGGTCGGAATAGCGATAGGCACCATTAAAGGCAAAGCCGCTTTTGGCGAGATTTAACTTAACGGACTCATGTTGATAAACAGGCTTGTCTTCTGAAGCATCCTTACTTTCTAACAAATACCCGCCAAGAGTAACCTGGCTTCTAATAAAATCCGCACCCATACCAAACGAAACCAGGAAAAGTATAATCCCTGTTTTTTTTAATATTGTAAGTGTGCGTATTTTCATTTTTCTTCAAACGAAAGAAGGCACAGACTGCCAAAAGCAGTCTGTGCCGAACTAATTAATGTTAATATCTAAGGAAGCACATTCATATACCTTGCAGTATCCGCAATAGCATCCTTCAGAATTTTACTGATGTACTTGTAATTATGTATACCAAAACTCTTATCAGCTTTGATTGACAGCATGTTGTACCTTGCAGCCTTGTATGGGAAGTAGGCCTTTACGGTTGCACTATCAGTCGCGTCTGTAGCTTTTGTCAAAGCAGCAGCAGTCAGAGAATCAAGTGCCTTGTAAAGCACATCGATTGAATCCTGTTTGCCTTGATAACTAAACTCAAGAGTATGTCCGCTTACCAGACCGCTGATGGCTGTACCCGTCGTCTTCACAAAGTCAGCATGACAATCTTTACAGGCTTCTTCATCAACCATTAAGTCATGACCAGTTCCTGGGAACATATGACAAGTACGGCAACCTTCCACAACTTCAGTCATGTGTGCTGATTGAGTGTAGGTTTCTCCTGGATACTCATAGAGGTCCACACCGTAATAGAGCAGAGACTGAGGATGGTGTAAGCCGCTAGCGTGGCTTTCAACCCCGGCACTATCAGCAGGCCCCTGATGACCTTCTAACTGGTCATAAGAACCTACGTGACAACGTACACAGGTTGTTTTGTAATCCACATCATTATAGCCAAACTTTACCTCACCACTCTGTGCATGCTGACTGCTGGGCCCATGACAGGTTTCGCACTGAATGCCTTCAAGACGCACACTATCTTCATGGGTAGCACCCACACGACCGGCAACATCATTGTATCCGGAAGGTTCGTTCAGACCCGTAACATGACAGGGCTGACAACTTGCATTGCCAATGAAGTCTCTACCGGCCTCAGAACCAGGATGATTGTTGGTAGTATCATTGCGGAAGTCATGACCGTGGTCGGTAGCAACCCACTCTTCATAAACTTTTTCATGACAAACCTTACAGTCTTCATAGCCTACATATTTGACAGGAACATCATTTGCCTGACGATGAACGCTCTTAGCAAATTTTCCAGCCATTGCTTCATCCCAGCCCAATTTATCAGGAGAAATATCGGTACGTGTTGAATCGGCATGGCAACTCAAACAGGCAAATCCAACACCGATATAAGGCATTACTTTAGAACTGTCTGCACTAAACTGAGGTGCACTACCGTCCGGATTGATTTTGAACAAGTGAGTGACTCTGTCGCCAACCCATTGACTCTTAGCTTCACCGTCTATACTTGCAAGAGGCATATGACAGTCAACACACTTAACACCAGCAGCAGCCATCAACGGAGAACCTTCTTCAAAAGTGGTTACCTGTTTATCATGACAGCTTTCACAAGTCTGTTTTATGCCCTGACCTGGAGCAGCAGAGTCATAATGAGCTGATGCGTGCGGATCGTGACAAGTTTGACACTCAATAGTCGCATGCTTGGAGTTGTACATTTCGTTTGATAAATAATGGTGTCTACCAATAAATAGACCTTCACTCTTTTTGGTTACACGCAATTCTGTGCCATTTCCACCTTTATGGCATTCATCACACAAATCACTGGTTTTTTCAGTCACCATGCGAACCAGGCCATTAGAACCGGCATGGTCTCCTCCAGGTCCGTGGCATCTTTCACACATCACACCGGTTTCTTCCCAGGTACCACCTTCAAAACCAGGTTTGTCGTTGTGACCTGTAGGGTCGTATCCGGTTGTGTGACAAGATGCACAATGATAACCGTATTCTTCTTCATCTTTGTGGTAATCTTGAAATGTCTCTGAACCAAGGTTGTACTGATTATTGCCACCTGCAGTGATGTAATAGCCGTTGGAATCTAAGAACCTGGCTCTCCAGGCAAATCCACCAACCAAATAACCAACATCACTCCATTCTACTCCCGAAGGAAGTTTGATTTCAGGACGGTATGCAGGAAATACGGGTTCAACACCATTTACTTCAAAGAGATGCGAGCGATGCCCATGTTCTTGATGGTTTTCATACTCAGTTTTATGACATTCTGCACAAGCTTCGGCACCAATGAAATCAGGAGCTTTTGAATGCACACTGTTTGCCCAAATAGCAGCCCATTTTCTGTCTTTCCCTCTGTATTCTTCAGGCATATCTTCATTTGCGGTATCCCCATGACAGCTCAAACAGGCAAAGTCCAGAGAAATATAAGAGCTGGCTAAACTGCCATCTTCATTAAACTGGCTTTCGTTGGCACTTGTTGAAATTCTGAAAATGTGAGTACTGACGTCTCCTACGAATTCGTCTGCTGCTTTTGCAGATTTTGAAACTTTTGCCATATGACAATCTTCACAGCTGATATTTACAGCATGCATTCCTGGGCTACCCTTTTTATAAGAGGCCGTTTCGATAGCATGACAGTTTTCACAAGAAATCTTAACACCTTCACCAAGTGCTGCAGAATCATACCGGGTTGAAGCATGAGGATCATGACAATCAACACAATTCATAGCAGCCTTTTTGCTATGAATAATTTCGTTAAATTGCTCATGATGCCTAATAAATCCACCACTTGATGGGATAGTCCCTGTTTCGCCTCTGTAATGGCAACTTCCACAACTACTGGCAGAGCGGTCTATTTTAATGGGAACCAAACCTTTTGAATCCACATGAAAACTACCTGGCCCATGACATTCTTCACATTGAATACCTGGAGCTGCCCATGATCCAACAATCCCTGGTAAGTCATCTTGACTGTCACCATCAGCATCATACCCAGTAGTATGGCAGGTACCACAATCAAATTTTTTCTCTTCATCTTTATGGTAATCCGAAAAAGAACCGTCAACCAGGTTAAACTGATTGCCCCCGTCCTTAGTGTGAATATACCCGTTTTTATCAAGGAAACGAGCTTTCCAACCATATCCTCCTATTACATAGGAGACATCACTCCAACTAAGGTCGCTCGGTAATTGGAGGGAAGGTACAAATGAAGGGTATGTGGGAGCTTTATTGTCCACTACTTTATTTAATTTATATGGATGCCCGGATTCACGGAACATATCGTATTGCTTTTCGTGGCAACTTTCACATTCTTTTGAGCCGACATATCTAATCTTGCCATACCCTTGAGTGGAATCCACTCCCGAAGTATCGTTGACATAAAGAGTGTCTGTAACACTAGTGACATCGCTATCCAAACAACCCATTAGCCCAATTGAACTGGACATAAACAGGACAAATCCCAATAACCCAAAATAGGCAACAATTTTTTTCATTCTCAATCCTTTATATGAATGTAAATATGACATTACCTTTACCTAAGCAAATTCTATACCACAATAGTGGGGATTACTTTCCCTTTATTTTTCATCAAAAAAGAGTGGTATTACTTTTTAACGCAAAAAAAAACGCCAAATTTTGTGTTTGACGCCAAATTTGGTGTTTTTTTTCTCAGCTGATATTCAGCTTATCGAGTTTATTTCTGTATGTGGAATAAGGAAGATTTAACTTTTTTGCGGCCAGTTTTTTGTTGCCATCAGTGTCCACCAAAGCTTTTTGCAAGAGATTTCTTTCTGTGTCCCGCATAACCTGCTCAAAACTCAAATTGTAATTCACGGATACGGCGTTCCCCGACGTTTTGGTGATTTCTTCTGGCAGATGTCCAACCGTAATAAGTGATTCTGATGCGGTAAGTGCCAGGCGTTCAATCACATTTTCAAGCTGCCGGACATTTCCCGGCCATGCATAATCACAGAGCATTTGAACAGCTTCAGGAGAAAGTTCAACACTCTTCTCCGGTGAAAACTTTTCAAAGAAATGATTGATTAACAAGGGAACGTCATCTTTTCGCTCACGCAAAGGTGGCAAATAAATCGGAAGCACATTGAGACGGTAATACAAATCTGACCGGAACTGATGTGATTCAATAAGTTTATTCAGATTAACTTTGGTAGCAGCAATAATACGAACATCCGTAGAAAGAGTTGATTCCCCCCCTACCCGTTCATAGGACTTTTCCTGAATGAACTGCAATAGCTTAACCTGGCTTTCCATAGGCACATCATCTATTTCGTCAAGAAAAACAGTACCTTTATTCGCCAGCTCAAACCGGCCCTTCTTTTGTCTGATGGCACCGGTAAAAGCTCCTTGCTCATGACCAAATAGTTCACTTTCAAGAAGTTCTTTTGAAAATATTGAACAGGTACATTTAATTAAAGGACCGTTTTTACGGTTACTGTTATAATGTATGGCTTGAGCAACAAGTTCTTTACCCGTTCCGGTTTCTCCCTGTACCACAACTGTACCATCGGATCTGGCGATAACCTCTATCTGCTGAAATACTTTTTTCATAGCATCACTTTTGCCAATAATATTGTGAAAATTGAACTTTTCCTTTAACGCCCGTTTGAGCATCCGGTTGGACTTTTTCAAATCGACAAAAGAGTGCATTTTTTTCAATACCGATTCGAGGTCATCAACGGCAAAAGGTTTCGTTATATAATCAAAAGCCCCGGCTTTAATACATTCTACCGCGGAACTCACATCTCCATAAGCAGTAATCACAACAAAGATAATACCAGGGTGCTCCCGATTCACTTTTTTAAGAACATCAAGCCCATTCATTACGGGCATACGCAAATCACAAAAAATGCAATCCGGATCTTCATGGGCAATTTTATCAAAAACCGTTACCGGCGATTCAAAATCATATACATCATGACCCAGTGCCCGTAAATCATCTCCAATACCTATGCGAATACTTTCTTCATCATCAATTAGAAAAATTTTCATAATTTCACTCTTTAGTTAGCGGTAAACTTACCGTAAAGATAGTTCCCACGTCAGAGGTGGACACCACTTGAATATCCCCTTTATGGTCCTGAATAATTTTTAAAGAAACCGCTAACCCCAGGCCGGTGCCTTTGTCCTGAGTTTTTGTCGTAAAAAAGGGGACAAAAATATTGCCAATATCTTCATTTTTAATACCGGAACCACTATCAATTACCGTAATCACAGCATATCCATTTTCCACTGAACTGGAAACGGTTAAATTGCCATTTTCACCCATTGCGTCTATTGCATTAATAAACAGGTTTAAAAAAACCTGTTCCAAATACTGAGGATCCCAAAAACCCGTGATTGAAGATGGCGTTGATACCAGATTGACTTTAATATTTTGTTTTCGAATCCGAAAATCAACAAGCGTGAGTGCCTTTGAGATGATATTCTCCAGTTGAACCTGTGAAAATTCATAATCCCCCTTTCGGGAGTATTCCAGCAGGTTTCCTACTACCTTTTTTATATGGGCCAATGCATGTTCAATTGGTTTGATGTATCGATCAGACGATGGTTCCTGAACATACTTCTTTTTGAGATGGGAGAGACATGATTCCATGCCGGTTATCGGATTATTTATTTCATGAGCAACACCTGCCGTTAACGTGCCAATAGCTGCGAGCTTCTCTGCATGCATTACCTGTTTAAATAATTTATTTTCCTGCTTTGCTGCCAGTTTAAGTCGTTGCATGAGGTCTATAAACTTTTCCTGCAATTTTCCGATTTCATCATTACGGTCAACTTTTAATTCATGTTCAAAATTTTTAGGGCCAATAGCTTCCATTGCACCACTAAGCGCCTTAATGGGTTTAGCCAGTTTTCGAGCTACAAATGCAGAAAAAATTGCGCTCAACAATACAAAAACAAATACTCCTGAGATTATCTTCAGATACAAAGATTTAATAAGAAAAAGATGCGGTGTTAAATTAAACGACACCTTAACAAACCCCCAAATTTTTGCTGCGGTGTGAAGCGGAAGAATCATACTCATATTTGCAGGACCATTTGAGATTATACTGATATCATGCTTTTTCAGAGGAGGAAACTGGTAAGGGGGTTTTGCAAAATCTGCAAGCCGGTTACTGGCTATAAGTTTTTGTGTTTTGTCAAAAACCTGGATACCATCTATCTGATTTTTGTTTATTTTCATCAATTGCCGTATTGATGATTCAAGATACTCCTCTTTATGGACTCTATTAATATAAGAGTAAATAAAGATATGGGTAAAAGTAAGACCGATTGTTTGCATGATTTTTTTGTTTTCAATTTCTGCGAAATGTAACATTTGTTGTTTTTCGTATTGATAAATAACAATACCACCGATACATCCTACAAAAAGAATACTACATATCGCAGTTAGTATAAATTTACTTTCCAGTTTCTCTGGTAGCCACCGGGTTAATGTATGCTTAATTGTTCCGGCCATTCTGTTCCTGAAAGAGCTTGTAATAATGTCCGAAGGCTATCAAAATGATTATCATTCGACCTTACAAAACCATGTTTAAACTCATTACTTAATTGGTTATAAAACGGAATCTTTTTGATTTCATTTGCAGTCAGCTTCCCTAACACTTTTTGAATTTTTTCCCGTAGTGCTGGTTGTAATGACGGGGACGCAACAATGGGATAACTTGGGATTAATTCTGATTTTAAAACCACTTTTATGCCTGTATAACTCCGGTTTTTAATCACTACATCTTTAATAAACCCAGCGCTACATTCACCGTTAATCACAGATTTTATAATATCTATATGATGGGGGTAATAACCACAGTATTGTTTTTCAGGAAAAGGACTCTTCTGTTGCAACAGCATATATCGGGGGACCCAGTAACCTGAAGTGGAAAGGGTACTTCCAAAGCAGATTTTTTGATTTTGCAAATCAAATACAGATTTTATCGAACTTTTTTCTGAGGCAATTAATAAGGAGTGGTAAAACGGTTGTCCTTCTTCATTTAAGGGTTGCACAAGTGGTATAGCATGATAATACTTTCTTGCCTGCAGATAAGTGATTCCACCAAGATATGCCAGCTGGGCCCTCCCTTCACCCAAGGCCTTAACGGCATCTAAATATCCGGTTGCGAAATAAAAATCAATAGGAACATCAGCTTCACGTGAGATATAATCAATCAAAGGCTGAAATTCCTGATAAGTCTGGTAAGGATCATAAAGACTCAACACCGCAAAATAAATAGTTTTAGGTGGCGATTCTGAATGGCTGATTGAGAAAATCACCAACAGGAAAGTTGCGAAAATAGTTCTTGATTTGTTATTCATTTTTCATACGAAAATCATGTTCTGGAATAAGGTATCAGACTACCGTACCTTAAGATGTTTACCCACTTCAGCAATTCCCCCGATTCAGCTTACTTCACATCAGTAACCCTACTACAAGACCTACCAAAATGGTAGAATTTTATTATCACGAAGTTAGAAAAAACCTAAGATACAGGCACCAAATGTGAGCAAAATGCCAATAATTGGTGCTTTCAAAACGATTCTCAGATATCATAATTTTAAAAAAAATCTATTTCTTAGGAATAAACACCGATTTCAGCCAATTTCGGATGTTTTTGTCCAGATTGTCAATCCAAATAATTTTCGGCACACAATTTGCGTATATTTCAGCTGGAACGATCTAACCACGATGAAACTTTTTCAGTTTACAGTTATTACCTTTTTTTTACCTGCCATACTATTTGGCCTGTTTTACTTTGCTTATCTCGGCCCATCCACATCGGCATGGAAACAGTATCCAGGAAAGGATCTGATTGTACACGTATTGAGCAGTCTGACTGCTTTTTCATATTTTACAATCGCAGCAATTCTTGCTTGTGTTTATCTTCCTATTTATATCAGGAATGAAAAAAGGTTTCTGGGATCTCATAAAAATCTTTTAAGCTCATTACCAATTATTGAAAAGTATATGACCACCTGCGTTGTTGCTGGTTTACTCCTGATGAGCATTTCTGCAATCACTGGCTGGTTTTGGGTCTGGGATTCACTCGATACACAGTTTAATCCTAACAAATGGATCAATTTTATAATCCTTCTCCTTTATCTGGTTTCATTACTGGGAAAACTATTTTTCAATTTCAACCGATTGCGCTTTGCTTTTACCATCATTTTATGTTTCAGTTATCTGCTCTGGACACAACTACTGAATGTGCATAGCTAAAAGAAACTCTCTTCCCAAACCTCCTACGATCAAACTCAAGTCTGGTTAGTCTTCAGGGAACTACAGCAAAAAAAAGTCAATTTCAGTGACTTTCATCTATAAAATTGTATGTTTATCATTATTACGATTATTTAAGGAGAAATACATGCGGAAAATTACCTTAGTTAGCTTACTGGTTCTCATTAGCGGTTTGTTCTTTATGAGCTGCCAAAAAGAGCAAAAGAACACTCCAGAAGAAACTTCTGCAAAACAACCCACGGCATCTCATAACCCAACCCTATTTAAGGGAACGGTCAAAGAAACAATGAATTCAGGCGGATATACTTATGTACTCGTAAATAATGGCACAGAAGAAAGATGGGCAGCCGGGCCTCAAGCTCAGGTACAAGCGGGCGACACCGTAACCATACCTTTAGGTTCACTCATGGCTGGCTATCACAGCAAAACTCTGGATAAAACTTTTGATAAAATTTATTTTGTAAACCGCATAACAAAAGCGGGCAGCAACAAAATGCCTATACACAAACCTTCAATGAGCCACGGTTCCTCAAAGGCCCCGGCTGCTCCCAGTATTGATTTTTCAGGGATAAAAAAAGCTACGGGCGGTAATACCGTTGCTGAAACCTGGGCGGCAAAAGACGCACTCACCGGCAAAGAAGTAACCATAAGAGCAAAAATAGTAAAAGCCAATTTTGAGATAATGGGTAAAAATTGGTATCACATCCAGGACGGTACCGGAGAAAACAAAACCAGCGATTTGACGGTTACCTCCCAGAGTAAAGTTCAAAAAGGCGCTACCGTGTTGGTAAAAGGTATTGTTGCAAAAGATAAAGATCTGGGCAGTGGGTATTTTTATCCTTTGATTATAGAGAATGCTGTAATAACAGCTGAATAGTTACAACACAGCCGGCCTCCGCGCCGGTTAGTGTTTGCTTCCCAGACGGACAACAATAACATCCGCTCCGGTGTTCACCATTCCCATCCGTATCATACTCCTTGAGAGAGCGCTTTGTCCAATAGGAAGTACTTTTTCAATCATTATATTTTCTACCGCACACAACTTCTGAAAGTCCTTGAAACTAAATTGATGTATATCAGGATTTTCCCACCATTTAAAATCAACCGCATCAGCAATGGGCATGGTGCCTTTGAGGCCCAGGGTAAGTCTATTACGAAAATGCCCAAAATTAGGAAATACAATGATACTCTTTTTAGCAACCCTCAGCATTTCTTTTAAAATAAACCCGGGCCTTCTCAGCATTTGTATGGTCTGGCTTAATACTGCATAATCAAAAGAATTATACCCAAACAAGTTAAATACTTTGTTAACATCACCATGTACAACGGGTACATCACGGGTAAGACATTTTATAACATTCTCCAAATCAATGTCTATGCCAAAACCTGTTACCTGTTTACTCAGGTACAGATTATCAATAAGCTCTCCGTCTCCACAACCAATATCAAGGATATGGCTCCCCGGCTCGACCAGATTCCCAACCAGACCATAATCCATCGAAGGATCAAATACCCGGTGTGACCCGGTTTGATTTTCAACAGTACTGGTTGAACGCATCTTTGGCGAAGTGGGAGGACCAACTTCATTCCTCTCTAAAAACGCACCAATCAACTTACTCAGGTTCTCCACTTCCAATAAAAACGCATCGTGACCATAAGGAGAATCGAGTTCTACCAGAGAAGCAATTTTCCCGAGGTTGAGTAATTCCCTGCAGAGATGACGGGATTGAGAGGGCGGAAAAAGCCAGTCAGAAGAGAGTGCCACCAACAAGAACTCTGCCCTTGATTTTTCAAAAGCGTTAGCCAGACTTCCATGACTTTCTTCCAGGTCGAAAGTATCTAGCGCATAGGTTATATGGAGATATGAATTTGCATCAAAGCGGCTCACAAATTTTTGGGAATTGTGGGTCAGATAATTTTCAACGTCATAACCGGTCTCAAAACAGTTTGCGTCATACTCGTCTTTCCGGGTACGGGAAAATTTTGATTCCATTGAATCAGCAGAAAGGTACGTCAATAACCCAATCATTCTGGCTAAGGCTAATCCTTCATCCGGTGTTTCGGGCTTGTCATAAAAATCGCCAGACCCGAAATTTTTATCATTCAGCAGAGCTTTCCTGCCCACTATTTCAAAACCAAGAGCCTGGGGGCTTAAATGAGGTGCTGCGGCAATGCATATACATTTTTTAACTTTATCCGGGTACGCCACACTCCATTGCAGAGCCTGCATACCACCGAGGCTCCCCCCTATTACAGCCGCAAGATAGGGAATACCAAGTTGTTCAATAAGTAAAGCCTGAACCTGTACGATATCTTCCACGGTGATTCTTGGGAAATCTTTGCCATAGGGCTTTTGAGTATCAGGATTAAGAGATGATGGTCCGGTGGTCCCCCTGCAACCTCCAAGCATGTTACTGGCTATTACATAATAAATATTAGTATCAATTGCTTTTCCCGGGCCTATCATTTCATCCCACCACCCCGGTTTTTCATCCTGGTCTGAGTACCAACCCGCCGCATGGTGATCCATAGACAAAGGGGTGCATATCAATACAGCATTTGCTTTTTGTGCATTTAATGAGCCATAGGTTTCGTATTTAACCTCAATCTCTTTTAAACTACCGCTGTGCAATAACGGGAGTCCTGCTGGAGGCAACGTAAGTTTACGGGTTTCACTGGACACATACAGACGATCCTGATGTTGTTGTGAGGTGCCCTCTGGCGTAAGTTGGAATTCTGACATAGTGTTATCTAGATCTTAGACGCGCCATCATCATCGGAGAACACCCCAAACAGGGTGTGATCCATTTCCAGTGCAGGTTGCTTGAATTGGGGCCGGCCAACAATTTTGGCGGGAACACCCGTGGCCGTTGAATGGGGTGGCACCGCCTCAAGCACCACACTGCCCGCTCCAATCTTTGAGCCTTTACCAATTTCAATATTCCCCAATATCTGGGTACAAGCGCCAATCAGCACTCCTTCCCGGACTTTGGGATGGCGATCCTCATTTTCTTTACCAGTCCCGCCCAGAGTTACCCCATGTAAAATAGATACATTATTTTCAACCACTGCAGTTTCACCAACCACAACTCCTGTGGCGTGATCAATTAAAATCCCCGAGCCAAAACTTGCTGCCGGATGTATATCGACACCATAAACTTCTGATATTCTATTCTGAAAAAACAGAGCCAGAGCCCTCCGGTCATTACGCCACAACCAGTTTGATACCCGAAAACTCTGCAAAGCATGAAAGCCTTTAAAATAAAGAAAAGGCGTAGAAAAACAATGAGAGGCAGGATCTCGTTCTCTTACCGCAATAATGTCTTTCCTTATGGCCCTGCAGATACTTTTATCAGATTTATAAGCAAGCTCAATGATTTCCCGTGCAACCATGGCAGGCAGAGGTGGGCTGCTCAGTTTATTGGCTAAATGAAAACTCAGCGCTTCTTCCAGTTTGTGGTGATTAAGGATGGTCTCATACAAAAAACTGGCAAGACTGGGCTCTTTTTTGGCGGACCTGCCTGCTTCCTTCTGGATTTCATCCCAAATCCAGTCACAACTTTTGCTTTTTTTCTTGGTTATTTTAGACATATCAGGATAATATACTTTTTTTGCTATTGTGAAACTGCCTTAACTGTTTCATCCTTTTTAAAACCATAAACCAGGTGTAACATTGCCAATACCGGATGCCTGAAAACCATTTTTGGCCCCGCATAACTCATAACGGTCTTTACCCGTTGTTGCATAGCAGGCTTATAACAATGAACCGGGCAACTACTGCATTGGGGCTTATCCGGGCCATAAAGGCACTTATCCAAGCGCTTCCATGAATACTGGCGTAATTCATCACAGGCAAGGCAAAGTTTATCAGTCATCCCATGATGATGAGAACAATAAATGCTGATCATAGCTTTTATTGTCTTTTTTTCTCGTTTAATGCGTCTATTCTCATTCATAATCAAAAATACGTTTGCTTCTTATTTTGACGGTTTAATTCCTACATACTCTATTTTATTTATAGACTTTAAATAGTATTATATATTAGTATCGAAGCCAAATCCAATATTACACATTTTCATATTATTTTTATGTTTTCGTTCACGATGTCAAAACATACCAACTCAGAAAAACAGTAATTTTGGCCTATATTACAGGTTTTACCGGTTAGAATAGACTTAGTTAGTTTCTTTTCAGAATCGATGTTATCAGCCACAGAGGACACAGAGTACACAGAGAAAAGTTTTGAAATTCTTTCAAATTCCCCCCTCTGTGGTCACCTTTCCAGCAATCCTGCTTTTGGTGACACCTACCGCATCGTGCGGGTCGTTCTCTGTGCACTCTGTGGCTAATTGAAAAGCCTCTTTTGAACAGATACTAGTTAAACAGGTATAACTCAAAATAGCCCCAGAAAGAGAACCCATTTTCTTATTAAGTCAATATCCTCCTGTGAAAGTGGCAGGGCCAAATTGGGCATGGGAGCCCCTTCTATTTCGCTTCGCCCTTCAATCTTCCAGATAAGGTAGCTGCTGTCGGGTTGACCGGGGGCAATTAATAAAAGTGCAGGTACTTTTTTGCTGAATGTGTTTTTTAAATCGGTTCTACTTGAATCTTCTGAGAAACTTAACCCGTGAGGCGCGTAAATTCCATAATGGCAAACCCTGCATTTAGGAATCAATATCGTATTTTCTATCTCCTGGAAGATAATCGACGCACTATCAGAATAATTGGAGATCTGTTCCTGGTCAGCATCATTAGAAGAAAGACAGCCTGATAGCAGAATTCCTAAAGATCCCAGGAAAGAGCCCACAAAAATAGTTCTACAGAGGTAAGGAAGGAATGCCATATACCCTTAGTATAATGGAGTTTTAGAAAATTACTTTGATTTGTATCAATAAAAGTGGCTTTTAGGAAATCCGATTTGTTTTTTAAAGAGTAGATATGGCCTGTAGTAATTGTGAAAACTCCATTTTTACCCATTTTTCAAAAAAACTGGGTGTATGTAAAAGCTGTATGATAAGTGCTTTTATCCTGAGTGCAGCTTCATGGGTTGGCGGTTTGCTGGCTTTTGTATGGAGTAATCACCAATTAGCTCAAATAAGCCTGATTATTGCAGCAATTTTATTTACCAGTCTTAGCCTGGCTCATACCATCGCCTACTTTGTAAAACGCTAAGCCCAAATTTTAAAGAGCGTTACGCATTTTGTAGAATAGTCCGGAACGTTTATCCCGTACAGAGCTCAAAACCTTAATCCCTAAATCAATGTGTTCCGACGTAAATTGTTGGGCTAATCTTTTTGAGCTTTCTTTGGTTTTTATCCCTTTAGGCTTGAGGGGCTTATCAGAAATGAGGAGTAACGCACCCACTGAAACTTTTCTTTTATATCCTGCGGCAAATAAAGTAGCGCACTCCATTTCAATAGCCTGTACCTTCTCTGCAAGAAGCTGACTCCGGAATTCCTGGTTAAATTCCCAGAAACGGATATTTGTCGAATGGGTAATACCAACATGGCAGGTCTTATTTTCAGCTTCCATTACCTCAGACAATTCTTTCTGGATAGTAAAATTTGACATTGCGGGAACATTAGGGGGTAAATAAAAGTCGGACGTCCCCTCCCCTCTAATGGCCGCTACAGGTAATAAATAATCCCCTATTTTATAACGTTTCCGCAATCCACCACACATGCCCAACATCAAACATGCCCGGGGGTTCACAAAAGAAAGTAAATCAATAGCCAGTGCAGCCGCTGGTGAGCCCACTTTATAATCAAGTATACTGATGCCCCGCTTTTTCCAGTGACAGGCTTTCATGAGGGACCCCTCATAGACCGGACTCGCGCAGAGGTTAGAAAAATGGTCTACATAATGAGGGAAATTAGTGAGAAGAATTTGTGGCTGAAAAAGATCAAAATCAGAGCCTGAATACCTCTCCAATGTATCTCTCGCAATTTTTTCTTCAGTGATCTGAGCTGCCATACATGTCCTCCGGATTTTAGAACTAAACAGGAAACAAATAAAAATAATTTGCACCCCGCGACTATGTAACTTTTGTAAAATACAAATGTTATGTTTTCATAGTAATAAAAAATATTCAACCAAATGACGCTTCTCCATTATTCCTATAGTTTATATAGGTTTTATAAACAATCCAGTATTTAAATAGGAATTAAAAGGAATTCACTTTACATAATTTCATTTTTTGCTATTGTTGTTCCCGTTTGAAGATTCTTTTGCCTAAACGGCAATTGTTTAAATAATTTATCTGTTTTGGGGAGAACAATGCCAAAATTCTCCCGGTGGGGGTTTATGCCTATAAATTACTTTTCTGTAAGCTTATACAGAATCCGTCACCCCTTTCATCTCTTAACATCTTTTGTATGCAGTTAATTAATACCCTATCCCATAAGCCGCAACGCGCAATATACATTCTTTTCTTTTTGCTTTTTGGTGCCCTCTTAAGCAGTCATGCTTTTAAGCCGGACGAATGTTTTGATTGTCACTCCGATCCCGAAATTGCAGACGAAGTTGATCCGCCCAACAAAGGGCTCTATATTCCCGAAAAGAAATTTTACAATTCGGTACATGGTAAAGAAGACTGTAACGTATGTCATAGAGATGCAGATCCGGATCATGACGGCAAATTAAAACCTGCAGCTTGTGATTCCTGTCATAAAGCGGCCACCCGGAAATACCGCTCCGGCCTGCATTATAAAGCGTTTAAAGAAAAAGATCCCTATGCGCCTACATGCGCAACTTGTCACGGTATTCATGATATGCGCAGTTCCAAAAACCCCTACTCTCCCACCTATTCTATGAACATACCCCTCCTCTGTGGCAAATGTCACAAAGAGGGTAGTGAAATGATAAAGTTTCACCACATTTCAAAAACAAGTATGGTAGAACATTATTCAATGTCTATCCACGGTAAAGGTTTGTTCGAAAGTGGTTTAAAAGTAACCGCTACATGCGTGAGCTGTCATATGAGTCATGAAATTTTACCCCATACCGACAGACGTTCTTCAATACATCGTAAAAACATTTCAAAAACCTGTATGGACTGCCATACCTCAATTGAAAAAGTTCATAAAAAGGTCATCAAAGGGAAATTCTGGAAACAGGCCCATAAAACACCTGTATGTATCGAATGTCACGCGCCTCATAAAATTAAAACTGACGAAAAAGGAAAGAAAGGTGTTGCCAGTTTTGACGATGCCTATTGTATGAGCTGTCACTCCGACTCCTCACTTACAGTCACCGACAACAATAATAACACCAGGTCGTTATGGATAAATAAAGACCACTTTGAAGGTTCTGCACACCAGGATCTCCAATGCGTAAAGTGCCATGTAGATGTCGACTTTTCCCGCACACCGGTATGTAAGCAACCGCAAAAAGTCGATTGTGCCAGCTGCCATCAAGATGAAACCGATCGTTTTAGTCTCAGTGTCCATGGCAATCTCTCAAGCAAAGAAGACCCGGATGCTCCCGATTGTATCAGTTGTCACGGTACCCACAATATCAAACTTAAAGAGGATATCACCTCTCCCATTTTCCGCGCCAACATTCCTACACTTTGCAGCAAATGCCATCGAAATGGTAAAAAGGCGGCTATCAGGCTGGAAGATCACTCTCACCCTGATATGGTGGAGAAATACGAAATGAGCATTCACGGCAAAGCCCTGGATAAAAGCGGTCTTTTGGTTACTGCGGTATGTACCGACTGCCACTCCTCGCATGAAGAACTTCCCTCATCAGATACCTTGTCACTAACGCATTCAAGAAATATTGCCACTACTTGTTCAAAATGTCATTTTGGTATCAAACAAAAATTTAAGCAGAGTATTCACAGTCCAGAGTACAATACCAGCACAAAAAAAGAACTACCGGCATGCAACTCCTGTCACTCGTCGCACACCATTAAACGTGTTGATAAATCTGCTTTTCGCCAGGGAATGATTGAACAATGCGGCAATTGTCATCAAAGGCTTACAGACAGCTACTTTGAAACCTACCACGGAAAGGTCCACGAGTTTGGACCCAGTAAAACCGCAGAATGCCATGACTGCCATGGCTCACACAGTATTCTCCCTCAAAGTGATTCTCTGTCAACACTGAGTAAAGTAAACATTGTAGAAACCTGTAAAAAATGTCATCCCGATGCCAATGAAAACTTTACCAAATATTTGACACACGCCAATCACCGGGATAAAGAGCGTAACCCTTCGCTGTACTGGGCCTGGTTTCTCATGACGACCTTACTGCTCTCAACATTGTTTGCCTTTATGGTCCACACCGTTTTGTGGTTTATCAGAGAATTTCTGCATCATGCCAAACATAGAACGTCCCGGCAAACCATGCGTCCACCTAAAAAGAAACGCTACTTTCAACGCTATCCGTTATACCACCGTATTACCCATATTTTAGTTATCATCAGTTTTCTTGGTCTTACGGCAACGGGCCTTCCCCTTAAATATGCTCATTCAGGTTGGGCCAAAACCATAATGGATTTTATAGGGGGTTACCAGGTAGCAGGATTTATACATCGGTTCTGTGCGGTACTCACCGGAGTTTATGTGATTTTACATCTTGGCTGGCTGGTGTACATGCTGATAAAAGCCAAACGCCTGCCTTCTCTCAAGAGTATTTTTGGTCCTGATTCAATGATGCTCAGATGGAAAGATATCCAGGATATAATTGCCCATGTCCGTTGGTTTCTTTTCCTTGGACCCCGCCCCCGCTTTGATAGGTGGACGTATTGGGACAAAGCTGATTATTGGGGAGAGTTCTGGGGTGTCACCGTTATTGGCTCTACAGGTCTCCTCCTCTGGTTCTCGGGTTTTTTCTCCCTCTTTTTACCCGGCTGGGTCTTTAACTTAGCCACCGTCATCCACTCTATTGAGGCTCTGCTGGCGACGTGTATTATCTTCCTTGTACACTTTTTTAATGTGCACCTGCGGCCTTCCAAGTTCCCCATGGACCCTGTTATTTTCTCAGGAAATATGTCAGAAGAAGAGTTTAAAGAAGAACATCCACTTGAATATGAACGATTAGTTCAGGCTGGAGAACTGGATAAACATTCTGTACCCAAAACAAACAGATTCTTTTCTATTTTTATCAGGATATTCGGAATAAGTGCTTTCTCATTTGGTTTACTTCTGGTTGCACTTATCATGATTGCCGAATGGAATAACTTTTTTGGATAAAGGTTTATAAAAGGATGTTAATAGATTTTAGAATTAGTAAAAGGCTTATAAGCTGTTTCATATTTCTTTTAATAATTATTCCCGCTTTTACAGCAGCCAGTGAAAAAATCAGTCCGGAGGAGTGTTTTGATTGCCATTCAGACCCTGAAATCATAACAGAAGTAGACCCACCGAGACGCGGCTTATTTGTTCCCGAAAAAAAGTTTTACAATTCAGTACACGGCAAAGAATCCTGTGTCGGCTGCCATAGAGACGCAGACCCTGATCATGATGAAAACTTAAAGCCGGCGGAATGTAAACCCTGCCACAAACGTGCAGCAAAAGGGTATTATGCGGGCCTGCATTACGCTGCCGTGAAGAAAAAAGATCCTTATGCACCAAGCTGTGTAACCTGTCATGGTAAGCACGCAATGCGCAGTTCAAAGGATCCTGCTTCCCCTACCTACCCCATGAATATCCCCCTTACCTGTGGTAAATGCCATAAAGAGGGTAGCGAAATGATTAAACACCATGATATTTCCAAGCACAATATGGTGGAACAATACTCCATGTCTATTCACGGCAAAGGACTTTTTGAAAGTGGTCTGAAGGTAACAGCCGTATGTGTGAGCTGTCACATGAGTCATGAAATACGGAATCATGCAGACCCTCGTTCTTCCATTAACCGTAAAAACATCTCTAAAACCTGTATGCAGTGCCACGCCGCTATTGAGCAGGTCCACAAAAAGGTAATTAAGGGAAAGCTCTGGAAACAATCTCACAAACTTCCTGTATGTATCGAATGTCATGCCCCTCATAAAATCAAAACTGAAGTCCAAGGCAAAAAAGTCCCAAGCTTTGAAGACGCCTACTGCATGAGTTGCCACGCAGATTCTCAATTATCAGTCACGAAGGATGACGGCTCGGTAAAATATCTCTATATAAATAAAGAACACTTTAGTGGCTCAGCCCATGAGGACTTGCAATGTGTAAAGTGCCACGTAGATGTAAACCTTTCTCACACTCCTGTCTGCGAAGAAACAAAAAAAGTTGACTGCAGCAGTTGTCACGAAGAACCTGCCAAATTATTCAAAGCAGGTGTACACGGAAAACTTTTCCTGGCAGGCGATCCGGATGCTCCGGACTGCATTACCTGCCATGGCACTCATGATATTCACCTCAAAACAACCAAACACTCCCCTATTGCAAGGGCCAACATCCCGAAACTCTGCAGCAAATGTCACAAAGACGGAAACAAAGCAGCCATAAGGATAAAAGACCAAGATCATAACGGGATGGTCGAAAAGTATAATATGAGCATCCACGGAAAAGCCCTTGAACAAAGCGGACTTTTAGTAACAGCGGTATGTTCCGACTGTCACACGGCCCATATGGAGCTTCCTCATACCGATAGTCTTTCTACAGTTCATCCCAACAACATCTCTCATACCTGTGCAAAGTGCCATGAGGGTATTTATGACAAGTATCGCCTAAGCATTCACAGTCCCGAGTTTAACCCCGATGCGAAAGAAAAACTCCCTGCTTGTAACGACTGCCATTCATCGCACACTATCAAAAGAGTTTCTAATCTCGATTTCCGCCAGGAAATGGTATCACAATGTGGCCATTGTCACGAAAAACTGACAGAGACTTATTTTGAAACCTATCATGGGAAGAGTTTCAACCTTGGTTATGCAAAATCCGCCAAATGTGCAGATTGTCATGGATCACACAATATACTGCCTCCCCATGATTCACTTTCAACTTTAAGTAGTTCAAATATTGTGCAAACTTGCAGTAAATGCCACCCGGAAGCCACCAAGAAATTTACTGGCTACCTGACTCATGCCACTCATAACGACAGAGAGACCTATCCAATGCTATTTTACACCTTCTGGGGAATGACCGCTCTGCTTTTGGGAACGTTCCTGTTCTTTGGCATTCATACTCTTCTCTGGTTTCCAAGGTCTTTTAAAGAGCGAATG
>JADFYW010000005.1 GCA_015232855.1 Fibrobacteria bacterium
GATTTAAATGAATGTACAGAAATGGATTCATCTTCAATAGGTCTTCTTTCAAATTTGTACAAACGAGTAAAAAGTAAAAATGGGACCCTGGCCTTTATCAATCCCTCAAAAATGGTAATGGAAATACTTGAAAACACAAAAATTGTGACTATAATTCCCAATTTTCAGTCAGTTGACGAAGCCGACCATTTTTTCGATTAAACTCATAATTAGCTCCTTTTGGGGTTTGGGGTTTATACCCTTTAAATATTTGTTTTTTTGTAAAAACAAGTATCAAACAGGTGGTTTTCGAAAGATTATACTTTTCGACTGCTATAAAAAAATGATATAATATCATTAAGCAATAATTTTCAACAATGTCAGAGCCCAAAAAAAAAGTACTTATTGTCGGTGCAGGTATTGCCGGACTGACCCTTGCCATTATTTTAAAAAAAACTGGCATTGATTGTGATATTATTGAAAAAAAAGAAACTTTTGGCCCTAATCGTTCAGGTATTGTGCTTGACTCAAGGGCTTTTAAGTCCCTTCAGGCTTTGAGTCTGAGTCCCGAAATTCAAAAACACGCCTCAGAAATAAACTTTGCCTGCATTTCTGATCATATGGGAAAGACACTTGCCCGTTGTAATCTTTCCCGTATTTCTTTAAAAAATTGCCCCAATCTTTCTATCCCAAGAGGTACCCTTTTAAAAGCACTTTCTCATTATCTGGGTGAACGAGAAATTTGGATGAATACTACAATACAGGACATCCAAAATAAGGACACAGATGTAGAGGTTACTTTTAGCGATGGTTCCCAGGGAAACTATGTCTTGGTAGTTGGTACAGACGGAATCCAATCTCAAATTCGCAGTATGTTTTTCAGCAAAAACATCCGCCAATATGCAGGGTATTCCTGTTGGCGGTTCTTAGCCCGGCAGGTTGAAGGAATTGAACCTAATAGTGCTTTTGAGCTTTGGGGCCGGGGAAAACGTTTTGGTATAGTCCCCTTACGGCACGGAACCATTGGCTGTTATGGAACCTTTAATTCACAACCAGGATTAAATTATGACGGCCAGGAAAAGGTCGAAAAGCTAAAGTCTCAATTTGCAGATTTTGGCGGAATCGTCCCCGAAATTTTAGAACAGATCCATCATCCCAATGATATTCTATTTGATGATATCCAAAATGTGTACCTCAACTCCTGGATTAACGGACGTATTCTCTTAATAGGAGATGCGGCCCATGCGCTAACACCTAATTTCGGCCAGGGAGCCG
This sequence comes from Fibrobacteria bacterium, assembly GCA_015232855.1. Classification (GTDB taxonomy): domain Bacteria; phylum Fibrobacterota; class Fibrobacteria; order UBA11236; family JADFYW01; genus JADFYW01. Next base: position 1,255 of record JADFYW010000005.1, read on the forward strand.
GGCTGGCTATCGAAGACGCGGCCCGTATTTCTCAGTATCTGAATTTCAGCTCTACCCTGCTTTCCGGTCTGAGTAAATTTGATTCACGAGAAAAAAACCGTGTTCGAAAAATTCAGTACTATGCCCATCAGCTGGGAAGGTTTGCCCAAATGAGTTCATGGATAGGTTGCGCAATTCGCAATCTGGTTATCCGTATCATTCCAAATTATGTGCTACTGAAAACTGCTAAACGGGCTTTCTTTAAAGAATAAAAAATACCTCAGAGACGCTAAGACGCTACGTTCAATTATTTGTCCGCAAAAAGATTTTTGTGTAACAATACCTTTAATGCATGGAACTCTTTACGGGTCATGATTATGAGTACAGGACACTTTTCTGTGGAGACAGCCGGTTTACTATAACAATGATTTATCATCCAAACATAGGTAGACTTTTTATGTTTAATCACACCATGATCACGCAGCCTTCCGCTATGCTTCAAAAAATAATCACCACTCAGATTTCGAATTATTTTAAAAACACCGCGGAGCTTCCTCTCAGAGAGCCTGGATACAACGCGGGAAAGAATAACATAACCTCCCACAAAAGTCTGACGAAAGGTGTCGTTCAGAGATAAAAGTATCATTTGAGATTTATCATTTACATTTACCATAGGCAGCCGCTGGGGAAACCCTGTCTTGCTTTCCAGTAAATAAGAAGGAATGACAATCAACCTGTTATAAGCCATAGTATTGTCGGGATTGATACGAACGGCTTCTCTAAAACAATCCATTGCGCAATCATAATGTTTGAGATGCAGGTATGTATCTCCTAAACGCACAAGAGACTCATCAAGGCTTTTTGATTTCTTTTTTCCCTTGGTAACATTGGAGGGAGCCTCAGATTTTGCGTGATTAAAAAAGGAACTCTCAATTTCCTGTCCGTCGTTCCCAAAAAGTTTCTTGATGGTTGCATTGAAGCGTTCAAAAAATTCCATTTTCAGCTCCCGGTTTTCTTTTTAATAAAGGAAATACCTCTTTCTAATATTATACCACCAAAAAAGGACAAAGAAAAGTGATCTTGATCACATTTTACTGCTTTTAAGTAAAAACATTCTGGAAAATGAATATATTTAGCTACAGAACAGGAAATCATAAAAGGGAAGATTTAAAAAACATGGGCAAAAAACGTCAAAAAAAGCATAAAAAGGCTTCGCCTTCAAAATCTCATCAAATTCTAGAGAACACGTCGCTTATATCTGTAGATTCCGGGCCTGCATCCAGACAGTGGCCGGAAAAGACAATCCGCGAAAAAATTAAAAAGAAACTGAGCGCAATTCCTGCGGACAAAACCAGCCAGGAACAGTATTTTTTAATGGGAATCATTAATTTTTATCATGGTGGATTGCAGGATAATCCTGAAAAAGTCAATGAAGGGGTTAAAAAACTCATTACAGCAGCCTCAGGTGAATCACCCTACGCGCCAGCTTTTTTGGAGCTCTCCTGGATTAATTGCTTTTATGATTTACCCAAAGGGACAACTGATTACAGTGAACAAGCTGTTAAAGAATTAGAAAATAATCCTGAAGCCTGGAAATTCAGAGTCATTAATTTATGGAAACAAGGAAACAAAGAATTATGTTTTGAAGCTCTTGAGCAATATACTTCTCTGGATCCCCAGGGTTCAGCTCAACTGGAAATGAGCCAACGGTTTAAAAGTGGCAGTAACCTGACTCAAGGTTCAGGACTTCTTTTTACTCCACCGGAATTCGGCAACCTTCATCATCCCCCGGCCATTAACCCAGAACAACTCCGGTTTAATTTTTTCATTCTTAACCAATGCCTGCAAAACGAAAGTGAAAATACCGACCTGCTTATGGAAGCGGCCCTTCATTCATTTTTCCTGCATGAGAATGACAAAGCAAAATCCTATCTGGAAGAAATAATTAAGATTGACAAAAACAATGTGGATGCCTTTTCACTGTACGGACATATCCTTGAAGCTATGGGCGATATGAATGCCGCCGAACAGGCCAATAAAAAAGTATTAAAACAGGTTCCTGGTCATCCTTTAGCAAATACCAATCTGGCTAAAATTTTTCAGGTAAAAGGAATGCGTATACAGGCCGAGACCCTGCTTTCCATAGCTTTGGAAAATGCGCCTGAATATGCTGAAGCGCTTAGCTTGTATGGAAACATCCTTTCATTACAAGAGGGAGAAGAAGCACGCTCTTTAGAATATCAGAAAAGAGCATTACGGCTTGAGCCAGAGGTCCCTGATTATCACATTAATTTTTGTTTAACGGCACTTCAAACCGCTAACATCGACCTTCTCCGACGTGAATGGAATTACCACAAAAAATACATCCAGGCATTCACCCAAAACAGTGCGGTTCGCAAGCTTATTTCCCTGGTTTTGATGGGTGCCAAGGATCCCATGCAGGACGTAGCCCTGGCAGAGATGCTCAATAAAAATGGCATGACGCGATCTGCAAGAATTTTTGTCCAAAGAGCATGGAAAAGGCGATACAAAGTAGAAGAGACTAAACGACCCGAATTTTATTATTACATGGGTATGCATGCTGCTCAGTCTAACGAGCAGGAAATTGCTCTGGAAGCCTACAAAGCTCTGCAAGAAACCGACCAGGCTCAAAGTCATGCATCCATCCTCGTGGCACATGCCATGAGCAGACTGGGCAGACATGAAGAAGCGATAAGCATTATTGAAAAATCAGGAGAAACCAGTGGAGGGGCACGCTCCCTCGCAGGAGACATTTACTGGAGCGCAGGTAAATACCAGGAAGCGCTCAAATTTGCAAAAGAGGCAGGTGAACAGGACAATGTTGAATTTATGGGTATATTCAGAGGTTTAAAATACGCCATTCTTCAGCGGGACGCAGCTACTGCCGCCGAGATCCTTGAGACAGGCTTAAAGAAATGGCCCGATTCTACCCAATTACTGGCTCTTTCAGGAGAAATTTCAAACATTTCAGGAAAGTATGAAGAAACTATTAAAACATTAAAAGCCCGGATATATCAAGATGGCAAGCCAACAGTAATCCAGATTGATCCCAATGCCGACCGGAGTGCAGAAAACCTCTATGCTCCCTATTTTGTCCTTGGCTCCACCCTCTTACTGGCAGAGAAGTCAGAGGACCTTAATGAATTATTGCAATGGATACATGCCAACCTCCCTGACCTTACCGGAGAGTGGGAGACACTTCAAGCGGAATTTTACCGGAAGCAATCTCAATTCAAGGAAGCTGTTCAATCCATTTCCAAAGCAAACAGGAGCTTTCCCGCCCTATTGACAAAGGCACTTTGTGAACTTGAACTCGGTAATCTCGAAGAAGCGGAATCAATTGCGAACCAAATTCTGAAAGACACGGACCGACAGATAATCTGGTCCCATCCCGCCGGCGGTTTTTTCGCTACCTCTCAATACATTATGGCCGCGGTAAACCGTAAACGCGACAATTTTTCCGCCGCTGAAGAAGCTGCTGCAAAAGGCATTGCCTTAGACGCTGAACATCCAGGATGTAAAGAAATACTTGAGCAAGTACCAGTTAAAGCTTAACATTTTCACCGCAAAGGCGCAAAGAGCGCAGAGGACTCGCAAAGAAGAAGGAAAAAAAATCTCATCTAATAAATACTATGAGTAATTTTTCTTTATTTTTTAAGGTTCCTCAGTAAAATTTGAGAGAAACTAAAACAAAACCAATTAGTTGTAGTTACCCCACAAATTTTGCTATAGAATCTATTTTAATATTCAATACTCTTTGCGAAAACTTTGCGTCCTTTGCGCCTTTGCGGTGAGTTTTTTTCTTTTTGATCACGAAATTATTAAAAACTTCTGACTGACCTCTCGCATGCTTTGTGCATATTCAAATGCCGGGGCGGGATATCAGAATGTTTCATATTCTGTGGCTTAATCTTACTCACCATAGGGCAGATAGAACCATGATAATAATCATCCTCAGCACTCCAGTTGTATTTGAGGGGAGCAAACAAAGGTTCGCTATCAAGGGTCTGGTTAAGGAGCCAGGCCAGACGGATACTGGCCAATTTAATTTGATTTTTAATTAACAAAATGCTTTTCGTACTGTATGAAGGCGGAATCATATTTATATCACTACTCCCAATAGTATCACCATCTACCAGGTAGCACCCCGCTGCCGTTCTAAGGGTCCCATTTACCCAATCAAGGAACGTTGTATTCTGGTAATACATCGAGTCTGATTCATTCATCATATAGGACATCTCAGAAATTAAAATTTTTGGTGTTTTGTAATGGGACGAAACCAGGGCAAAATCCCAGAGGTCATGCAAACTAAAAGTGGATCCCCGGTAATGCACTACAAGTTTTTTTCCATGCTGGTAATTATCCTCAGCCACTTTAAGGGGCTGATGGAGATCCCCCACCAGGTTTATGATCCAGGTCAGAGCCTCTTTTTTTTGTTCGCCCATAGTAGCAGAATGACGGAGAATCTTTATATAATTTCTAAGCACGGTCACCGCGTTTTCCTGTTTGTCATGTACATCCGGCAAATAACCAGTGCCCCTAAGAGGGATATCCACAAAATGCCAGGCTGCCGTATAGGGAAGCCGTTCTGCAAGGGTATCGGTACATTGAGCAACATCAGGAAGTACTCCATCATTCCCTATTATCCGAGCTATTATTTCTTGTGAATGGGGAGTAAGAAGGCTGTGCGCAACCGAGGCTATAACTTTCGTCTCGAACTTTCCAAAGCCAAGGACATTACCAACTAAAACCGCTAAAAGTGAAATAATCAATACCATTCTATTCATCGATAACCCACAAGGTTAAAACATTTCAGATAATGCATACATTATTTCACTTTAAGCTTAATAGAGAGCCAGGGTGTTAAAAATAAGGCGGTCGCCAGACAGGCAGAGAAACCAATAATTGCAAGGATTCCAATAGTTTCTATCCCCTGGTGCGTGGTAAACAACATTCCCGCATATCCTGCCAGGGTGGTAACTACAGAGGCAGTAACCAAAGAACCGGTTACAAGGAAAAGGTCATTAAGTTTTTTCTCTCCATATCTGCGATAAGCTATGGTCAGGTGAATAATAGAATCAATACTTACTCCAAGAATGGTGGGAATCACTATCAGATTAAATGGCCCCAATTTAGCCCCGGTAAGCCCAAGCAGCCCGACCATCGCCACAGCCCCTGCACCAAGACCGAGTACGGCTATCAAAATAAGTTTCCAGCTTCTCAGGGTAAGGGTAAGTGTTAATACTATAATCAGGGATATCAGCCATGCCATTTTCCGACTGTCTTGTTTGACCATACGGATAATATCCGCATAAATAAAACTCGATGAATACAGCACAACATCTTCGCCATTCAAATGAAACGTCCCGTACCGATCCTGGAATTTAGCGGCTTCTAAAGCGTCTGAAGATTTGAACCCCCCATAGATAAAAGCAATGCGCCCATAGGAGCCATCCCGTTCCTGTACCAGCCGTAAAGCCCAGGGGGGGATGTCTTCAGCGGTAAAGGCCTCTATATCTGTCATATTGCGCAATAAATGTATCATGGAAGAATCTTCACCCTGGGCACGACTAAACACCCGGGCATTAATCAGATCCGCGATTTCTTCAATTACTTCCACCCGTTCTTCCTGATCTCCCTCTGCAGGTACAAAGGTGGTCAACGTCAGGAAGCTCCTCAATATAGGATCCTTCTCTACCGTCAAACGATGTAAAAGGGTATCATGGAGAGCAATGAGAGTCTTAGGGTCTTTGGCCAGGGCCACCACGGGCTGACTAGATTTCCGTTTACTCTGAATAGCAACTCCGGTATGACGTTTACTGTCATAGCTTTTTCGGGTATCTCTTAAATTACGGAAATCATGTTCAAAGTCTGCCTGTGGAATAAAAATAGTCAAAAACGCCACTAATACAATCACCACTACCACACCCGGCTTTAACACACGGTGCCAATCATTCACCTTTAAAAAGGAGGGCAGCAAACTCTTTGGCTGATGTACAGGAAGTGAAAACCAGGCTAAAACAGGAATCCCCTTACCTTTTTGAAACAGAAACACCAGAGCAGGTAATAAAAACATGGCTGATAGGATACTAAAGAAGATACCAACACTGGCTATCACCCCAAACTCATAGAAGCCCACAAATTCGGCAGACAAGAGCGTTAGCAGCCCGGCAATAGTCGTTATAGCTGCTAAAGACATGGGATGAAACAGTACCTGGAGTGTGTGCGTAAAGGCGTCTTTCCAGGAGCTTCCTTTCCTGGCGGCCTTTTGAGCATGTCCCATTACATGTATTGAGTAATCAATGCCCATCCCGAGGAGTATTGCAATAACAAAAACCGTATACAGGTTGAGCCGCCCATACACCATACCCGCGACCCCCAGCGTATAGCAACAGGTGATGGTTACCTGCAGTAAAATAACCAGGACCGCCCCGATACTACGGAAGAAGATAATGATAACTGCAACAATAAGAACAAGGGATATGATTGTTGCTACCACACCGTTCATAGCCAGAGACGCTACGTCTTGTAGCTGGTTGTAAGAGCCTTCAACACCCACATCAATTTTATCACCGTAACGGGCTTTGATAGGAGCCAGCATTTTGTTGGTTCGGGCAATCACCTCTTTTACATAGTCTGTATTTGAACTCGGATACTTGAGTGCTGCCTGGACCACTCCATTTACCGTTCCGTCTTTATGCCTGCCGATAAGTCGGTTCTGCATAGAATCGGGAAGCCCGGCCTTGGGATTGAATTTCTTCTTTTCAGGTGCATTCGTTTCAGCGTCTTCTGATTTTTTTGGTTTAAAAAAACTGGCAAAAGCTTCCGCAGCTTCGTCAGGCAGTCCGAGTTCCTGGGGAAGAGAAGCATCAAACCATTTGCGTTCTTCTTTCATTCCGGGTTCATCTTCCAGAAGGTCAGTCATAAAGGGAGTATTCTCAACTCCCAGTTCCATCTGGATATCGGTGAGGTTATCTACAATATGTTCGAGATGAGGAACCGGCAGATAGAGCAAAGCATGTTTGACAAAGAAAGAATTATCCCGATTCACCTGAACATAAAGCACATCCTCCCAGTTTTTTTCCATCTCCTGTTTGATTTCATCCTGCACCTTAGCGATTTCAATGGGGTCATCCATTTGAATCGCTATCATAAAAAGGTCAGCACTGCCAAAGCGCTTGTTGGTCTCTTTCATGGCTTTTATAGTGGGCGTATCCTGTGGCAGGAGTTTATCCAGGGCAGCATCCAGTCTGATCTTTGAGATTGGAATAATTGCAAGCCCGGCAACCACCAGAGCAATCAAAATAATCGTAAGAGGAGACTTTTCAGCAAAAGCCACATATCTTTCAAAGAAAGAGTTTAGTTTTTGAGATGATTTTTTCATTTTAGCCAGCTTCTGAATAGTTTTAATAGTGGAAGTAATATAAAAAAGCCTCTGCCAAATGTTTCGATTTACTTTGGAATTCCGGCATATTTCCTGTCCAATACCTGCTAATTTTGCTTGAATTTTAAAATTTTGATACTACTTTTAGACTCGGAATGGGGCTTTAGCTCAGTTGGTAGAGCACAACGCTGGCAGCGTTGGGGTCAGGAGTTCGAATCTCCTAAGCTCCACCATTCCGTTTCACCAAAAAAACTAAGGCTCTACCCCAATCAATGGGCATGCATTTTTTAGCAAGGCAAGTCTGTCAGTCCACACTGGTTAGACGTTTCTGTGTCAAACAAAAAAATCCTTTAGCTTTGAACCATAGGCTCCCTTATTTGCTATGGAAAAAAGGGAAATAAAACGGAATGGGCTTTATATTATCACAAGCCTAAGTTTCTTCAAGTATATTTGGCAAAACCCCACCGGGCTTCCCGAAGTGAAGGGAAATTTCTCCGATGTCTTTTTCACCAGGGTCAACAAACTTCTGGCGCAGAGTTGAATAATAAAGACATCCGACGTCTTCTATCGGACGTGAACGAATAAAAACTTCAGCACATTTAATTGCTTCTATCCATTCCATTTTTAATTGTTGAATATTTGGAATTTCAGAAAGATGTAATCTGCTCAAATCTTCTGGACGAATTTTACCCCTGCGTTTTAATAACTCCATTAATGATAGCGGAGAAAAACCAGGATCTTTTCCGGTTGCGGCCCATACCAAAGGACCTAATCCCAAAATTTCTTTATGAACATACATAGTATCAAGTAAGTCCCTCGGTTCGTCCCGCCCTGCCAATGCTAAAACCTTATTTGTAGCTGAATCTATAGGATGAAGCTGATAGCCAAAGTCTTTACTTTTAATAACCGGCATAAAACGCCAACTCGAATCATGTGCCCATTCAATTTTAGTCGCCAAGTCACCTCTACTTACTACCACTCGCACATAACCCAGCTGATTTATATCTTGCTTTATCTTGAAGCCATTTTCTTCCAACACTTTTCGATCCGCCTCATATGCAGAAACCACACGTTCAGGACTGTCATGAAAATAATCCAAATCCTGACTATATCGCTTAGTCTGGGGGTCTGAAAGAATAGCGGCTCCTCCAGCCAGGTAACTATCCTCACTTCGGTTTAATGCTAAAATCCGACCCAATTCTTTTTGAATTTCTGTTAACGGCATAATTTCGCTCCCATAACCCAGGCTTCCCTATCGCCATTTTTCATTATCTGCTCCCCAACCCACTTCACATCTTCAATTGAAATTTTCAGGTCAGATCTATACGACCAGAAACATTGCGAATAATACTTCTGATAGGCCCGTCTAGCTTCACGGATTTTAACCATTGCTCTGGCTTGCCCAGAAGTTAACTTCCGTTTACTAATACGCCCCCCTTTTTCACCAATGGAAGCTAAATATTTTCGAACTGATTTATCCATATTAATATTATAACCCGCTTATGTTAAAAAAGCAAATAAAACGAACTTTTTTTAATGAAAAGTTGAAGCTTTTATCTTTTTCGCCCTACTTCTCCAGTTAAATTAAGGTCCTTCTGGTCATTTTATTTATAGGTAAACTCCGATAAATTGAGGTACTCAATTTTCTTTATCACCCAGTTTAATCTAGCCTATAGCAGCCGTGTTGTGGTTTCTGTTTAAGGTGTCCCATAGAATCCATCTAAGCAATTACTAGCCAAAGTCTCAATACCCGCAAGTGCTGAAACAATTAGTAATTATTACTGTTTCGATTATTGCTTTTATAATTGGGGCGAGGGCTTTTCTAAACCTGAAAAGAAAGAGAAAGGGTAATGGATTATAATAGCCTCAATCATGTGGATGATTCATACCAAAAACTAAAAATTATGACTGCTAATTAGGACTACAACTGAAATTGAATTGCGAGCAAACCAAAAAGCTGGCTTTGTTGTAGCTGAAAACGTGGTTTCATACACATACTTATTAGTCTCATACTCCCCTACCCATGCCGCGAAAAATTGGTTAAAAATGACAAGATGTGGTACCACATGACACCCCACCCCAGTAGTAAGTTATTGAAATATATGGAAGTTGGTAGAGCACAGCCCTGGGGTCAGGAGTTCGAATTTCCCACCCGTCCGGCATAGCCTTGGCGGAACAAAAAGCTCCACCAGGCCCTTCTTTACTGTCTGACCAGCATTCTGTTATAGAGTACACCACCACTGCGGTAGCGGGCGATATATACTCCGCTTCGCAAAGAGGCAAACCGGTCGCTCTGCAACAGGGATGGTGACAGTACTGCTTCATTGTTATTTTTATCTAGCACCATAACAACCCTGCCCTGCAGATCAATCAGCGTTATGCCGCTAACGTCGGGTATGCTCGTATATCTGCCTATGGAGGCGGGTGCCTCTTTTTCGAATACCCGTAATTCCGACAGGACCAGTATGCCGGCCTCGGTGCTGACTTTCTGCACCCGGATATACCGGTATGCGTTGGTGTCGGTGCAGTCGAGTGTCCACCCACTGGCATCAACAGAATCACTCTGGTTTTTTCCCAGCACTACCGGCGAAGAAAAGGAAGAGTCATTGGCTGCCTGGATTTCGTAGTCGATAAGCTGCACGGGTATGCTTGCATCTCGTCTGGGGATAATCTGAATTTTCCCTATGGTGTATGGGGTGCCCAGATCTACCTGGTACCAGGGATTTACTTCTGATTGGGAGGTCCACAAGGTTGCGAGATTACCGTCATTGCCATTGCCTGCGTTCAACGCGGCGGAGTGTTCGCTTGATGCTTTAACCAGTTTGCTCCAGGCAAGGTTCGTGCTGTCTTTTACCAGCACGGTGACCGGGTATTGCTGGCGGTCCCAGCGGTTGCCGGTATAAAAAGAACTGTTACAGAGATCCTTGATCTTGAACTGGACCATGTTTTTGTTCAGGTAACCTGCACTCACATTGTTCAGAGTGATGGTTTGCCAAGCTTTGGTTCCCGAACTGCCGTCGCAGTTACAGGGGACCGTGGTCCATTCCGTTCCACCGGGATTGGCGTTGGTTTTGTCCCAGGCACCGGCATAGTTAGTGGTCATATAACATTCCACGCTTCCGGGGGCAAGGCCGGCTTCCTCACTGCGTACCTGCACCGAGATATTTTTAATGGAATCGACCTCCGTGTCTTCCACCTTGAAATCCTGCCATTCGTGAAACTTGACCCGTTGCCCTGCGGTTAAATCCTTTGCTATAGGAGAAAAGACGCTCCATTCAGTGCCGGCCATGAGGCCGTCCTGGCAATTAAGCCAGTCGGGTTTGTCCTGATGAAAACTGTAAAGGATAATTTTTAACCCCTTGTTCCAGCCATAGGTCACCCACTGCCTGGTCATCTCAGGGGTCTGCACCTCGCATTTGTTATACAACTGCCGGTTAAAGATGTTGACATACACATAGCCAGGCCTGTTCTTTTCCTGGCTCCAGTTGTACACCTTATCAAAATAGGCGGGGTAAAAGTTTGTTCCGTATACCTCCTGCATCAGGCCGTCCAGGCCCCAGTTCCACATGGTACTGTTGCAGAACACATCAGCCACGATGACCGGGATGTTTGCCGGCAGGGAGGCTTTGAGCGCCGCGTAATTGGCTTGGCTGAACCAGGACCTGGGCTCACAGCTTCCACCTTCCAGGGGCTCGTCAATCTCAATAATATCGGCCCCCCAGCCCACATGTTTGGCTGCATTGGATTTAGCATCGTTGAGTGAACCCGCGTTACAGCGGTGGATAATCAGCAGTCCCGCTTCTTTGTAGTCCTGTATGGCCTGCGCGTGGTGATAGGCCTTCTCTCCCCAGCCGCTGGCCGGATCACCGAGCAGCACTCCGTTCATGCCGTTATTGATAAAATCGGTCATATCTATGCGTGTTTCGGACTTTGGCTGACGGGTGCTGAGGTTAAAAACGGTACCCAGTTCAATGCCCATGAATTTTCCCGCGGGGTGAGCAGCAAAAACCTGGGTGCAGCACAAAAGGGTTAAGAGGCAGGTGATAAGTAATGGGGTCTGTTTATGCATATCCTCTCTCCTGAGAAAATGTGGATTTTTCGGTTTTTCTAAGTGACAGAAGTAATTTTCAGATATTATCCTCGAAAGGGAAAGATAAAGGCTCTTAATACTGAGTTCCGTATCATAATATATGCGTATTAAGCCTTTTTGCAAGTCATTTAATCAAATGAGGTAAAGGCGTTAACAGACCATACCCTCCACCTAACCCTGCAAAGCCATACTCATCTCATCCATCACACCAGCTATTGACTTCAGCACTATCCCCTCAATAGCTCCGCTATCTGCTTCTGGCTTTGACAAACCAACATAATCCATATCCTCTGCCAGGGCCTCCATTGTTTCCTGCTCAAGTAAATTTTCATTATTTCTATCATGTAATTAATTTCTGAAGCGGTCTGTAATAGCCTGACATTAAATTAGTCTAATAAGTTTCCAAAATTGACGAGATTTTTGTTTCCTGAAACTACTTATATTTTCATTTTATCTAAGCCACTTTTATTAGAAATTACATATTTTCTAGATCGACCCTGTTTTCCACATATAATAGTGGCAGGTAGATAGGTTTTAATGAAAATCTTGGAATATTTTCTCCTTTAGGTGTTATCGGTATGTTTCATAAAATATTCACGATTTTTAACCTCTATACCTGCTATTTTACTAATAGGAGATGGGTATTACAGGGAAAGTTTTTATATATAAATAACGGATTTTAGTATGAAATACTTGTTTTTCTTTTTAGTTGGATTGATTTACCCCAATCTCTTTGCCCATGAAAAAGGCTGGGAGCCGGAAGGATATACTTTACCCGGTCATCCACGATACATCGTGCATGATGGTCAGGAAGGTTTTTACATAGCTTATAGTGATTCGGGTGGTGCCCGGATTCAACATATAAATAAATATGGGGAACTCACCTGGCCGAATGATGTCGTGGCCAGGGCCAGTGACGAACCTGAAGATTCCACATATTATGAAATAATAAGAATAACTGCGGACGAAACAAGAGGTCTTTTCGTTTCCTACTACGAAACAAATAACGGATCAATTGGTTATCAGTATGTAAATGATGCAGGTCAAACGGTATGGAAAAGGAAAATAATTGATGAACGCGCGTATAGGGCTTATGAATTTAATGGCTTTTTCCTTTATAAAAAGTCAGATACAGTCTGGGCTGTTGCTGTAGATTATATGGGCGAAATCGTTTGGGGAGCGGAAGTAATTGAGACTTTGGCTTTTTCAGAACGCTTACAACAATCTTGGTACGTAAAAGGCATTACCGGAGATAAAAATAATACCTATGCAATATGCGTACTGTCGGAAACCTCTATGATCTCCCTTGAACCACTTAGAGAACGAAGAAGCAATATGGGTCAAATGGTGCATTTTGATCACAGGAACGGTGGCACATGCAACATAACCAATATCTATTATTCAAGCTGGACTAGTGAACAAGATGCATCTCTGTATATGAAATATGCAACATCCCCTGTATCCGATGGGGCTGGGGGAGCTTATTTTTTAGTTCAGGAAGAAGATGGCGGTCTTTTTCATATAAACAATGTTGGTAATGTCAATCAGGTTTGCAACATCAACCAGATAATCGATTCATCACTTGCTTATCACCAGACGGCCAATTGGGAGATTGTGCACCAATCCGGCAATACATTTGTTGCCTGGGGATTTGATGCTGATTCATATCATAGCCATTTGTATGTACAAAAAATTGATGTGACAGGAAAGTCGCAGTGGAATTATGGTGGTCTCCTTATGACTGAAAAATATGCGAATTCTACGGGTACGAACAGGGCCATGGCTTCAGATAATGCCGGAGGTTTGTATATCGCATGGAGTGATGAAACCAATGGAAACGCTAATCCGAATATATATATGCAACATATTGATGCTGCTGGCCATTATGAATGGGAAAAGAAGTACCCGGTACGAGATGATATTGAAAGCGATCTTAGGTATCCAAATATGATTTCCGATAATGATGGAGGGTTGCTTATCAGCTGGATTAATTTTGATCCAGACAAAACCAGCGGTAATGCGCAATATATGGTAGCAGATGCCTCCAGTGTTCAAAAAGCGAGTTTAACATTAATTTCACCCAACGGAGGTGAAAGGTTTATTTCACTTTCTAAGTATACTATTTCCTGGACCTCTCGTTTTTTTGCCTCGAAGGTAGACATCCAGTTTTCTCCAGACAGCGGTTCTACATGGTCAACAATAGTCTCGGATACGGGGAACACCGGTAGCTGCGAATGGAAAGTACCGATCGTCCCCAGCAATCAAGCGCTTGTCAGGGTCCGCAGTCATGACTCGATACATATAGCAGATATTAGTGATTCGGTATTTATGCTGGATACCCATTACATCCGGCCCAGTTATCAATTAACCGCACCGGAACAGGGTGATACCCTCTATGCTAGAAAATTTTTTGTTATCAAGTGGAGATATACCGGTGCAGTGGATGATTTTATTCGTTTAGAATACTCAACTGGGGGAGACTGGAAACTTATTAATGATTCTGTCGCAACTATGAGCGCCCGCTACCCTTGGATACCCAATGATGTGTCTAATACCGTAAAAGTCCGTATAAGCAGTATAGACGGTATCGATTTGGATGAATCTGAGGGGTATGTAATCATAATAAATGAAAATGCTTCTATTGTTGTCGACTCCCGAGATCAATTTATTTTCAAGGCGCCTGGATTTACCTGGTCCTCACATGATCCAATTTCCCAGATCAGTATATTCAATTGCGCTGGTAATTTGGTAAAACATATCAATAAATCTGGAACAAGTTTTGTCTGGAATGGTACTGGGAGCGATGGGACTCTGGCAAGGAGCGGAATATATATGGCTCGAATTCAGACTCGGAATAAATATATAGTGAAGAAATTATTTATGGCGAAATGACTTAAACAAGACCTTTAAAATCTGCACGAACTTGTTCTACCGTTCCTGAAGAAATAAGAGGAGTAAAACTCATAGCAGAAAAAGAATTATAAGAAGAAGAACTTCCTCTACCTTGAAGTATACATTCCCCATCAAATGGCCTATTCTATCATCTCAACATATTCTCTGTATTTAGAAATATTATAATAGGGTATATTTAGTAATCGAAACGGTTTTCCTACTATTGTATTTTCTGATTCCAAAGAATACTTGCCTCCATAAATACGAATTCCAACATCACATGAAGATCCATCAATAAACTGAAACAATGAACGTAATCTACCGGTTGCACTCGATTGGGACTTTTCTCTTACCCAGAAGTCAAGGTTATGCAGAGGAGAATTGTTGAGAGATAATAATTCCTGCCCTACCATATGCTCTGCTATTTTCCCCGTATATACAGTATTAATATCCGTACTCTTGAATAGGGCCTCCTGCATACCAGAGAAATAATTAACGAGGCCTGTATCTAATAAATGAAGCCTGGGAGAACGTTTCATGTTTTGGATTACAGGTCGTGCACATGAAGTAGTAGGATGTACTATTCTAAAAAGAAAGGCTTTTTCTAATACAACTAAAGCTTCACGAATCTCTTTTGTCTTATAATTCAAAACAAAGAGGATATAAAACAAGAAACTGTACCCGACCAACAGGGAAAGAGCTATGAGTATCAAGCAATGTTTCTAGTAATGAACCGGCCGCAATTACATATAAATCAGGTCGATTCTCAAAAAAGTAGCGTAACTGGGCCACAGCTAAAGGGGAATTCTGAATTTCATCAATAAAAATTAAAGTTTTTTGGTTTCCCTGTTTTTTCTTTTTATGAAAATAAATTGACTCCAAGAGGTTCTCAAAAGAGTCCTCAACTTCGAACAAATCCCTATCATGGGGATCTTCTAAATTCAGTGAAATAAATTGTTCAAATTCTTTAGAAAATAGATTTACTACCGTGGTTTTACCTACTTGTCGTGCCCCTCTTAACACAAGAGGCTTTCTATTTGATGAATCCTTCCAATTCAACAGTTTTTCGAGGATTTTTCGCTTAAACATATTTTATAATGTCTCTAATATTAACACACCAGTACCAAACCAAAGGTTATTTGTGTTTTTTTTAAATTAAAAAAAGGGATCTTATCAAATATTTGAAAACGCAGATGATATTGGAGTGTTAGGTGCTTTTTATTTTAGGTATGTGGATATTACCGATGAAACCTGTATTACCAGCCCATTGGACATTACATTCTGCAAATCAAGTGATTATTTACGTTTTCTTAAACCATGTATTTTACCAGTAAATTTTCTTGATCCGACCCAGGCTGTTTAGGACACTCACATCCAAGCACAATCCACTTTCACTCTTTACTAAGGGATGGTTTATATCGTTTCTAAAATAATTACCAACTTCCCTTGACAACTCTTAGAGTTCAGTCTATTTTAGAATTTAATTAATTACTTAATTGGAGGAACCTAATGAAAACGGATCTTGAAAACAATGTCGACCTGGTAGCTGCACTGCTCAAATCAATGTCGCATCCCGTTCGCCTGAGGATCCTGTGTCAACTTCGGGATGGAGAAAAAACAGCAGGTGAATTACAATCAGTGATCAAGACAACTAATGCAAATATTACACAACACTTAAATATCATGCGAAACCAGGGATGCATTAGCTCCCGTAAAGAAGCCAACTATATATATAGCAGCATCTCAAACCAAAAAATATTGACTTTAATTAACACTCTGCAAACGCTTTTTTGTGAAAAGGAAAAATAACATGAGCAAAAACAACCTTCTCTTAAAATACTCTATTGAGTGGCCAAAAACAGTTACGGCCTTAATGGTAATTATGACCATATTACTTGGTGCCTTAATAATGAATATTCAAGTGGATACCGACCCGGAAAATATGCTTTCAGAAGATGAAGCTGTTAGGGTATTTCATAATCAAGTAAAAAAAACATTCGATTTACAGGATGTGGTGGTTCTTGGCATCGTAAATGAAAACGACCCGGATGGAGTATTTAATCCAGCCACCCTGAAGAAGGTTCATGAACTTACCGAATTTGCAAAAACATTATCAGATCCAAATGATCCTGAAAAGCATGTCGTTTCTCAAAATATACTTGCTCCGGGCACGGTTGATGCCATAGAACAAGCAGGGATGGGCCAAGTTAGTTTTAACTGGCTCATGAAGGAGCCGCCCCAGACGCGGGAAGAATCGCATAAAATTCGTGACCTGGCAATGAATAATCCATTGTTAAAAGGTACCCTGGTCTCTGAGGATGGAAAAGCTCTTGCTATATATATTCCCATCTCAAAAAAAGATTATGCCTATCAGGTAAGGTCTGCTCTACAAGAAAAAATCGAGGATTATTCCGGGAAAGAGCAGTATCACATTACCGGACTTCCTGTTGCTGAAGATACTTTTGGTGTAGAGATGTTTATACAAATGGCAATTTCTGCTCCTTTGGCCATGATTATGATCTTCATCTTGATGTTCATCTTTTTCAAAAATTTAAAATTGATAACGGCTCCAATGATTATCGCTATGGCGACCGTAATATCCACTATGGGCTTACTCATTGGAACCGGAAACACCGTTCATATTATGAGTTCAATGATTCCAATATTCCTTATGCCAATTGCAGTAGTCGATTCGGTCCACATATTATCTGAGTTTTTTGATCTGTATCAACAGACTAAAAATCGTAGAGCAACATTAGAAAAAGTAATGGGCCACTTATTTAGACCCATGTTTTTTACCTCAGTAACCTCTGCTACCGGGTTTGCTTCACTCGCCCTGACACCAATACCCCCGGTTAGAACTTTTGGATTATTTGTCGCTTTTGGCATTATGCTAGCCTGGTTTCTCACTATCGTATTTATTCCGGCATATATAAGCCTGCTTAGTGAAAAGTCACTGAATAATTTTGGGACCGTTGTGGCCGCAAAAAATAAAAAAAGGACTAAAAAAGATTATTTTAACATAACAAAGCCCTTACGCTGGTTAGGAGACTTTACTTATTACCGTGCAAAATTTATAGCTACGGCAAGCCTCATTATATTGATAATTGCGGCATTTGGTATCATGCAAATTGAGATTAATGATAACCCTATTAAATGGTTTGCAAAGGACCATGAAGTTCGTGTGGCTGACCGTGTTCTCAATGAACACTTCGGAGGAACCCATGAAGCTTATTTAATATTAACTAATGGAAAAAAGCAATCAACCGTTGGGGAAATATCCACCCAAGTTCAGAAAAGTGTTTCAACAACACTAACAGCACATGATGAACTCCTTAAAACAGCACAGGCAATAATTACCAATGTGGAAGAAAATGCTAAAACAGCAGATGTTTACTTTTCAAAATTGAATGAACTATGGGAGTCCGTATCGGACGATATGAACAATGAGGACTACGACCTCTGGTTAAATAGTCTGGATGCGTTGCAATCTATCAGGGATCAAAACCAGATATTTAAAAATCCCGAAGTACTCAATTACATAGATAAACTCGAAGACTATATGCTGACCACGGGTATCGTTGGTAAAAGTAATTCAGTAACGGATATTGTAAAAAAGGTTCACCAGGAACTGTACGCCGGGGATGAGGAAAAATTCAGTGTTCCGGAAACTCAAAATGGAGTGGCCCAAACGCTTATATCTTTGCAATCCAGCCATAATCCTGATGACTTGTGGCATTTAGTAACTCCGGATTACTCTCAGGCAAATATATGGGTCCAGCTTAAAAATGGAAACAATAAGGACATGGAAATCACTTTAGCAGGAGT
The DNA here is from genome assembly GCA_015232855.1 of Fibrobacteria bacterium. GTDB lineage: Bacteria > Fibrobacterota > Fibrobacteria > UBA11236 > JADFYW01 > JADFYW01. The sequence continues at coordinate 19,449 of JADFYW010000005.1, forward strand.
GGATAAATTCTTTAAAAACAACCCTCCCCCTGTGGAAATTGACTATAAGTGGGCCGGTCTCACCTATATCAACGTTGTATGGCAGGATAAAATGGTTAAAGGAATGCTTAATTCCTTTCTCAGTAGTTTCCTTGTTGTCCTTATATTAATGTCTATTCTCTTCAGGTCGGTTCTCTGGGGACTATTAGCCATGGTACCATTGTCTATCACTATTGCGATTATCTATGCGTTGATAGGTTTTATCGGCAAAGATTACGATATGCCAGTGGCGATACTCTCGTCCCTCACTCTGGGTTTGGCAATAGATTTCGCTATTCACTTTTTAGAACGTACCCGGGAAATATATAAACAGACGGGTTCCTGGGAGGCCACATCACGCTTAATGTTTGAAGAGCCTGCCCGAGCCATCACTAGAAATGTGATTGTTATCGCAATTGGATTCACACCATTATTGCTTGCTCCCCTGGTTCCTTATCAAACCGTTGGTATTTTCCTTGCAAGTATCATGGCAATTTCAGGTTTAGCGACTATTGTGATACTTCCGGCCTTAATCAACATTTTAAAAACCAAACTTTTCAAAGGAACGTCAAATAGAAAACTGCAATCAGAAATTGATGAACAGTATAAAACAACCATTATAAACGATATAAACGATGAAGAACAACTGGAGGTAATATCATGAACAATAACAATTTTATACTCAAAACACTCACAACAGCCCTTCTTATTTTAGCCCATTTTGTAAGTGGTGCGGGAGCAATGGATGTTGAAACCATTATCCAAAAAGCAAATAATGCAGCATACTATGCAGGAGATGATGGACGTGCGGAAATCAAAATGGAAATAACAGACAGCCAAAACCGTACCCGTATCAGAAAGTTTGTAATTCTTAGGAAAGACGAGAAGGACGGTGGAAACCAGATGTTTTACGTGTATTTCCAACGGCCCTCTGATGTACGTAAAATGTCTTTTATGGTTCATAAAAACACCAAAAAAGATGATGACCGGTGGCTTTATCTTCCAGCTCTTGATTTGGTGAAACGCATTGCCGCCTCAGACAAAAGGACTAGTTTTGTAGGGTCTCATTTTTACTATGAAGATGTTTCCGGTCGCTCACTCAATGACGATGCCCATACCCTCATTGAAACCACCGATAAACATTATGTTGTCAATAACACTCCGAAAGATCCAGGAAGTGTTGAGTTCTCTTCTTTTAAAGTGTGGATCGACAAAAAAACCTTTTTACCCGTAAAGGCGGTATACCTCGACAAACAGCAAAAAGCCTACCGTGAGGTTGAAGCACTTGAAACCAAAGAAATAGGTGGATATCCTACGGTAACGAAGTCCCGGGTTAAAGATTTATTATCAGGAGGCGAGACAGTATCAGAATTTACAAATGTTAGTTATAACATTGGGTTAAAAACAAATCTCTTTTCAGAGCGATATCTGCGGAAACCTCCGAAACAAATACGAAAGTGATCTTATGTCATTACCCGGCTTGACCGGGTAATCTATAAAATAATCGATTCTGGGATGGATCGCCCAGTCAAGCTGGGCGATGACAGTCGTTGTAACCCTGTTTACTTTCAACCAAGGCCAGTTTTACACAGAAACTAAATAGTTAACACATTGAGGTGTAAACATGAAATCAATACAATTTATACAAATATCTTTTCTTCTTATCATTGGACTATACCAGAATGGTATAACGGCATCAGCCTTGCAGGATAAAATGCTTGATGAGTACGGTATTGATGTAATTGGTTTTACGGAAGCCAGGCAAGGATGGAGACTCCAAAACACTCCTCATCAAAAGGATATCTCCATATCTGAATTGAGATTACAAATGGAGATTACCGGAGAATGGGATTTGGCAACGATAAATTTCAAAGGTGATTTTTATGGTGATTTAGTGGATGAAAGTATTAATGCTGATGTGCGTTCACTCAATGTGTTGGTCTCACCATTTGGATTTATGGATATTCGTGGCGGTAGGCAAATGTTAACCTGGGGAACAGGGGATCTTCTATTTATTAACGACTTTTTCCCAAAAGACTGGGTATCATTTTTTACAGGACGAGATGATGAATATTTAAAAGCCCCCTCTGATGCATTAAGGATAAGTGTATACACCCCCATTTTCAACACGGAGCTCATTTACGTCCCTATGGTGAATTCTTCAGTATATATTGATGGCGCACGTCTTTCTTATTGGAACCGGTTTCAAAACAAAATTTCAGGCAGCAATTACATACTCCACAATGAAAATCGGGATAATTTCCCTGATGACGGTGAATTTGCAGGCAGACTCTACCGTAATATGGGAAGTATGGAAACATCCATATACGGGTTTTATGGATTTTGGAAAACCCCGGAAGGTTTTAATCCGTCTTCAGGAAAGCTGATTTATCCGCGGTTATCTGCAGGTGGAGCCAGTGTGAGGGCCCCTATCTTCGGAGGCATAGGAAACATGGAAGGAGGGTATTATTATTCCAGCGATAATACGGATGGAGACAATCCTATCATACGTAATAGTGAAGTGCGCTTTCTGGCAGGCTTTGAACGTGAAATATCGAGTAATTTAACTGCAGGCATCCAATATTACGGTGAATGGATGCAGGACTATGATGAATATCTCAAGTTAAATTCCAGTTTGCCAAATGATGAATTTCGTCAATTAATTACCTTGCGGTTGCGAAAACTGCTTTTGAATCAAAACCTTATTCTCTCCTTTTTCACCTATTACTCACCTTCAGATAATGATGCCTATATACGACCAAAAGTTAAATATAAAGTTACCGATGCTATAGCTCTTGAATTAGGAGTAAATATTTTTGTCGGTGAACATCAACATACCTTTTTTGCTCAGTTCGAAGACAATAATAACGCATACGGATCTCTGCGATGGAGTTTTTAGTTAACATCGTTTTAATAGTTCATTCAAAAACCAGTACAGGAGGTTATTCATGACCGTTCAAAATTACATACATGTTATCGCAGGACTCTTTATCCTGATAAGCCTGGCATTGGGTACATGGGTTCATCAATATTGGTACTTTTTCACTGCCTTTGTGGGAGTAAATCTTTTCCAATATGGTTTTACCAATTTTTGTCCCCTGGGTATTATTTTAAAATTATTTGGGATCCCAGAGAGTTGTTCAAGGTTTTAAATAGTATGTGTTCAATATTGCCTAGCTTTTGTAAATGTAAAGAACATGTCATTACCCGGCTTGACCGGGTAATCCATCAAATCGTCAATTACGGGATGGATTGCCCGGTCAAGCCGGGCAATGACAATTGTAGGATTATTACAAAACAATTCTAACATCAATTTTGAGCAAAACCTAATAAATACACTAACAAGGAGTTCATCATCTCAACCCCAGAATACAATGAGTTAAAATCCCTGATAGGAACTGTTCCTGTTAGTTTAGAGATTATGGAGGAAAAAGGATTGCTGCCTACTTATTTCCCCATATTAAAAAAAATGTTTGTTGAGGATAACTCTGGCTCGATTCCTTTGTTGATACGGAAAAGTATTGCAGCAGCACTTTCAACGAAATGCAGTAGTACTTATTGTTTTATCGGGCATTCTATGTATCTGATTAATAACGGTATTTCACAGGAAGAACTTTCTATTATTTTGCAGCAGTTTCAGTTTCCATCCCGCATTCCAGATCATAGCAAATGGTCTCAAGTACTTAAATGGGCATATATATTTGGAAATTCCAGTTTGACCAATCCTTTTCAAACCAAAGACATCGATATGGCCATAAGTAACACGTTAAGTGAGGATGAAAGACAGGAATTATTTAATCTTATTATGGGCAATATGATTCTTAATCGCTTTTCAGAATATTACACAGAAGACATATCCTGGCAATATGATATACCCAAAGGGAAAAAGGGAGAACAATTTAAAGCGCTGGCCCTGGATTTAGTTTCTTTTTACCATAAGGTATCGGATAAGCATACCAAAACCAGACCTGTCATCACCATGTGTATGCACTGTAAAGATGTAAGGGACTCCTCAGGTATTTGGCATGCCTTTGAGACTTCCCTTTCGACAATAGAAAAAGACAGCATGTTTTCTCATAGCATTTGCCCAACCTGCCATGAAAAGTATCACACTGTTTGTGTTTAATTGATTACCATTATCTTTTTCTTTACCATATGGTTGGGTTTTTAATAATTCTACATCTTATAAATTGTAATTTGTTTGTTAGTGGAAAAGTTTATGAAGCTATTAATTTTAACAATCATTTTTTTGTCCCTCTCTAGCTGCAAGAAAGAGCAAGACCATAAAATATACCTTTTACCGGATAGCATCTCGGTTAATTCAAAAGTCATTAGTTATGACACCAATTATTATAAATCGATTAAAAATTTTAAAACAGTATTAGAAAACCAACTTTCCCTAGATACATTGGAACTGAAAATACCCGATTCATTAAAAGCAGAAAAATTCGTAAGGACCTTATTCAGCCTTTGTGAGAAAGAAAACAAAGATATTATTGTCAATCATAAGAATGAATCGTTATATCGATTTAGATTGATGAAAAGAAAAGGTTATTCATATGTATTAACTATTGAACTTTAGTAATATGAAAACAGTATCTACATTTCCTTTATTTTTTTTCACACTCCTTTTTTCAACAAGCTATCCACCTCCTAGTGAAACTTTCGTCTCAGTCTTAATAGAAGCTCATGAAATGCGTATCTCTGTACATCGATGGCCTAAGCAGGAAAAAGATTTCTTTTGTAAACAACAAGAATTCATAAATAGATTACAATGCGTTGAGAAGACAATAAAATCAATTAACTCCTTTATTGATACTACTACGCTCAAAAAATATAAAATAAAATATTCTATTTTAATGAATTACCAACTTGATATTGGAAACCTTTTACCATTGTTAGATAAATTTAAAAAATGTGGAATTAAAGAATTTGATCTCATGTTGGGAAAAAAACATAATGATTTCTACGGGATAATTTTCTAGCCCCATTTCCATATTTTTTGATTCATAGTAGAGTTTTAACGAAGGCGTTTCGGGATCGGACTTAATAAATATGGTTTTTCTCATACAAAATTTGTTTATAAGGTCCTACCCAATATCTACTTCACCAAATCAATAACAACTAAGCTCTTATTTCTGCGGAATAAAATAGTATTTTGCATTATAAACAGAACAAAAGGACAATATGCCTAAACCCTTCTTCTTAAAATGCCTAATGGTACCATACCTTGCACTTTCCCTTTCAGGTTGTATCGGCAGCGATGAAAACAGCCGTGACGAAGACCTTGACTATAAACAACTCATGCGAACTTTTGTCCAGGATCTCAGTTCCTGGGCAAAAACCCAGTCACCCGGTTTTTTAATCATCCCCCAAAACGGGCATGAACTTGCAACCACTACCGGCGAAACTGATGGAGAGGCCGCAACTACATTTATCGCGTCAATAGACGGTGCAGGTCAGGAGGACTTGTTCTATGGTTATGGAAATGACAACCAGGCCACCCCTGCCTCTGATAATAATTACCTTCTTAATTTTTTAAATATCTATGAAGCCAATGGTGTTGAGGTCCTTGTGACTGATTACTGCTCTACGCCTTCATTAATGGATAAATCTTATACGGATAACCTCTCCCATTCCTTTATTTCTTTTGCGGCTGACCATCGGAACCTCGATAATATCCCGACCTACCCGGATTTGCCACACAATGTTAACAGCAATAATATAACCACCCTATCCGAAGCTCAAAATTTTCTTTATTTGCTCGATACAAAAGCATTCTCAAATAAAGATGCTTTCACAGATGCTCTAAGCGCCACAAACTACGATTTGTTCATTATTGACCTGTATGTTAATGACACCGCTCTCACTAAAACAGACCTTCATAAATTAAAACAAAAGGCTAACGGAGGCACACGCCTGCTGATATGCTATATGAGTATTGGTGAAGCTGAAGATTACCGGTATTATTGGAATAGCGAGTGGGTAAAAAATCCACCTGCCTGGCTGGAAAAGGAAAACCCGGAATGGCTGGGAAATTATAAAGTACGGTACTGGCAAAAAGACTGGCAAAGAATCATCTTCGGTAATGAGAACTCCTACCTGCAGAAAATTATTGAAGCCGGTTTTGATGGCGTGTACCTGGACATAATCGAAGGCTTCGAGTACTTCGAATAGAGGTCTGAGATAACTTGTAGGGGTCTTCATTGCTCTTTTCTAAGCAGAATCAAGGAAATAAATCCCAGACACAGATAATCCATAAATTTGGTTTTCTTTCCCGGCGAAAAAATTTATTTCATCAGTATGGAAGATTTTAAGAGTAAAGACGACAAGTTTTTGGATTTACATTTAGAAAACCAATCCCTGGAACAGGAAGTTGAAAGAAAAGGGGCCATAATTCGAAAAAACGATGAAGTGGACCCGGAGCTCTATAATGACTTTCTGAAATATGTAACTGCATTTGAAGAATGGGATAAACAACCCAAACGCTCCTTTGAATCCCTTTTTCCCGATGATTATTTATTGCCCCCATCTGAGTGCTTAAACGATGATGAAATCACAGACAAATTAAAGGAGATAGCCGAGGTTTTTGAACAATATCATGTGCGTATCGACCTCGTAGCCAAAGTTCCTGACAGATTAATCTATGATCATCTGGCCACAGAAGTGATCCCTACTGACGAACTCTCAGCTGTGAGTGAAATGGGAGTGGAATACGTAATTGACGGATGCGATGGCTACTGCCCTGATTGCTTTCAAAATGCCCACTGCGAAGTAAAGGAAGAGTTTTAATCTTCTATCGCCTTATCTGGCTTAAGAACAATAGTTCCCTCTGCCGTACCTTTATTAAACACAAAGGTGTTAGGCGTAAGGTTACCTGCCCAAAAAAACAATCTTTTTCGTAACCCTGCCTGAAGCGGAGTTTATTTGAACAATATACTGACCAGCGGGGAGTAAGACCCCATCCATATTCTTCCCGTCCCAGCTTAAACTCGTCTGACCCACAGCTTGTGCAGAATAAAAAAACATCTTTACTTTTGAACCATGTAAATCATAGAGGCTGACCTCTACCCACCCTGCATTTTTGAGTTTAAAACTAATATTCACCTGATTCTGAAATGGATTTGGTAACATCTTCACGTCTGAGGCTTTAAGCTGGTTGGCAGCAACAAAAAACACATCTTCACCCGTTATAATCAGTTCCCGGCTGCCGGTATTCCCATTCAGATCCCTGGCAGCAAACTGTACCCGGTTTGATGAATCAGCCTTTTGTGAGAAAGGTACTCCGGACACACTCATGGTGCCATCTTGAGTAGAGCCGTCAGCAACATCTATTACTCCCTTACCCCAACTGCTCCAGCTTCCGCCCCCATCAGTTGAATACCGATATATCCCAGAGTAATAATCACTTGCAATTTCAGACTCAGTTAATACTCTACTGACCAGATGTACTTCATCAATGTATCCCTTAAAGAAACGTCCCCGATTTGCGGGCATACCTAGACGAAAGGGCTTAAACCGAAAAATCTTATAGTTTGTCCATTCCGTATCGGCCTTTAGATTACCATCAACATAGATTTTCATAGTGGTACCATCATAAGTGACTGCCAGATGATGCCATTCATTGTGTGAAAAAGTTCCCGCCGGTGAACTCAAGGCGAAATTTTCAGGAACATTACTCCTGCCTTTTACACTAACCTGATCACTTAACATACTCACAAGGAGTGATCCATTGCCCTCTACCCCACCCAGAGCCAATCCCACCTCACTGTTTTCTGCTTTCACCCAGGCAGAAAGAGTCAACTCATAACTCAGACCGAGGTCCCCCAGACCCATGTCCACATAATCGTTTACTCCATCAAAATAAAGTATTTGTTCCTGGGCACTCCCGCTTTTCCAGCTTGTCGTACTTTTAAAAGTAATCCCATTATGCAGAGAGCCATCAAAGCCATTACCCGATACATCTTTTACATTCCCATTCAGGTGTAAAAGAACCATTGTTTCTTCCCGAACAGGTACTTCTTGTGAGCCCACACACAACCCGGCCGGCTCATCCACCTTAAGCCTCAAATCCACTGAAATAGCGCCATTGCGACTTACCGTGAGATGATAAAACCGGGGAGGAATATGCACCTTAACAGCATATTCCGCGCTCTTTAAAGTATCCCTTCCATTGGTATTTATCTGAAAGCGTATTTTATTCTTTTTAGCAACGTCTTCAGTAAAAGGAACTGCTTTTACCGTAACGGTTTCTTTTGCTGTGGAACCTTCTGTTCCCGTGCATTGCGCAGGATGAATGGACCAGGTGGTGCCGCCATCAGTTGTGTATTCGCAAACCACACTTGATATATTAAGACCAGAACCATTTTGGATGTTAATTGATAAATCAGGGGTCAGCAAATCAATAATACCACCCGGAGTAAGGCCGGACCAGTCAAGACGAGATATGTTTACCGCATATTCCCGCTTAAAGGTTCGGGGACCCTGATATAAATTTCCGGAATAATTATCAGCAATTTTAAACATTACCCTGTTAAAGGAACTGTCCGAATTAAGGAAGGGTACACGATTTGCGGTAATAGTCACCCAATCCGTTGTACCCTTCACACCTGTACAGACTACATCTTTATGTTTTATCCATTTTGAAGCAGGACTCCATGGGGTGGCCATTGGATAGATAGTATAATAACATTCAACACTGGCTGGATTCAGCCCGGATACGCTACTCCGTACCTGAACCTGACAATCAGGCGCTGATAAAGCAACGGGTGCAGTTGGGGAAAAATTACGCCATTCAGGAAGCTTGACTCCACCACCGGTATTTTCTTTAAGAACTTTCACCCGCTCAGACCAGTTCGTACCATATCCTCCAGGCTCACCAAGGTCCCGCCTGTTCCAAATAAACATGATAACATTGGTATGATTGTATGCAGCAGGAAATTGAGCGGCAAAGTCACTATCAGGAAGTCGCTGCTGAGGATCCAGAGGATGAGCAGCATTTATCCATGTCCAGATCCCAATGGGTTTTTCAGGATACATGGCTTTATATATATTAGCTGAATCGAGAAACCTGGGAACCAGGTCCGCCCAAAACGCTACCTGAAACAGGCCATCCACTGCTTGCCAGTTGTAAAACATATGGTTACAGCTGGGGTCTGTTATCAACACCGGAAGGTCTGGGTTAATATTTTGCGCCGCTTGTTTCATGGCGTTGAAGTCTCTCTCCAAAAATGGTTCAGTCACCCCCGAACAATCTCCCCAACCTACAAACGGCAGATCAATCGTCATAAAATCAACACCATGGGCCGCAATATTTGTTGCATAGTCAATTCTCCCTGCCTGACCATCATGGCTACCCGAAGCTCCACACACCCAAAATCCATATTCTCTGGCTTCCTGTACCCATTCATAATAAGAATATTGTCTTCCTGATCCGGCCCAGCCACGATAATGGAGACCGTTTATCCCTGTTTCCATCACTTCTTCAAAGGTAATTCGCGAATCACTCGGGCCCTCTTTACTCGTAACCATTCTCAGTTGAGAAATATCCATCATCACAAGTTTACCAGTAGGGAACTTCGCTTCAACTAATATTAAACTCACAAACAGAATAATAATGTCTAAAATAAGGAGCCTGGAAGTCATCATTATTTCCTTTAACAATTTTGGTTAAACTCTTAACACTTCTGCTTAAAGTAACCAAAACCCCTGTTTTTAGCATATTAAAAGCACAAATTGACATTATTCGCGTTAATACCGGGGTAAAAGTATAATCACCCGAAAACTCAAACTTCTAAAAAAACTTAATTTCTGACTGTTTTAATTGTTATAATCAGCTATATTACGAAAAAAGAGCCGAAAAATCGATATGACTACCGCAATTGAGTATCTCAGCCCAGGCTCACCGGGCACAATAAAGCATCCTGAGGACTTTATCGGGAAACGCTTTGGTAAATGTGTAATCCAGGGTAAGCTAAAAGAGGGCGGCCAGGGGTGTTCGTTTCTAGCCTGGGACAATGAGGTTAAAAAAGAACGGGTCATTAAAATTTCAAAACATCCTGCCGGCGACGATGACGATAAACCGGAAAACCTCAGCTTTAAAAATGAAGGAATTATCCTTGCCCGTCTGCGTCATCCCCAAATTGTAGATATGATAGAACAGGGTAACGCATTTGGTTACCATTACATGATAATTGATTTTATCCACGGTTATGATTTTAACCGTATCATGCGCATACTCCGAGGCAAGCAGGAAGAGTTCCATGTAAAGTGGCATAAATTATTAAATCCGGTTACCGCTTTAGCCATAACCGCCTCAGCCCTGGAACCTCTTGCTTATGCTCACACTACCAAAATCCAGCTTCCGGGAGAAGGTATTGTTGAAGGACTCGCCCATAGAGATATCTCAGCAGGTAACCTTATGCTTGGTTTTGGGCATGAATATGAGGGGCTCATCCATATGATAGATTTTGGCATGGCCAAATCAAATCTTCATTACTCTCAGACCCCGGATACCAATATAATGGGGACTATTCGCTATGTAAGTCCCATGCGTCTCATGTTAAAAAAAAGGCAGGGAAAAGGTTCCGAATTTTGGAAGGACTTTAAGCAGACCCAGTATGATGTACATTCCATGGGTTGTTTCCTTTATGAGCTGCTGTTTGGTAATACCCATATCGATTTTCCGGATATTCATAAATGTCTCTCTGCAATCAATTCACCAGACACCTATAAAAAGCTGTATAAAGATGTAAAGGGTCTTAACCACCGTATTCGTGAAATCATCCATCACTCCATTGTTATGCCAAACCTTAAAAAGCCATCCAGCCAATACCAATATAGAAATGCCGCGGAAATGCGGGATGTTGTGGTTAGTGCTTTTAACAAACTCTCAGGTGGAATGGATATTGGTGAATGTTTACGACAGTTTTCCAGTGTTATTGAACGTCCCGAAGAAATTGTAAAACAGGTGGATGGCAAAACATCAAAGCTTATCATGTATCCCACCTCTGCCGTTGCAGCCCCGGCGCCAACTAAACGACGGAATATTCCATTAATTATCAGCACCCTGGCACTGCTTTCTATCACCGGGCTTGTTCTTGCCTGGCTTTTTATCAATGGTATTCCTTCAACCATCCCAGGGAAAGCCCATACTCCCGAGCCTCCAAATAAAGCCATAACTTCAACGAAAGAGACAACCACTGCTGGCAAGCCAACGAACCGGAATACTCTTACCAGGAAAAAAGCGATCCCAACCGTTAACCAAAATCGCTCCGACAGCAGACTCCGAGCTGAGTTTGATATTCTACAGGAGCAACTCCGTTCCGGCAATATTAATCTGGCTTACAAAAAAGTTTCAATCCTGCTTAACACTTACAAAGACCCTGCTCTTTATATCATAAAAGCGGACCTTATTAAGCGCCGTTCACCGACATCCCCTAAAATTCAAAGGCTTCTCCAAAAGGCATCCACCGGTAGCAGTATATTAATGGACAAAGCAACCCTGAAAGCAAAAATCAGTACCCTGTCAAAATAAGGTTAAGCACTTAGTTTTTGTGTTTTTCCCGGTATTGGTATACCATCACAAATACGGTTAAACAAACCAGCGCACCCACCCTGACATAAAGGGTCATATTACGGGCCGGCCAGTTAATTACCCCAATCTGATTATGGATATAACCAGGAATAAAAGCAAAAATCAGAAGAATCCCATACAAAAGACGTCCAGGCATATCTTTCAACAACCATCCCACGAGAACAAAAAAAGCCGTAACTCCCGGTAAAAGGAGCCGCTCTTTATCTCCCGCAAAAAATGTCGATATATAAACAAGGATCAGAAGTAACAGCCACTCATAATTTTGTTTGATAAAAGCCATCGATTCTCGCCAGAACACAAGAGGCAAAAAAGAAAGCGGGGCCCATACATTTACAAAAATCCGAAGAAGAGATTCCGGCCCTAAATTGGCTTTCCACCTAAATGCCATAGAAAATATCTCAACATTATCCCGGGTTAAAAACCATCTCAAAAGAAAATAGCTCACTACAGCGGGCAGTGAGGCAAAGGCAATTTTTACCAGAAACGCCCGGTCTTTCAAACGAAAACTATGGCAACAAAGTACGGGGACTGCAAGCATACAAAACTCCCGGGTTAACGCCCCCAGGATAAGCAGGATGGTGGTTAGCACAAATCGTTTTTTCATACCAGCCAGCAGAATAGAAACCAGTAAAGCAAACCCAAGTGTATCATGTAACTGGAAGTAATTCCAGCTCACAAACCCAATCGTATAAGGGTTCAAAACCAACATAAACAGGAGAGCAAGGCTTAACCTTGATGAGTATGCCATATGCCGGAACAAAAAATAGAGACAAATACATGCCCAGAGCAGGCAGACCATAGTGAGTGTTTTAAAAGCCACAGGCACCGACAGGGGAACCAATCCTGCTAACCAGGGCGCCAGTACACGGAACCGGTGAGGAGTATTGATAGACATGTCCAGGGCTGGAGAGGACTCAGCCATTCTGATATACGTATGCAGATCATAACCAACATAACGCTCACTGGAATAATCAATACTCCCAAAAGCGAGCAGAACCAGGAGCAGGGCTCCAATTGATAAAATTTGAGTTCTATGTTCTTTGAGGTAAAACAAATTGTTCCAGCCCCTTAGCATAATGTTCCCAGCAGAGTTGTTCCCCCGCTTTATGGGCATTGTCTGCATAGTGTGCATACTCTTCGACCAGTTTTTCAATGCCCGCAATGATGTCTTCCGCAGATTCGGGATCTACCTGTACGCCCACCTGATATTCTTTGTTAAGTTCGGTGTGTCCGGCGGTTGTCCCCATAAGTACGGGTAAGCCCGCCTGTATATAATCAAAGGTTTTGTTGGACCAGGTTAAGTCTATACTGGAACAGGCAGCCCCCAGTAAATCTATACCGATATGATTTCCGGGTAATAGCCCTGCTATATTTTCGAATGGTACCAGGCCCATGAAAGTAACCTGATCTTGTATTCCCAAACCCTCTACCTGCTGCTTAAAAAAACGAAACGCCATCCCTTCACCAACAATGGTTAAAGAAATATGTTCTTTCCCTTTAATAGCATTAAACAGGAATTCAAGATTAGTATCACGGCGTAAGTATCCCGAAAAAATCAGCTTGATGTTATCATGGTTTATTTTCTGCTCCGGAAGAGACTCCTGATACTTAAAGGGAACATTAGGAAGGAGAAAATAATCTTTTTTGGGATATTTATTCTTTAACGCCTTAATATGCAGAGGACTCACACAAATAATCTTCTTTATGAACAAAAGGCTGTAAGCCTGCCAGCGGACCCAGAAGAATTTAATGAAGGTATTCTTTATTTGAGAATCCAGTTCATCCCATAATTCATGGGAATCATAGATAACCTCTTTGCCCAGAAATTTTCCAAAAACAGAACAGACTAAAAGGGGAAACCCGTCTTCAACAAATATCATCTGGTACTTCCCAAAAAAGAGAATCTGGGGAACCAGTCGCAAAATAAATTCCGCAAAATTAAGCATACCACGGTCCAGAGTGGTCCGGGTAATGATACGTATTTCAAATGCATCCCACTTTGGCCCCAGGGGAGACATCGTCTTATTTGAAATAATAACTGGTTCAAACCCCATATCCCGAAGACTGCACACCACCTTGTAGCAACGGTAATCTGTTGCAAGATTGGTGAAAATGGGAACGAGTACTTTAGGTTTTAAATCCGTCATAGGCTTTTAAGTTACAAAAATCCGCAGACAGACGCTATTCCGTCAATTCGCCGCTCAACCCTTCCCCATCGGTCTTTATCAAATAAAACGAGGGCGTTGTGCCATAAGAATTCGTCGTCCCCAGGATAACATAACCACCATCAGAAGCTGTCTTCACAGAACGCCCTTCGTCATCTCCCGTTCCCCCAAAGGTCCGGGTCCAAAGGGTATCACCTGATGTATTCAAGTTAAGTAAATAGACATCATTTCCACCTGCCCCATAAGAAGCCGTCATTCCGGCAACAATATAACCACCATCCTGGGACGCTTCGATGGAATATCCAATGTCATCAGCACTCCCAGCATATATTTTCTTCCACTGTTCGGCACCAGATGTATTTGTCTTCACTAAATATAAATCTTCACTTGTTCCCGTTGAATTGGTATTACCAACAAAAAAGAATCCATCAGAAGTTAAATGCAAAGCTCTGGCTGCATTCCCCCAGGCTCCATAATTAAATGGTGTCAACCAAGAGGTGTCTTTTGTATCATAATTTATTTCCATTAAAAAAGCCTGGAAGCCTTTTGAACCAGCTATTACAAAATTACTATCATCACTTCGTTGTTTAATGGAATACCCAATACCCGAACCAAAATCTTTTTTCCAGTTAGCAGTTCCGGTTTCATTGACTAGATAAACATTACCACTATTTTCACCCACAATTGTAAAACTGCCATCCATTGACTCCACTACCGAATATCCAATATCAGTACCGCTACCACCATAATATTCCTGTAATCCACTAACGGCTCCTGAAGCTGTAAGCTTCAGTAAATACGCGTCTTCATCAGCAACATAAAACTTACCTGATAAAACATAGCCATTATCAGAAGTTTTCTTAATTTCATAACAATAGTCATCTCCACCACCGCCAAAATTTTTCTTCCAGTTTTGCCCACTAGTCCAATTCCCAAATTTATCAAGAGTAGCAATAAAGCATTCCTGATCACCCTCAATCTCAGCAGCACCGGCAACTACATACCCACTATCAGCAGTCTGCAGTACCGAATAACCCGAAAGGTTCGTATACCCAAAATCCAGAGCCTTCTGGAATACAATATAGCTGTGAGCTGAAGCACTGTTTGAATAATCCGAGGAGTCAATTTTCCCATGCCCGCCCGGTGGTGTATGAAAAGCTCTTACGCGATACCAATAATAGGTAGCGGGAGTAAGACCAGTGTCAACAAAACTGGTGGCAGCAGTATTGCCTGCCGCCAATGCGGGAGCGGCTGCAGTATCCCGATACACTTTATAATACTCCGCCTGAGGCACACCCGTCCAACTTAGTTTCATGCCAGACTTACCGGTACTGTCAATTGATAACCCCGCTGGGGTGGATAGGGGTTTAAGGTAATAGAGATAACAGCTGTCTTTATGGGACAGGCCATCACTATCGGTTACCGTTACTATCAAGGTGTCCCAGGTCCAGTCAGAAAGCGGGGCCGTTAAACTCCAGTTATTCGTGCCTGTTACTGTTATCGGAGTTGAATTAAGAGTGGCAGTTATTGAAGCGATAGTTGTATCGTCCATAGTTGTACCGGAAACATTGGCTAATGACGTTACTGAAAAGGCTGAATCTCTCGTTTGCTCTGGAAGAGTGATAGAAACAGTGGGCGCAGTATTTTTTATATAAGCCCCTGTTGTTATCGTTTCACTGGGGCGATAGGAGGTATACTCAAAAGCCCTGGCTTTTATGGTATCTGACAAAGATATTGAAATAGGGGTCGTGTATTTAGTGGAATTGGTATCAGGGTCCAGGCCATCTCTGGTATAATAGATTGTTACAGAGGCATTTCCACCCGTAAAGGACATGCTGAGGTCAAAGTCATCATTAAACCGTCCGCTGCTATGGGAAAAGGTAACCACGGGTGCATATGACTTTAACTGGTAATTGGCTTTAATAATTGCATTTCCCTGGGTAAGGGTAACTTCCGTCTCTGAGTTATCAGCATTACCAAATACCGCTGAACCAGATTCAACAGTCCATCCCGAAAATGTATAATCGTCACCCGCAATAGCACTAATATTCATAGCCAGGCCATGTTCAGCGCTGTCCGGGCCAGTCTGGTTACCACTGTCAGATTGGAGGATATCGAGGTCGTACCTGTTTTTAGCATATTCAGCTTTAAGCGTAAGAGAAGTCAGGCTGTCTACCAGGGTTATCCTGGTTGAATCAGCAACTGCATTTAAAAAGATTGCAGACCCCTTAAATACGGACCAGGATACAAAATGAAAACCGGTATTAGGATTGGCGAAAATCCATTTGTTATCCCCCCAGTAAATAATATTACTGTCAATTGAAGGAATACCCCCGTTGTCTGGTTCTATTACAAAACCAACCTCAATTTTCTTTTTGGTAAACGCCGCTTCTGCGGAAAGATGTTGTTCAACAACAATCGTCCAGGGATTAGTATTCACGGTGGAATCACCCAGCCTAAACCCGGAAAATTCCCAACCAAATTCCGGAGTTGCAGTTACCCGTACCGTCTCCCCCAAAGTGTAAAATTCTTTTTGATCCGGAATAGAAATCGCACCACCTTCCAGAGCGGTCACTTTAATTTGGAATTTTCCGAAAGGAGCAAAATTGGCAGTCAAATCATAATTCTGCGTTACCCTTAAAACAATAATTGAATCATCTAAACTATATCCGTCCCAACCGGTAAATACATAGTTTGAAGCCGGAAGAGCTGTTATCGTTACTGAATCACCATAGGAAAAGGTATTTGAGTTGGTATCAATAACAACATCTCCAAAACTGGACTCATTAATGGTGATAGTAATGTGATAAACCTTTTTTTCAAAAATGGCTTCCACAATGGTGTCACTTTGGATACTTAGCTTGAGTGTATCTTTTTTAGAAACGGTTTCCCCCAGTTTCCAATGCAACAACTGGTAACCGGAATCAGGTACCGCCGTACAAATAACGCTATCATTAAAAGTGTAACTATCTCGTTCCGGTGAAACTATCCCACGACCTCCCGTACCATTGATTACAGAAAGAGAGAAATTATCCAGTATTGCAAAATTTGCCGTAATATCCAGAGAATTTTTTAACACCACTATCATACGGGTTCTTGTTGAGTCTATAACCATACCTGAGTCGTTATTCTCCAGACCGGACCAACGGGTTAAGCGGTATCCGGCCTTTGCCTCGTACCCAAGAATAAGTGTATCGCCATAGAAAAATGTGGTTTTAATCACACTCCCCCTAAGAGAATCATTCCCGTTTACGATAATTATTGAACCTTTACGCGCACTATCGGCTTTTACAACAACAGCCAGACTTATCTTTTGAAATTGCACATTAATCGCGACATCTGCGCTGATACGCTCAACGGTTAGCTGTCCCTTTTCAAGGGCTGATGAATCCAGGTTTCCATCAATCTTCACTTCTGAGAGTTGATAACCGGTATGAGCCATGAATATAAATTTGCGGCTGCTGTCTTTTTCAATCCAGACCAATCCCTTATCTCCTGAGGGTGATACGATTCCCCCTTCATTCCAGGTAACCGTAACCAGGAAAGCGGAATCAACAACATTCACCTTTGTTTCAATTGATTTTACGATTGTAGCAGAAACATTATTGGTAACCTCCACATAATAAATACCAATGTCAGTTTTTTCTACCGAGGGAATTTTATAGACGTTACTGACTGCTCCCTCAATTAACTCACCGTCTCCATCGGTATTCTTTTTGTACCAACGATAAATCGGACTGGAACCGGTTACCAGCACAAAGAGAAGTACTTCTCCTCCTGGTTTTATGGTATACACAGAATCAAGATCTTTTTCCAGACTTACCGGAAGCACCTTATCACTTACTTCCACTTTGAAGTAATTTGATGTATCCGCGCGGGAGTCAACAGTTTTACTACGAACAATCACCCGATACACGCCACTATCAGAAGATGATACTGAGCTTATTTTCATCGCAGTATCTTCAGATACCAATTCATTTCCTTTATACCAGGAATAACTAACGGTGTCTTTAGCGGCAACCGAAGGGTGTATCACCAATGGTTGATTAAGACTCGCAACGTAATCCGGGATACTGTCTATTTCTATTGATGTGAGTTGTTCGGTGCGTAGTGAATCCTCTTTTATTATGGCGTCAGTTATATCTTCATAGTCAGGCTTGAGTTTCTCGGAGGTTTCATCCATTTGGTACTTTACAGCGGCAACGATCGTGTCCTCTATCTTAGCGATAATTATAAACTCAAATATTTTACCCACCTCGTCAGTCAACTTCACATTTTTGGGAAACGGTTCTCCTTTTATCCAAGTATACAATGGAATTTTACTAGTATCGCCCTCGTTTACCGCAGAAAAAAAGATTGAGTCATAGGCATCCTGATTAATTGAACCCGCTTCAATATCTACAACCCGTTGTGAAGGTGCGGTATTAGGCCGAAACAAGTCACAGGCAAAAATCATCCAGGTGACAAGAAAAAGGAGTAGTAGAAATATCAATTTTTTCATAATTTATTGTTGTGTATCAACAAGTACATCCAGGTTAACGGTTCCTTCGGAGATGGTTTCACCATCTTCTTCGGTAAACCAGTTATAAAAAAGATACCCGGTGAACCCTGCTGTAACAAGACTCAAACCTACATAAGGCCAGGGTGATTTTAAAATTGATTTTTTTCGTTTGCGCTTTTTAGTGGGAACCGATTCCTTATCGCCCCCATTTTGTGCAGTTTCATCGGGATGAGCAAGTTTCCGGATGTATTCGTCCATGCTGAAATCTTCAACAAAGCCAACCTTCGGTATTTTATAATTTACCAAACCCTCTATTAATAAGATGTCCCCCCCCAGGAAAAACGAATTGACTATTTTCAGGTGATTTGAATTTACCTGTATCGGAACACTGGTCCCATGGACAATGGTATTGTTCATATAGAGGCTACCAGTCCTCTCTAAAACAATCCCCCACCAGGGCTTTTTCATTTCTTCCGGGCTAAGGAGTAACGTATCCACAGCACTACTCAGCTGTACCCGTTCTTCCTGAGTTCCCTGCATCACCAATGAACCTTTTACAATGATTGCATTTGCCGGTTGAGGGTCCGCAAAGGCCAGATAAGTATTTTTATTTATCATAACCGACACATTCTCGGCAATAAACATGGTATCACAAGGGAACAGATAAACAGAGGGTTTATCGGCCTTGCCATCTCCAATCGTCCCGGAAAGGAATTTATAGAACTCCGGGTCTTCCTTACAGTCTTTAGTAGAAGCCGATAAGGGAATAACCGACAGCCACAAGAAAAGAGAGATAAACCAGGCAACAGATACCTTTTTAAGCCCCGGAGAGGCATGCTCCCTACCAATTCTCAGCGCGAATGTATTATGAAAATACACGATCCCCCATATACCTGTAAAAACAACCCTAAAAGTACAAATTTTACCAAAATCAGGCATTATTGTTCCATACACTAAAAACTAACTATAATTGCTCATTAAAGATAGAAAAGACCATAAACCCTAAACTAAAATACGGTTACAAATCATGAAAACCCTAGTAGATTGCTTTCCCTGCTATATTAATCAGGCACTAGACGGTTCCAGAACCGTTACTTCTGATGAATCAATTCAAAAAAAGGTACTGGACGAAACGGTAAAAATGCTTCAAAATCTGGATTATAACCGCGTCCCGGCAGAAACCGGAGCCGAAGTTTTCCGTATCATCCAAAGGGTTACCGGAAACAGCGACCCTTACCTGGAAGTAAAAAACAGATTTAACAACTTTGCCCTGGAATTAGAAACAGCCCTGCGGAAAAGAATTAAAGACTCAGAAGACCCGTTTATCACTGCCGCCTTATTTGCCATCACTGGCAACATCATTGACTTCGGTATCGGTGGTGGCATCAATGAAGAACGGGTACTGGCAGAGCTACAAAATATTGCCCGGGAAACCGATGTTATTTCCAATCTGGAGCAACTTAAACAAAGTACAATAAAAGCAAAACAAATCCTCTATATCGGAGACAATGCAGGAGAAATTGTTTTTGACAAACTCTTTGTAGAAAGACTAACACCCGCAAAGGTGACCTTTGCCGTTCGGAGTGAACCAATCATAAATGATATAACCATGAAAGATGCTCACGATGTAGGACTCACGAGTTTAGTGGAAGTAATCCCCAGTGGTTCTTGTATTCCGGGTACACTCGTTCAAAACTGTACAACTGAATTTCAGGACCTCTTTTATCAAGCAGATGTAATCATCTCAAAGGGTCAGGGAAACTACGAAACCCTTCACCATGAAAAAAGACCTGTTTTCTTTTTACTAAAGGTAAAATGCCCCACAGTGGTTAAAACCCTGGGAAAAAAATTAGGCGATGTAATGTGTATTGTCCCGGAGATATAGTTATCAGTTGTCAGTCATCAGTCGTCAGTAATCAGTAATCAGTAATCAAATTGAACTGTTTTCTTGAGATAAATAAAAGCATAACACGTTATATCAGAAAAAAATAAAGTGACGGATATAGTGTCTTTTCAAAAGTCTTTAATTCAAAGAAACCAAGTGTTCAACAACGAAGAAATAATGACTGAGTTTTATATATTATTTACGTGAAACGCATTATTTTACTGACTACTGACTACTGACGACTGACGACTGATTACTCATCCCCTATCTAACAAGCAACTTATCCGTTCCTGAATACAGAGGAGATTGAACACTGATAACATACACACCTGGTTTTATGTGCCCAAGGTAAAAAAGAGCGCCAGGTGCCTTTATAAATTTTGAGAAGACCGACTGTCCGGAAATATCATAGATGCGGAGTGCCACTCCACCCCTGCGAAGGGTAAAAAACATCTGTTTATTTTTTTTTATCTGGTTCACACTCCATGCATAATAAGGTTTTGTCTGTTCTTCTAAATCCCAGGCCGTGGCTACGGGCTCTTCATTCTGTATCTTTAAGAGTGCTGGGCTGCTGGTATCACTACCTGCACTGTTAGATACTATCACATCATACACTGCACTATCGTCTTCAGCTTCAACTGAAGTGATAAAGAGCTCCTTCCCAGAAGCATTCGGTATGTCTTCACCATTTTTACGCCATTGAATCCGGGGTTCTGTTCCGGTAATATTGATATAAAACACAGCGGACTCTCCTCTGGCCACAGAAGCCGACTTTGGCTGCACCAGAATGGATACCGGCGCAGTAATGGTGATACTCGTGGTAATCGCATAATGATCTGAATAGAACCTGAACGATTTCTTATCATTAAGAATATGTGCATTAGTAACTTCCAATCTTTCACCCCAAACCAGTATGTAATCTATTGGAGAACCTTTGGTTTTACCAGACCAACGATGGAAGGTGGCTGCCTCAGTCTCATGGGGATAGAGCTCTCTGAAGGAATGTGAAAATTGAAGAGGAGAATCATCACTCTCCATTAGGTACTTCATCGCAGGACTGTTCTCTTCTGAGTTACAATCACAGGTTAAAATCACCCTGTCTGCCTGGTTTTCTCTTTCTCCAATTTTTTTCCCAATGACACGGGAGGCCTGTTCACGGGCATAATCAGAATGATGGCTGTAATGACTGTTATAAAAATAAAAATGTATGCCTGTTTCGATTTCTCTGAATCGTGCCCAGGTTACAATACGGGGTAATACCGCACCAATACCGATTGAACCGGGTTCATCCGGTGTAAGTGAAAGCCAGAACGTACCTGAGGTGTCCACATCAAAGAGAGCGTTCTGATATACTATAGGACAGTATTCTCCTGCGGTATCACCATCAATACGACCCACACCAATTGATGAGTAATTGGGATTAGATCTGATGAGTTCTTCAAGCTGATAGAGATTAACTTCCTGAAGCCCGGCAATATCTGGTTTAACATCTGATAAAAGCTTGAATACCAGTCCTTTACGTTTATTCCAATCTTCGAGATCTGTTCCATTTTTGATATTGAATGACATAAGATCAAGATCCAGGCTAAACGCTGGTAGTGTCCCCAGCACCATAATCAGAAAGATAAAAAATCGTTTTTTCATAACTATCATTTTTACTTAATGTAACGCGCTTCACCGTTAACTGTGCTAACCCGGCCCAGGATTAAAGTATTTTACTAATATTATACCACAAAGGCGAAAAATAAGGAAGTAAAATCCCCTGCCAGTTTGCAAAAACAGGGTTTTTAAGGAAAAAACGGTACTATAGGTTTTTTAACATTTTTTCAGCTGAAGAGATATCAGTCCTGTCCTCAATTAAAAAATCAGCACGGGGTAATGTGTTAATAATCTCTTTAAGGATCTTCCTTGCTTCTTCTTTCTTGCCTTCATCCTTAAGTACGTCAGCAAGAAAAAGTCTGCTTTTAAGATTTTCCGGATGTATTGAAACTGCTTTTCGAAGAAGCTTAATAGCATCTTTGTTGGAAGGCCAGGTAAGTAAAAAGGGGATACGCGGCGCCTGGTGGTTCATGCGCCCAAGCAAACTCAATGCAGCACCTTTTCTAAAGGTGGAATCTTGTTTAATAATATCATCAAGCATAGACTTCATTTTGCCGGCGGAACCCTGTTTAACCGCAGCCAATTTCCCATATACCTCTGCCCACTTACCAAACATCACCGCTTGCCAATATTTCAGGGGAGCAAAGGTGGGATGTTTTTTCAGAGCAGACGCTCCGAGCATTTTCCCATTATTATACACCTTTTTACGTTCATCTTTTGACATCGGCACAAAGGTCCCTTTGAAATAGTAGCATGCCATGAGCCGTACCGCCCCCTCCTTATCTGAATGTTCTCCATAGGCTATTTTGAAATAATGAATAGCGCTATCGATAGGACCGGCCTTCGCCCAACGGCCATCTGCACCTTCTGCCCGTCTTTTAAACCAGTTGATACCAGGATCAATATCCGCAACTAAAACCGTATCATTTATCACGGCCTTATCAACATCCGGGTTAGCAAAAAGAATGTTAAGGAGTAACATAAATGGTATAACAATCTTCATAATTTAGATCCTTGAAATATTACTGAACGAGATAAAAATATACAAAATTTATATTCATGAGTACTCGTAAGATAGTCTTAAACCGACATTCTCTTCGCCTACGACATTGGGATTACAGAAAACCGGCATCTTATTTTGTAACGTTCAATATCAAAAAAAGGGAACCCACCTGCCCGGCAAGGTTCCCCAAACGTTGTTACTCGATTAAGGTTAAACGGTAGAAACTATGCCTAAAGGTTGTAACGTCCCTGTTCTATGAGGTGTGCTGCCAGGTTACGACGCAGTGTCTTGGCGTTTATCGGCACAAACTTCATGAAACGTTTGAAGGCACTTAAAATAATTTTAAGCTCATCACCTTCCAGCACTGAAGCTGCCGCTTCTTTTAGTTTGGCGTCTATCGTGAAAGCGGCTTCCATGGCACAGAGTTTTGCGATGTCAATATATCTGGCCGCTTTTTCTTCACCCTTGGCTTCCACCAGTTTTAAAGTACGGAGGATGACACTTTCAAGAGCATACACTTCTATCATACAGTCAGCGACCATTCCCAGGAGTTCCTGTTCTTTCTGAAGTTTAGCCCCGAACCGCTGAACCCCTGCACCTGAGGCCAGGACAACGGCTTTTTTCGCGTTCATCAGCAAACGTTTTTCCTGTTCCAGGATTTCTCCGGTTTCTTCAGCCAGACTTGGAAACTCGGTGATTTCTTTTTGAACTGCGTTTACCGCAGCCAATACATCAAGCTCACCTTTAAGACCCTTTTTCAACAACATACCCGGTATGAGCATACGATTGATTTCGTTAGTTCCCTCAAAAATACGGTTGATACGGGAGTCCCGGTAGGCCCGCTCCATTGGGTATTCCTGAGAAAAGCCGTAGCCACCAAAGCATTGCAGACCTTCATCAGACACAAAGTCTATCATTTCACTGCCATAGACTTTCACAATAGAACATTCAATAGAATATTCTTCAATACTCTTTAAAATTTGGCGTTTAGCATCTTCTGCAGATTTATCTATGGTATCTACCAGGCTCTGAATAAGGCCAACCGTACGGTAAACCATGCTTTCTGCGGCAAAAGTGCGAGTTGCCATTTTTGCCAGTTTTTCTTGTATCATACCAAATTTATTGATCGTTTTCCCAAACTGTTCACGCTCAGAAGTATACTTTACCGCTTTATCAACAACATCCTTAGCGGCTCCCAGCGCACCGGCCCCCAGTTTAAAACGGCCGATGTTCAGAATATTCAGGGCTATCTTTGCACCAATGCCCGGTTCTCCCAACAAATTTTCTACCGGTACTTTGACATTATCAAGATTTACCACGGTGGTGGAAGAGCCTTTTATTCCCAGCTTTTTTTCTTCTTCGCCTACAGACAATCCTTCAAAAGAACGTTCTACAATAAAGGCTGAGAACTGTTCCCCGTCTATTTTGGCAAAGACGATAAAACATTTCGCAAAGCCACCGTTAGTGATAAATATCTTGCTCCCATTTATCACATAGTGCTTTTTATCATCACTCAGTACGGCTTTTGTTTTAGCGGCCAGGGCGTCAGAGCCTGAACCGGGTTCTGTTAAAGCATATGCCCCCACCCATTCGCCACTCGAAAGCAGGGGAAGATATTTTTCTTTTTGTTCTTTGGTGCCATAATACACAATAGGCAATGTTGCAATACCACTATGGGCACCCATGGTTACGCAAAACGAACCCGCCCGCCCCAGCTCTTCACTCACAATAGTGCTGGTAACTTTATCGAGATCTATCCCCCCAAAATCTTCTTCAACTTCTATCCCCAGCAGCCCAAGTTCACCTGCTTTTGCCATCAAATCCTGAGAAATATCATAATTAATTTTATCTATTTCATCACGAACCGGTGTTACCTCCCCATCAACAAACTTCCGGGCGGTATCCTGTATCATTACATGTTCTTCGGAAAAATCCTCCGGGGTAAAAACCTGTTTGGGATCTGAGGGCCCGAGTATATAACTTCCACCTTTCACATATTTCTGGTCACTCATGGTAGTCTCCTTTTGTTGGGGTAGTATTTTTTATCTTCAATCCAAATTTTCAATAATGCCTGCTGCGCCCATGCCGCCTCCTATGCACATAGACACCATACCATATTTCACTTTTCTTCTTTTCATTTCGTTAATCAGTTTGGTTGTTAATATTGCTCCCGTCGCGCCCAAAGGATGCCCCAGAGCTATAGCGCCTCCATTTACATTTACAATGGCCGGATCCAGTTTTAGTGTATTGATAACCGCAATGGCCTGAGAGGCAAAGGCTTCATTTAATTCAATTAAACCAATATCTTTCAATTCCAGATTAACCTGCTTTAATACCTTGGGAATCGCTTCTACGGGACCAATCCCCATCAGTTCCGGTGGTACTCCAGCCACACTATACCCAACCAACCGGGCAATGGGTTTAATTTTTAAGGCCTTGGCTTTGTCTTCCGACATTACAATAACACACCCGGCCCCATCACTCATCTGGGAGGCATTTCCCGCCGTAACCGTTCCATTTATCTTAAAAGCAGTTTTCAGGCCAGCAAGCACTTCAAGAGTGGTGTCTGCACGGGGACCCTCGTCCGTGGTGAAAGATATTTTATCCGTCCTTTTTTTGCCGTCTTTGCCTATTGAGGTATAGTCAAACTCTACGGGTACTATTTCGGATTCAAATTTTTTTTCTGTTATAGCTTTTGCTGCCCGCTGGTGACTTTCTACAGCAAAGGCGTCCTGATCCTCCCGTCTCACCTTGTATTTTTCTGCCACCCGCTCAGCAGTTATACCCATTGAAAAATAGACTTCCGGTGAATTATCCACCAGGTCGGGATTGGGTGCAAGTTTATTACCAGTCATAGGAATAAGCGACATTGATTCTGTTCCGCCTGCTATAACAACATCATTTCGGCCCACAGCTATAGAATCACTGGCCAGTGCGATAGATTGTAAACCCGAGGAACAAAAACGATTTATTGTATAGGCAGAAACCGAATGAGGTAAACCTCCAACAAACTTGGCAATATTAGCCATATTCATCCCGGCTTCTCCTTCAGGCATAGCACAACCCAGTACGATATCATCCACTGCTTCTTTAGGAAGATTTGGAGTCCGCTCCAGAGCAGCTTTAAATACCAGGCCGGCCAGGTCATCAGGCCTGTAATTAACCAGGGTCCCCCGTTTCGCCTTACCAACCGGGGTTCTGACTGCCGCAACTATCACAGGATTTTTCATTTTTGCCTCCTAACTTATTTAATAACTCTTGGCGTCCTTTGCGGTTAATTCCTCAACGGCTTTCCTTTTTCCAGCATGTATTTTATTCTTTCCTGCGTTTTCCGGGTGCCGCACAGACGTAGGAAATGTTCCCGCTCCAGATCAAGCAGATACTGTTCACTGACTTCCTGTGGTCCACTGATGTCACCACCAGTCATAACTTTACCTATGACGGTAGCAATATGTTCGTCATGTTCACTGATAAAGCCACCTTCCCGCATACCACTTACCATTAATTTAATAAGTGCCAGGCCCGGACGCCCCATCACCGGTATATTGGTCCTTGGTGTACCAGGTGTATAACCTGATTCGGCAAGACCAATAACTGCCTGTTTGGCTTTGTGTATGAGTTGGTCGTTATTTACAATTACCTTGTCTGCTGATGTTAAAAAACCCATTTGCCTTGCTTCTTCCCCACTGGTAGCAACCTTCGCCATCCCTATGGTTTCAAATACTTTTTGCAGAAAGGGAAGTTCCACGGCACCCTTAGGAGCCTTATCCATGGCCCGCATGAGCATCTCTTTGGTCCCACCTCCTGCAGGTAACAACCCCACACCAACTTCAACAAGGCCCATATATGTTTCTGCTGCAGCTACAATCTGGTCAGAATGAATACTCACTTCACATCCGCCTCCAAGAGTCATACCAAAAGGTGCTGCAACCACAGGGCGCGGTGAATATCTAAAGCGCATATTCATTTGCTGGAACTGTCTGATCATAAGTTCAATATCATCCCATTCCTCTTCCATGATGCTCATGAGAATCATCATTATATTTGCGCCCGCACAGAAATGAGCACCCTGGTTAGCGATTACCAAACCACGGAAATTTTTCTCCACCTCTTCCATTGCCTTCTTTGAGAAAGAAATTATTTCTCCACCAATGGCATTCATTTTCGTATGAAATTCGAGGCATGCAACCCCGTCTCCCAGGTCAATTAAACTGGCTCCAGAATTTTCACACACTGTTTTTTCCTGTGCCTTTAAGTTCTTGAGTATAAGTACATTCGGACCACGGTCCCGTTCTTTATAATCACCTGCATTAAAATCATAGAAATATTCCACACCCTTTTCTGTTTTGTAAAATGTTTTATGACCTGCTTCCAGGAATTTACTGATATTTTCAGGCAGTTCCCTGCCTTCTTTTTTAAGATACTCGGCTACTTTATTCACACCTAATATATCCCAGGTACCAAAAGGGCCTATTTCCCAGCCAAACCCCCACTGCATAGCATTATCAATATCCACAATACTATCCGTTATCTCCCCCATACGCTTGGCACAATAAAGAAGGGTGGATGAAAGGTTTTTCCATAAAAATTTTGAGGCTCCATCCTGAGCACTTGTCATTGCTCTTATTTTACCTGCTGCCGTATCTTCAGAACGAGCCAGGGCAATTGAGGGAAATGAAAGCTTTTCTTTATTTACATACTCACCGGTTTTATGATCGAGATGTAATATTTCTTTCTTTTTGGTTCTGCTAAAAAAGCCCTTGCCTGATTTAGCACCTAAGGCACCATCTTTAATCAGTTTGACAAGAAATGCCGGAGTTTTAAACATGTCCCGTTCATCATCTTCAGGGCAATATTCATACAGGTTATTTGCCACGTGGGCAAGAGTATCCAGTCCCACCAGGTCACCCGTGCGGAATGTCGCGCTTTTTGCATGGCCAATATTAGTCCCGGTAAAAGCGTCAATTTCCTGAATGGAATAACCATCCTCTACCATGGTCCGCATAGCATGCATGATAGCATACATCCCGATTCTGTTCGCTATAAAATTAGGAGTATCTTTACATACCACAATACCCTTTCCAAGTACATCGCTACCAAAGTTCTTCATAAAGGAAATTACTTCAGGTAATGTATCTCTACCCGGAATAATTTCCAGGAGTTTAAGATACCGGGGAGGATTAAAAAAGTGCATACCAAAAAAATGCTGACGCATATCTTCAGTACAGTCCGCAGCCATTTCATTAATAAGCAGACCGGAAGTATTGGAAGCAACAAGAGTCCCGGGCTTCCTGTTCTCATCAATTTTTTTAAAGAACTCTTTTTTGACATCCATTCGCTCTATGATTACTTCGAGAATAAGATCACATTCCGCTATCTTTTCCAAGTCATCATCAAAATTCCCCAGCTCAATCAAAGAAGCAAAATCTTTTAGATAAAACGAGGCTGGTTTGGATTTCACAACGGAAGCAAGTCCCGCTCTGGCAACTGCATTTCTATCATTACCATCCTTTGCGGGAAGATCCATAAGGATACTTGGGATACCCACATTGGCAAAATGAGCGGCAATCGCGCTACCCATTACACCGGAACCCATAACAGCTACTTTTTTAATTCTATCTTCCATTGTCATACCTCTTTTTTATTATTTGTCATTGCCCGGTTAGGAAATTGTTTTACTAATTGATACAATATGCCAAATATCATTACCTGGCCTGTTAAGCTGAAAAAAACTTTCTGGACCTGTCATTACCCGGCTTGACCTGGTAATCCATCTCAGGATCGACGATTTGATGGCATTTTCGATAAACATCTTATTCACATGCCTCATTCAAAATTTCTGCTACATCTTTTACTTTAACATCCTCATCTTTGTTCAGACTCTTAGTTCCATCAGTGAGCATAGTCAAACAATAAGGGCAACAAGAAGCAATGGTGTCTGCACCCGTATCTACTGCTTCCTGGGTACGATTAACATTAATTGCAGTGCCCAGTTTTTCTTCCATCCACATGCGCCCGCCACCCGCACCACAGCAAAAACTATTCTTCCGATTTCGGTCCAGTTCGGATAACTGTGCGCCAGGAACTGCGTTAATTATCTTCCGGGGAGGCTCCAGAATACTATTGTAACGGGTAAGGTAACACGATTCATGCAGTGTTATTTTCCCTTGCAGCTCCTTATTTGGTTTCAGTTTACCTTCATCCAGCAGTTTAGCCAATATTTCGGTATGGTGATAAACCTCATACTCACCACCAAGCTGAGCGTATTCATTTTTAAGGATATTATATCCATGAGGGCAGGATGCTATAATTTTTTTAACCTTATAGCGCCCAAAGGTTTCAATGTTTTGCTGTATCAGCATCTGAGCCAGGTATTCGTTACCCGCTCTTCGCGCCGAATCTCCGCAACAACCTTCTTCAGCTCCAAGTATGGCAAAATCCACTCCCGCTTTCTGTAGCAAACTAGCGACGGCAGTTGACACTTTCTGGTTCCGGTCATCAAAAGAGCCCGCACAACCCACATAATACAGATATTCGGCATCTTGTTTTTCTGCCATCAGTGGTACATTCAATGGCTTTGCCCAGTCACCGCGGGTTTCCGCCCCCAGGCTCCAGGGGTTCGAATTATTTTCCATACCTTTGAAGGCCTCATTCATTTCTTCAGGAAAATCAGATTCCATCATTACCAGGTACCGGCGCAAATCAATGAGTTTAGGGAATTGATGAATATAGGCAGGACAGGCTTCCACACAGGCCATGCAGGTGGTACAGGCCCATGCCGTATCTTTATCTACACATTCACCAATAAGTGCCGGACCTTTGTATTCTTCGTCGGGCACTATCTTTGCTTTGCCATCTTCTCCCATCACAAATTTTGATTTTTCTTCGAGATGGTTTCTCATATTCTGAATCACATCCCTCGGACGAAGGGGTTTATCGGTATTATAAGCCGGGCACACTTCAACACAACGTCCACAGCGCATACAGGCTTCAGTATCAAACAAGTCTTTCCAGGTATATTCTTCTATGTTATGAACACCAAAAGTCTCCGCATTTTCAAAGATTTCTGGTGACATTATTTTTAAAGGTGCCTGCTGTGAATCTGAACGGAGAAAAATATTCACTGGTGTCATAAACATATGTAATAATTTTGAGTAGGCAATATACACAATAAAAGACAGTGAAAAAGCGAGATGGGTCCACCAGATGAAGCGGTGAAACGTTTCAGCAGCTTTCACACTTGAACCCGCAAAAAGGAAAGCAAACAAACGTCCTACCGGCGAAAACCAAACATAGGGCCCCATGGGGTTTCCGGCCTGGAGCTCTGTTGCCTGCATCCGCAACGCCTCTACACAAAAGCCAGAAGCCAGAATCAGCAGCAACAACCAGAGAATCGTCGTATCTTGAATTCTGTTATCCAGCCAGGCCGGGCGCAAAAAATATCGGCGAACAAGGGCAGCCATTACCGCTAGTAAAGCTAGACCGCCCCCAATATCAGCAGCCATCGAAAAAAACAGATAAAAATTTCCTTTAAGAAAAGTTACTCCTAACAAAGGTGAGGTAACATCAGCCTGGATAAACACAAGAGTCGTAGCCGCAACAAGGGTTAAAAATCCCCAGAAAAGACAAAAATGAATAGCACCCATCACGGGCCTTTCAAGAATCTTTTTATGTGTGAGTATTTCTACCAGGGCCTTTACAGCTCTGCCAGCCTTATCAGAGAGTCTATCATCATCAGTTGCAATACCAAGGCGCCACATCTTAAACCTTGTTAAAAATCCACCCTTAACCAGGCCATGTACAAAAAGCCCCATTGCGATAAATACCAGCCCATACATGACTATCTGTGTAACAGGAAAGCTTTCAACTGCTACGTTCCAATAAATTTCACGAGTAATAGTGTTTCCGGTATTCATATCAGCCTCGCTTTGTTATTTTATTCATCGTTTTTTCCGGCCGTTTTGCTTGTCATCACCCACCTCTTCAAGGGCTGGTTACAATTATTCCTGCTCCAAACGTAAAGGACGTGATGGACAGCCCGGTCAAATCCGCCTCCGTAGCTTGATTCGGAAGGCGGGAGAGCGGGCCAGACAATGACAAATTATGGGATATAAACAGTAATTATTTTTATCCGGCCAATTTGCCTAGTTCCTCTTTGAGGGCAGGAACGACTTCAAACAGGTCACCTACAATACCATAATCTGCGATTTTAAAAATAGGTGCATCAGCGTCTTTGTTGATAGCGACAATAATCTTGGATGTACGCATTCCCGCCAGATGTTGAATTGCACCAGAAATACCACAAGCAATGTAGAGATCCGGTGTCACCACCTTTCCGGTCTGCCCCACCTGGTTGGTATGATCAATCCAGCCAGAATCAACTGCCGCGCGGCTTGCACCAATTGCACCGCCTAATTGGTCGGCAAGTTCCTGAAGCATGGCAAACGGTTCAGGCCCACCCAGACCCCTCCCACCAGAGACAACAATACGGGCTTCACTCAGATCTATTTTCCCCTCAGATGCACGAACGATATCTTTAATAACCGTACGGATGCTAAGTTCAGGCATACTTCTTGTTTCTACTTCAGGCTTTGCGTCTCCGTCTGTCTCAACGGTAAACAGATTAGGCCTAAGGGATACCATCTGTAAACTATCAGTGAGTTTAATTTCCTGGATAGCCTTACCGGCAAACACAGGTTTTTTCACCACACAGGCACCGTCCCAGTCCAGGCCAATCACATCCTGGGCCAATTCACAGGCAAGACGCCCGGCAAGGGACGCACATAATTCTTTGCCTAAAAAAGAAGCGGAACCGATAATGACCGTAGCACTTAATTCCCCGACCAGTTCTTTTACAATACCCACATAAGCATCATTTGAATAGTTCTCCAGCTTTTCGTCATCATAGAGAAACAATTTTTTAATGTTAAACCCAGCTAATTTATCCGCCTGGGACTCCAGGGAACGACCAACCAGCACAGCATTTACATCCAGTCCGGCTTTTTTACCAAGTGCAGCAGCGGCAGAGGCAGCTTCCAATGCGCAGCTTCTCAGTTCACCTCTCTGTTCAAGTATTACCAGTATGCTCATAATCACCTCACTCCTTATAGCTGAATTAAGCGGTGCGTTAGCAACCGCTTCAATGAAACTTATGCCCTTTGGGTATAAATTACTTTTTCATCTTCTTTCAAAATATTTACTAACTCTGCAACTCGCGCGGGGGTATCCCCTTCCAGGACTCTTCCACCTGAACGTTCCCTGGGATATTCCATTGAGGTCACCTCCAGACCGGAAGTAATATCAGCTTCTGACACACCAATATCAGCAAGGCTTAACTCTTTGATCTCTTTTTTCTTGGCTTTCATGATATTTGGAAGTTTTGGATATCGTGGTGTGTTCAGTCCCTTTTGAGCAGTGAAAAGAGCTGGCAGGGGGATTTCCATATTATAGCTGCCTCCCTCGATTTCCCGGACCACCTCTACTTTGCCTTCTCCGAGAATAAACCCATTAATAACAGAAGCATGGGAAATATTAAGTAGTTCCGCTACTCGCTCAGCAACCTGTGATCCATCATCATCAACGGCCTGTTTGCCAGCAAAGATGAGGTCTACTCCCATATCTTTTAAAGCACCTGCAAGACATATGGCAACACCTTTACCCGTAGCTTTTGTAATCGCATCATCCTTTACCAAAACACCGGAATCCGCTCCCATAGCCAGGGCCATTCTCATAGTTTCTTTGCATTCTTCACCTCCCGCAGAAACGACTACCACCTCACACTCACCTTTTTCTGCCAGCTGAACAGCCTGCTCAACAGCATGTTCATCATAAGGACTCAGTACAAATTTTAAACCATCCGTTTCTACGGATTTATTATCCGGACCAATTTTAATAACCGATGCGGTATCCGGTACTCTTTTTACTATTACAGCTATTTTCATCGTCTCTGCTCCTTGCTAAAGGTGTTGTAAAAAGCCTTTAATTCATTCTAGTTGTTATACATTTTTTCGATCAACTTTTTGTGTTTCTCGCCCACCACACGACGTTTTAATTTGAGTGATGGAGTTAGTTCTGCATTATCTATAGTGAAATCTTCCGCAAGCAGTGTGATTTTTTTAACCTGATGATAACCAGATAAATCAGCCTGACAGGCATCCACTCTCTCTAAAAAATATTCAAGCACATCATACTTCTGTACAAGCTCGGCCATATCCTTGTAGTTGATTTCTTTTTCTTCGGCTAATTCTTTCAGTTTTTCAAAATCGGGTACCAGCAGGGCAACCAGGTAAGACTGCTTATCGCCGTATACCGCTGCCTCGGTTATAAACGGATCCAATTTCAGTAAATTTTCAAGAATTTGTGGCGCCACATTCTTTCCATTAGCGGTAACAATCAGGTCTTTTTTCCTATCTGTTATTTTGAGATAGCCGTCTTCAAGTTCACCAATATCACCGGTATGTAACCAGCCTTCCCCATCAATAATTTCTTTTGAAGCCTCGTCATTCTTAAAATAGCCCTTCATAATATTAGGACCCTTAGCCAGGATTTCGCCGTCTTCAGCAATTTTCACCTCAACATTATCCAGTGGCCTTCCCACTGTGCCCAGGCTTAATCCCATCTGGCTATTAACTGCAAGAACGGGAGATGTTTCGGTAAGCCCGTATCCCTCATAAATTAAAATCCCAGCGCTTCCAAAAAACTCCGCTATATCCTTACTGAGGGGAGCTCCACCCGATATAAAAAATTTCAAGTTTCCGCCCAGTTTGACTTTCAGTTTATCAAAGACCAACTTAGCGGCAATTTTCTTATGAAGTGACAAAAGACCTGGCTGGGCATTACCGGCTATCTGATTATGAAAATAGGCTTTCCCGGTCTTTACCGCCCATGAAAATATTTTCTTTTTAACCGGAGAGCCCTTTTCAACGGCGTCTATAACTTTGGCATACATTTTTTCGTATAGACGAGGTACACTCACAGCCAGATCCGGTTTGGCTTCTACCAGATTGTCTGGTACCGTCTCCACACTCTCAGCATACCATATAGCAATACCACTGAGAAAGGTGGTATAATAACCTGCAGTCCGCTCCAACACATGACAAAGAGGTAAAAATGACAGACAGGAATTAATTTCTGACAAATCAACTCTTCGCGTACATGCATCCACATTACTCAGGAAATTTTCATGGCTCAGCATGACCCCTTTTGGTTTACCGGTGGTGCCTGAGGTATATATAATTGAAGCAGTATCTGTTGATTTCAAACCCAACAGTCGTTTTTCAATTTCAGGCTGGTTTTTTTCAATATCATTATGCCCACTTGACTTTACGTCTGTCATACTAAGCACATCCACAACATCACTTGAAAGTGTCTCCATGGTAATTATAGAGCATAGACTTCCAAGACTCCCTTTTACAGCTTCAAGTTTTTTCACGATAGTGGCATTAGACGCGATAAGAAATTTCGCTTCAGAATGCTCGATTATGTATTCCATATCTTCAGGACTGCTATTAACAAATAGTGGAACATTAATACCACCAAGCTGCATTATGGATATGTCAGAAATCACCCATTCGGGGCGATTTTCACTGACGAGCACCACTTTATCACCGGGAGTAAGTCCTAAAGACAATAATCCCGAGCTAAAAAATTTTATATCACTCTTTAATTGTGTGTAAGGAACACCATGATACTGACCTGATTCCTTGTAATAGAGTGCATTTTTACTACCATTTTTTTCGATAACTTCTAAAATTTTTTGCGGTATTGTGCTCATATCAGTCCTTCAGGATAGTTAACCTATTATCTAAATATTTATTTATAAAAGCTATAGAAAAAGAATTGCGCCAAACAACTATGTTATTGCAAAAATAATGCCATGAAAGTGGGCTATTTGGCCAAAAAACCACACCATGGTTGGTGTTAATCACCTATACTGCGCAATTTTTTGCGCAGTTTGAGAACAACTGTGCAAAAGTTCTGTTTAAATCGACCAGGTTCGTCCCTGGCGTATATTTTTTCAGAAGCCCAAAATGTTTAACTAAGGTGGTGGGATGAAACAGGCTAAGACAACTACTGGAATGACCGGAAAGTTAGTGAAGGATAAAATGGTATTTCTACACAATGATGTAGAGGCAATATCAACTAAAAATATGCTACAATTTTCGCCATCATTGAATGGTAAATTGATCCAAATTCGGTTTTTTTCCTATCTCCTGCGGCAATTGATACCCTAAAATCAAGACTTACGCCATCACTGAAATAGTATTCTGCCGTAGGCATAATAATAGCTGAATAATCACTTAGGTTAGAAAGCACAAAGACTGTGGCATCCACTTTGTCCCAAAAATTATCACGAACGCCGAGCATCAGGTAATTTTCTCCCAAACCAGCCATATCGCCCATGTACTGTAAAAAGATATCTGTAGGAGCATATCGGTCCGGGTTAGAATGTCCCAGAGAATTGAAATAATATTCGCCCATAACATATATTCCACTTTCAAATGTGTAATCAAGCCCCGCATCTACCTGAAAATACGTGGAATCAATTTCAAAATTATCCATATCATCATTTTTATGGTTGATAGCCACAGCCTCTGCCCACACGCCGACTTCACCAATTTGACCCGCCATATCAACTCCAAAGATATTCCTGGCAGGTAAACCCAATATTACTCTGTCAGCATTCATAAAGCGTGAAGCTGAAACAGAAGCATCATACCCCAGCATATTTGTTTTCACCCTGACACCCACGCTGGAATGTTTGAGGTCTGCCCCAGGTACCCCTATAAGATTGATATTACTGAGTTCACCAAAAGGCATTTCTATCCGCAAAGCATTCACACCCAGTTTTGGAGCACTTACATCCAGTGGGTTTTTCTGGTTCCAAATATCAGTGGGATTAAAGGCATACCCTGTCCCCCAGGCTATCTGTTGTCTGCCAACATACACATCTGCATGCTTAAAAAAGAGTTTAATGAGCAACCGATCCAGCATAATGGTTTCTTTAGGATAGAACGAAGTATAGGGTAAATAGCGAATAGTCCGGTCATCCAGCATAAACATAAGCTCCGAAAACCCATCCATAGCACCGGCGTTAGACGAATCCGTCATCATTGCAGATAAAGTAGTATCATTCTGTACACCAGCAAGCATATTCTCAAACATCCCATCAAACAAGCTCATCATTTTAGAACCTTTTCGCATTCCCAGTATTGGATCAATAGGCTGGTAGGCTGTAGAGAATATTACATGGGACTCAAAAGAGTAAAAATCTGTCCCGGCACTGGCTTCTACCCGTAATTTTGCAACATCAGAGAAATACCCCGTATCAGCAAAAGTAAACATAGTCTCATTCTCACCATACCCACCAATTTCAAGTTTTTGGGCATCCGATAAACTTATGCTAAAAAGAACAATCATTATAGCAAAAACCATCGTTATACACCCATCTCTTCGAGTAGTCCACTGAAGTAGGACGTATCGAACAGTCATTAGAGGAGTCAGTATCACTTTCATATTTCCCTCATCGTTTCAAGTTCCGCTCAGAAAAGATATTGTCTTTAAGAGGCAGGTCATACTCAATTTTATCCATGGTCATGAGGGTACGAGACCCCTTCTGAACGTTTTTCATTTCTATTGATTTAGGGGTCCAATAGTTTCCAACTTTAGAAACATCACTCATTTTTAACACTTTCCAAAGCTTTTTATCCTCATCATACATTTCACTCTTCACTAATACATAGTTTGATTTATCAATCCAGGAAATAGATTTCGAATAAGTCTTATCTTCATCTTTGGCAGTCATCAATAATTTGAAACACTTCTTACCTTCAAGTTCTTCTTCACCAAGTAATTGGGGGTTATAATCTTTACGCATATCTTTAGCAGACATATCATCATAAGAAAAATCAGAGCCATTCACCGACTGGTTCTTCTGGTGACTGGCTATTTTCCGAACACGGGAGGTACGGGGCGAATAGAGCCAGATATCATCACCATCATTTAACATGAGGATTTTCATACCTTTGATTCGGGCGGGTTTAAGGTACTCCATTAATCCTTTATCACCTTTATCCTTTGAATAACTTAGCAAGTTAGACTTCCGTTCTTCCCCACTAGCAGTATAAACAATCTGGGTCATTTCAATTTTTGCTGACTTCGCCTCTTCATTGGCCTCGACTTTATCAAGTATTTCATCAACCGTTTGGGCCAAAGAAAATGAAACAAGAAACAATAATGTGGTTAATAGTACCTTTTTCATTTTTTACTCCTTTTGCTGAAGATGTTATCAAAAATGGTTATGATTGAAGGAAGAACATAAGCAGAACTAAGAAAGCAGGAACCGACTCCCAACACCAGTACCTGGCCCATACTGGCAATACCTCGATGAGATGCTAATCCCATTGAGCCAAAACCAATAATAGTCGTAAGAGTGGTGAGTAAAATTGCTCTCCCCGTATACCGAAGAACCGTGGGAATTGCAAATTTACCCTCCAGTTTGTAGCGATGTAATATATGCACACCATCATCAATACCTATGCCTATAATAAGAGGTAAAGCCATAAAATTTGAGTAGTTAAATTTTATTCCAAAAAGGGCCATAAACCCCACCATCCACATCGCACCAACAAAAAGAGGGATAGCAGCAAACATTGTGTATTTCAATGAATGAAAATCTAAGAGTAAAAATATCAGTATCGCAATAGCTCCCATAAGAATGGCCATGCCGCCCTTTTCTTTAACCAAATCAATAAAAAGTAAAGTAATAGCAGGTGAACCCGTAATTTTTTCAGATATTTTTACGGTGGTTTCATGAAACTTACGCAGATTCGTTTCTTCCCAAATATTCGATTTGGGATACACCGTCACCAAAAGTTTATCATTTTTTTTATTCACATAGCGATTACGGATATCATCAGAAAGGTTGTCCAGGGTAATATTTTCTTCTGAAGTCATGGTCATAAGTTTGTTTTTTAAAACAGAGGCCATAACCGTTTGATATAGAGCAAGTTTTTCTGGATTATCATTAATCACTTCAAGCTTATTTACCATTGCCAGAATTTTACTGTCTTCATCCTTCTTACCGACTATATTATCACATTTACGTAATACCTTGTTGTTTTCTCCATTACTGGTAATTGAAAGTTCTCCGATTTCCACAATATTCTGGTGCAACCGGACCAGTTCACTTTTCAATTTAGCGAGATCATTGTTATTAAATAGCTTTGGAATACTCATCATCTCAAGCTGTTGCTTAAAATCATTTATAATCGTTTTATTCTTTTCCTGTTTTTTTGTTTCAGGAATAAACTCGGTAATACCGTCTACCCTGCCAATAATACCTGTTCTGTTACCCGCCTTCTTGAGCTTCCGTACCTTGTCACGACAATCATCTTCATTTTCGGTGACTAACATGGCGTAATCAGGAGAGATCTCAAACCGATCCAATATTTTATCCTGTACTATTTTAGATGGAATGCCAATTGGTTCAAGTTCCATCATATCATATTCGAACTCAATGTGACTACCAGCCTTCCAGGACATATAAACCGTAACAACACTGATAACGACAATTAATATCGCTACCGGTGTCCGGGATATTATTCTGCCAGACGCTTCAAGGAACCTGAATTGAAATAATGCGGTGACCCAGGTAAACACCGGTAACCCAAAGAAGGCGTACACAAGCTCAATAATTTTCACATAGATGTTAACCAGAAACCCAAGGCCAATTTTACGTAACAGTCTCCCGGTAACAGAATACCCCTTACTATCCCAGACAATAAGCGCAGGAAGTAAAATCATCATGGCCAACATGGTAACGATAACACCCACCCCAATTGCAATTCCCATCTCAGACAATGCTTTAAATCGTGTTAAGGCAAGAGTAAAGAAGACAATGGACGTAGTGAGACCACCTGTTACTAATCCATTTCCTACCTTCTGGTACATCTGAAAAATAGCATCTTCTACGTTAAGCCCTTCTTCTCTTCCATCACGAAAACCAGAAATCACATGTATACCAAAATCAATTCCCAGTCCTATGAGGACTATGCCAAACGATGCAGACATCAGGTTAAGGTAATGGAGTATGATACCTAACATCCCAGCTACCCAAATAATAGAAACCACCAATACCGTAACTGAAAAGAAAGGGTTCTTCCAGGTTCGAAAAGATCCGATTAGTAAAACGAGAATAAATAATAGTGCAAAGAGACTGGGCCATCCAAAATCTTTTTTAAGTGCTTCGGTTTCGTCAATCTGGAGTATAAGCAAGCCAGATGCGCCTATATCAAGTTCTGGATACAACGAACGAATGTGTTCGAGAGAATCAACCACTTTGTAACCAAGATCCATCGCATCTTCAAATTCATTAAAACTGACTGAAGGCTGCAACATAAGAAGCAACAGAGTATTATCAGAAGAAATAAAATACTCCGGCCCTGTCACAAACGTCCGTACGGCTTCTGCAACGTTAGAGGTATCACCTTCATCAATGAATGTACCAATGCTGGTTACAAATTTGTACATCCCTTCAAGACCTTGAATAGCCTCGGCCTCTCCATCAAGGGAAGCGAGGTTTTCAGCGTCATCTACAAATTCCTTTTCGAAATTATTATTGATATTTTCTATAAGATCCGGTAATGCCAGAGAACCAAACATATCAACAAAATTTACCAGGTCCTTTGGCTTTTGCATCATCATACCATGTTCTGCAATAAAATCATTATCAATTCTATAATCAATGCGTTTGACCAGAGGAAGCGTATCATACCTAACTCCGGCTACAGGATGTTCTTTAAACATCAAATCGATATTTTGTTTGAAACTGAGTTTCTGGTCTTCCGCCGGTTTAACCCGACTGATATTCTTAAGTCGCCCTGCAATTTCTTCAGCAGATTTTTTCATCAGGGCAACATTTTTTTCTTTACTCTCTACAGCAATCATAACCGTATTTGCAGAAGAGTAGTCTTCAATAATACGCTCAAACTCTTCTATTTGAGGTATGTTTTTGGGCATCATATCAGAATAAGATGTCTTCATAGTTAACCTGCCTGAGGCAACTATCATGGCAATAGTAAAAAGAGCGCATACGGTCAGTACTGTTTTGTTACGCTTTGTAATTACATAAGCCAGCCATTTGTAAATTTTCGATCTCATGCTATCCTTCCTTTTTACAGTATTTGTTAATAAGCTGTTGTTTAATGGCTTCCATCGGATACCTCTCCCCCGCGTACGAATACATCATGCTGGAAGCATCCATGGAAGATGCCAACAAATACGCCTCTATTTTAGGATTAGGTATATTGTTGTTTTTTAACATGACTTCCATCTGCGCAATATACCCCTCCATAAAATTCAATAGTTTTTCATTTATTTTTTTTGGCATTTTCGGGTGCAAAATCATGGACCAGTAAAACCGCATATAAGCAGCTTCTTTAATTGAATCATCAAAATACAGCTCTATGAGTTTCTGAAGTTTTTTACCAGGATCCTTTATCTTCTCCATTTCAACAAGCCCTACTGAAAACTCTCCAGCTTTATCAAAAATGACTGCTTCTAATAAATCATCTTTACTTTTGAAATAATTGTAAATGAGTCCTTTAGAAATTTTCGCCTTTTTAGCGATTTTATCAATGGACGTGGTATGGTACCCGTTCACTGCAAATAGTTCAATAGCAGCATCCATAATGGACCGCCTGCTTTTTTCCCGTACTTTTTTCAGTTGTTTTTCTGTTCTTGGATTCATAAGCCCTTTCTTTAGTATTGACCGACCAGTCATTCATAAATATATCACCTTTTGTAAAAAGAGTCAAGTACAATTTTTCATTCTCTTTATAGCATTACCAATTCTGAGTAAAAGCTCTGCACTTTCCTCTACCAGTGGCACATCAAATACACCTTCTTTTAAGCCTTGCCTGATAAGCCAGTAATAGCGTTTATCTATCAATTTCATCGAAACAAACGATTAGATCTTTAGGCATTCCTAATTTATTATTGAAAGAGCAAAACAGAAGGAAATACAAAATAATGAAACAGTTAACAGTTCAATATGAAACAAGGAATAATTTTTGAAACAAACCGCACATCAAAAATGTCTAAAAATCAAAAGAAAGGACATGGCATGCTATTTGCGAAAGATTAAGAACTAATAAGTGGAGTACAATATTACCACTTTCATTTAAAAAAAGAAGTGAGGCCCAGGATGGTAACAATTAATGACGATTTCAACTTGTACCATAAGTACATCAGAGAAGTAAAAAGGTATTCTCTTCTCACCAAAAAAGAAGAAGAAGTAATTATTAGCCAGGTTAAAACAGGTAATAAAAAAGCTTTTAACCGCCTTATTACCGCTAATCTAAAGTTCGTTATCAAAATTGCCTGGATGTACCGGGGACAGGGCCTCACTATCTCTGATCTCATAAACGAAGGCAATATCGGATTAATACAAGCAGCAAAACGTTACGACAGTTCTAAGCAGGTACGTTTTACGTCCTATGCCGTTTGGTGGATTCGCCAGGCTATACTTCAGGCAGTTTACGAAAAATCAAGAATTGTCCGTATTTCTGCAGCAAAAGAAATGGAGCTGAGGCGCTTGAAAAAACAGGGGATAATTCGGAAGTTCCAAATGGAAGGCAAAAACATGTTTGACTCAAAAAACCACGGTAAAGAAGCCGGAGTTACGGGTGACCGGGTTGAAAAAATAATTCAAGCTGATATCCCTCATGTAAGCCTGGATGCCCCTTTTGGTCCTGACTCAAAAGAAACCATGCTTGAAAACATGAGTTCAAGTTCTTATGACGATCCCGATGAACTTGTTGAAACCGGATCACTCAGCAATTTAATATCAAAGCATATTAAAATATTAAAACCTATAGAGAAAAAAGTCATAACATTCTATTTCGGATTAAACTCCAACAAAATAATGAATTTGAGGGAAATAGGTGATATATTCGGCTTATCCAAAGAACGTATACGGCAAATCAAATCTGAAGCTTTGAACAAACTTAAGAACCTGGAGCTTGAGCAAGCTTATGCGTTTTGAGTTCTTAATTCATCAGCTGGCAGTTATTAGGAACAACTCACCCGTAATAGAGTAACTGATAACGAGCCTCGGATTTGTTATATTTTTTATAACAACATCGTATGTTCTTCATATTTCTTAAAGAGATGTAGAACATTGCGGATGATTGCTATTGCCAATAATGCAAGGACGGTGTGCATAATAAATCGGGAAATAAAATTACTTCTGAATGTGTCTTTAAAAACAGAGATAAGCTCTGTATTAACATTAATTTCTTTTAAATACCAATCTGTTGTTTTTTCCGTTCCCAGTTTAATATTTTGTAAATAAATAAGATTCTTCTTCTCCCCTCTTTCACGACAGCTAAACAATATTTCTCCATTTACCGGTGTCCGGAATTTAAATACGGTCTCAGCTTCATTTCGTATGGCGTTTCTCGTAGCGATCTCACGACCTTCTTTTGTTTTTGTTATCACAAAACAATCAAGATGGGAACGGAGATAACTTTTCACTTTCAGTTGACGAGGATTTTGTATCACGGAATCAACAATGATAAATTCCCGATATACTAATGTTACCAGAATCAGCCCGGAAACTACCAGAATGCACAGATTCAAAAGAAGCCTGACCGACCTATCCAGTCTTTTGTCAAAAAACAGGATAATGTTCACTATGATGCTAAAAACCAGTAGAAAATACACTTACGCCTCCCCGTTTTGAGCCATGTTTAGACATATGCCTATATAAAATAAATATTACGCTATAAACAGAGGCGCGTCAGGTAAAATTTGCTACATTTCCCCCTCTTTGTAAATAAGCTGCTGCTTTGGATTTGCCTATGGGAAAAATTAAAAAATTCTGTCATTACCTGCATTTCAACAGGGGTCATGATATTCTGGTTCATATGGTCATAGCGAAGTAAACATAAACAGGATAAGAATATGGAAAATGGCCCTATAATTGTACAAGGTGACATGACTATTTTGGTGGAAGTTTCCCACTCTCTCTATGCAGAAGTGCGTGACCAGATTTCTCCTTTTACCGAACTCGTCAAAAGCCCCGAGCACATGCATACTTATGTAATTTCTCCACTATCCCTGTGGAATGCAGCTTCTGCAGGACATAAGACCCAAAAAATTATTGACGTCTTAAGGAAGTATTCCCGGTATGAACTT
Source organism: Fibrobacteria bacterium (assembly GCA_015232855.1). GTDB lineage: Bacteria > Fibrobacterota > Fibrobacteria > UBA11236 > JADFYW01 > JADFYW01. Next base: position 62,415 of record JADFYW010000005.1, read on the forward strand.
CCCTTTAACTTAGTGACCGAAGTTCAGACCCTTATGGACAGGTATGGAAAAATCCGTCTGGTTAAGGAGAATAATGAGATTATCCTTGAAACCGATGACTCATTTTTAATGAGCGGAATTCTCAACAACCGTAATACGAAGCCCTATCTGGGTAAAAAGCTATCTGACACCCGTGTACTTCTGCAACCTATGAGCAGAGGGCATCTTAAAATGGAACTTACCAGGATTGGTTTCCCGGCTGAAGACCTCGCAGGCTATGCTGAAGGCGATAAACTCACCTTTTCAATAAGGGATATCACCCTGGGGAATAAACCTCTTAAACTACGACATTATCAAAAAGATTCATCCCAGGTATTTTTTGCCGGAGGTTCTGAGAAAGGTGGTTCAGGTATAATCGTTCTCCCCTGTGGTTCGGGTAAAACGGTTGTGGGTATGGCTGCTATGGAAAAGTGCCAGTGTCAAACCCTTATTCTTACAACCAATGTGGTCGCAACACGACAATGGGTACAGGAACTCCTGGATAAAACAACCCTGGAATCAGACCAGGTTGGAGAATATAATGGCTCAAATAAGTCTATCCGACCCGTTACCGTTGCAACCTATCAGATTCTCACTTACCGAAAACGAAAGACTCAGGAATATCCGCATTTTGATTTATTCCAAAAGAACAAATGGGGACTCATTATTTATGATGAAGTCCATTTATTACCCGCCCCCATCTTCAGACTTTGCGCAGATGTACAGGCTACCCGGCGTCTGGGGTTAACGGCAACCCTTATCAGAGAAGATGGGAAAGAGACAGATGTATTCTCTCTTATCGGTCCCAAAAAATTCGATATTCCCTGGAAAATCCTTGAGACCCAAGGTTGGATCGCTAAAGCAGACTGCACTGAAATTCGCGTTTCTTTGGCTTCTTCAGAGAAAATCACCTATGCCATGTCTGAACCCAGAACCCAAATCACTATAGCTGCATCAAATTCCCTCAAAAATAAACTGGTGAAAGAATTGCTGATTACCCACAAAAAAGACCAGATTCTTATCATAGGCCAGTATATTGCTCAGCTCGAAAAACTCGCAAAAGAAATATCAGTCCCCCTTATAACCGGGTCCACCCCAAACAATGAAAGGGTAAAACTCTATAAATCTTTTAGAGAAGGGGATATGAACATTCTCATGGTCAGCAAGGTTGGAAACTTTGCCATTGACCTTCCTGATGCCAATGTCCTCATCCAAATATCCGGAACCTTTGGCAGTCGACAAGAAGAAGCACAACGACTTGGACGGCTACTGCGCCCCAAACCAAATGAAAATACCGCACATTTTTATTCAATAGTCACGAAAGAAACCAAGGAACAAGTCTTTGCTATGAACCGGCAACTATTTCTCACCGAGCAAGGATATAACTATACTATTAAAGAATGGTAATCACCATTATATGAGTCATGGAGACACGGAGAGATAATTAATGAAAAATAATCTTACATATTTCATTTCGACCCTTATACTTATTTTACTCACTTTACCCTCAGCTTCATTCGCTAAGATAGAGGTGAAAAAGCATGTACTTGATAACGGGCTAACGATTCTCCTTTTTGAAGAACACCAAAGCCCGGTCATCGCCTGTCGCCTCTTTTACACCACGGGTTCGGTCCACGAAGCCCCTGGGTTTACAGGCATTGCCCATATGCTTGAGCATATGCTTTTTAAAGGAACCAAAAAAGTAGGTATTACAGACTCTCTGGCAGACCAGGCATTCATCAGAAAAATTGACAGTATTATTGCCATTCAAAAAAAACTGGATCCCGAAAAAGATAGCCTGGGAGTATCCCGAATTCACAACACCTACGATTCTCTCCTGACTGAGCAACGGAAGCTTTTTGTCAAAGATGAATTATGGAGCACTTATCTTAAAGCTGGCGGTTCTGGACTGAATGCATTTACAAGTGATCTGATGACGGCATATTTTGTCACCCTCCCTAAAAACAAAATGGAACTTTTTTTATGGCTGGAGTCCGACAGAATGCAAAATGCCATTTTGCGGGAATTTTATCCGGAACGAGATGTGGTGATGGAAGAGCGGCGAATGCGCTACGAAGACTCACCTCTTGGCAGATACTGGGAAACATTAATAGGAATGTTTTATGAAGCTCACCCCTATCGCCAACCAACCATTGGGTATGCCTCTGATATTAAACACTATACCCGGGAAATGGCAGAAGAACATTACCGAAAATTTTATAGTCCCAATAATGCAATCCTGGTGCTGGCAGGGGACTTTACACCAGAGCCCGCATTACAACAAATCAAGAAATATTTCGGCACCATTTCCAAAGGGGAAAAACAAATTGAAGTAGTTACCCGGGAACCGGAACAAGTAGGAGCTAAAAACCTTACGGTTCACAAAAATGAAGCCCAACCTCGGCTTGATATCATGTTCCACACCCCCGGCGTTCCCCATAAAGATATCTACGCTCTTGAAATTGTAGAAGGAGTACTATCCGGTAAAAGCGGAAGATTATACAGAGAACTTGTCACCCGCCAAAAACTGGCACTATCAGCCTCAGCAGGCAATCAGCCCGATAAATATCATTCAATGTTTCATATCAGTGCCGGCCTTGGTGCAGACCCCAATGCTGATTCTGTTGAGACCCTTATCTGGAAAGAACTGGATTCACTAAAATCAACCCCCATCAGCAGTCGGGAGTTACAACGGGTAAAAAACCAGGTAACGGCAAGAACACTTAGAGAACTACGCAGTATGGAACACCTGGCAACCAGACTTGCTTTTTTTGAACTCTGGAACAGCTGGGAACTCATCAACATCTACCCGGAAGAAGTTGATAAAATAACAGCTAAACAAGTCCAGGAAGTCTGTAACCGTTACTTTTTAAAAAAGAAATCAACAACAGGGCTGGTATTACCCGAAACAGTAACATCATTAAAGAAAAAGACTGAAAAATGAAAAAGCTTATCTTTTTTCCAATTACATTAATCCTAATAATTTCATGCACCGGTACGGGAGTTGACCTCTCTGACAACTCTGCCATGAATCAAGAAAATGCCATTGCACCGCATTATCGGTCTCTCAACTATCCGGAATTCAATTACATCCCACCTCATCCTCAAGAAGTAAGGGTACTTCTTGATAGTGGCATTACCGCATACCTGGTAAAAGATACCAGCCTTTCCTTAACCGAAACGCACTTTTATTTTCCAAATGATTATGTTCCTCAATCTCCGGTTCAGGCTGCGGCCCTCTCCCTCTATTCAGACCTGCTTATTTCAGGAGGAACAAAAGAGCTTTCACCCGAACAAATAGAAGACAGCCTTGAATTTATCGCAGCCCATAGCTTTGCCCATCTGGGGGAACATACGGCAAATATGGGATTTAACACCTTATCAAAAGACACCTGGCCCATGTTACAATTGTTGAAGGCATCTGTTTTAGAGCCCCGATTTGATAGGGACATATTTGCGTTGCAGAAGAAAAAAATGCTCGAAAACATTAAGCACCGCTACGACACCCCAAGACACATCGGTAATTTAGTCTACGAATATATCATGTATGGTCATCACCCCTCCAACTGGCTGATAACAGAAAAAGAAGCTGAAAAGGTTAAGGGGAAAGACCTGAAATCCCACACCGGATTCGGTTTTTTTCCAGAAAGAGTAGTTATCGCGGTTTCAGGCGATTTTCAAAAAAAGCCAATGATTGATTCTTTAAAAAACATTCTCCGTGAATTCCGTACTTTAAAACCAGCATCAGACATTCCAGAGGTACCTTTCAGGGGCCCGGAAAAGCCCGGCATCTATCTTTTTGATAAAGAATTTTCTCAGGTTACCATTAAGGCAGGCTTTCCTGGCTTAAAACGCCCCCATCCCGATTACTATCCCCTTGCTGTCGCCAGTTATATTCTAGGTTCCGGTGGTTTTGCTTCCCGGTTGGTTACGAGTGTTCGTTCCGAAGCCGGGCTTGCTTATGTTGTCAGGAGCTTTGTTGAAAGTGATTATTATAGAAAGGGAACCGTTGGGTTTTACCTACAGACAAAGGCAGAAAGTGGAACCCAGGCCATTAAGCTCAGCTTGGATGAAATCAGAAAAATGGCAGATTCCGGTGTAACCCAGGAAGAACTGCAAGCAGCCAAAAGCGCGTTGGTGCAAAGCCTCCCATCCCTGTTTAAAACATCCCAGGCCACTGCAGAAATTTTTGCCCAGAGTGAAGTTTGGAAACGGGATTTGGATCATTTTGTAAAATATCCTCAAATTATTAACGCCCTTACCATAGAAGAGGTAAACCGGGTTTTCAAAAAATACTTTGTGGCAGACAGCGCAAGAATAGCCATTGTCGGGCCCAAGGATAAAATTAATGGAAACACTAGCGAAGATGCCCCAAAAATCACTTCTTTCGGTCCAGTCACTGAAATTACAGCGGAAGAATTGGAGAAAAAAGACTGAAAAAAGGCTAAACATCCTCAGACATTCTTTTTTTTATTATTTTGTTTACCATGAATACAACAGCAAAAATATCAGTTTTTTTCCTTATATTTCTTTTTATCGCTAATACCTCAGCTTTCAGACGGCAAAAAGAATATTGTAGTCTTCTCGCCAAATGTGGTATTGAAATTCAAATAAAAGAATGTCCTGATTCAATGCGTGTTGGCATTAAAGGTATTGAATACACAGACTCCCGTTGTGCAGAGGCCCGCAGTCTGGAAGAAGTTGGTGTACTCTCCACCGATTACCAGGGACAAAAACTCTATGGTTTTCTGGGGCAAAAATATCGTGTTGATTATAAAGTAGAGAGCACCCTGCCGATTAAAACAAGCCGATTTGAATACTTGCTGCAGGATATTCCTCTCGCAGCAAAAGTGGTTAACGCATTTCAAAAAACAAAGTATACCGTGAGCTATCTTGATGGAGAGCGCAGACGATACTGGCGAGGCGATAACGGAGACAATCTCTCAGGTGAAGCCAACCTGATTGCAGGCAATATAAAGGAAAAACACCTGGTTTATTTTGGGTTCGGCATTGTTAAAATATTAAAATGGAAACTTAAAGGTCAGGTGCTTTTTGATTTCAAATATAAAGAAGAAAATAACCAGATTATCCCCTACGACCTGAAGGTTGTTGTCTTTCCAGGTGGTGCAATTGTCAATGCTATTATGAATATGGGGTTATTCAAACGAGTTGTAAAAAACAAAATTTTGGAAGTCTTCAAAGACATAACAGATTCTGCTGATGACCTTAGCAAGATGCCTTTTGACAAATTACTTCTGAAATACAAATGGACCGAAGAGGATGTGCAGAAGCTGAAAGTTCTACTTTCCCTCTAACATCTGAGTCTTCTTAGAGCAAAAGTTTCAATTAAGCTGTTGCTAACACACTACTGAATTCAGCTTTATACCTCATCTGCTGGATTGCCCGGTCAACAGACTGTGTCATAAGTAAGAAAATGCTCCCCATGTACGTCATTGCCCGGCGTGACCGGGCAATCCAGTGAACGAAAGTGAGCAAAATAGAAGAAAATCGCCATTTCTTTTGGTGGATTCCCCGGTCAAGCCGTGGAATGACATCGTTGAATCATTTTTTCATACTTATGACACAGCCTGCAAGCCGGGCAATGACATGTTCATCGCATTAATAATTTTTATTACTTTAAAACAGGAATTGGTGAGCTGTCCAGTAAATTCATTCCAAGTTTTCTTTCACCATTTCGAATAAAACTTTACTTTAAAGTAATTCCTTTCTTTAAACGCCTCCTCACTTACCACTTTCCGAAAAAGTAGTTGGTTTATAGTTTTTTTCTTGACAGTACGACATATGGTATACCACAAGATGTGGTACACAATAAGTTGTTGCGTGTAAGCTTTCTTTAAACTATTTTCTTCCTGTTCAATTCTTATAAATAATGATTTCTCTAATTTTCAATTTTAATGTTTCACAACGAGCCCAATTTTTATCAACCGTTTATTCATAAAGGTGATCTCCATGCCAGATACCCTGTCCCTTCTTTCAGAACACAAAAACGAACATCAAACTACTTCCGGATTTACAACTATCTGCAAACGTGATGGACGGCTGGTCAATTTCGATGCACACAAAATAATTGATGCTATTGCCAAAGCAGGGCAAGCAACCGGTGAATTTGACTTTACCACTGCCAAAAAAATAACGATCCGGGTTACCAACCTGGCGCAACAAATTGCCGGTGATGAGATTCCCAATGTTGAAGCAATACAAGATATCGTTGAAGAGGTCTTACTTTCATCCCAATACAAAAAAACAGCAAAGGCATATATTATATATCGGGAACAGCATGCACGCATTCGTGAAATTGTTTCTGGCTCAAATGTAGATCTCGTGGATAATTACCTCGACAAAATGGATTGGCAAGTTAAAGAAAATAGTAACATGGCCTATTCCCTTCAGGGGCTTAACAACTATATCTCCTCAGAAATCAGTAAGATGTACTGGTTAAACAAAATCTATCCCCAGGAGATAAAAGAGGCCCATATGAACGGTGATTTTCACATGCATGATCTTAACCTTCTCTCTGTGTATTGTGTAGGTTGGGACCTGCAAGACCTCCTGTTACAGGGATTTAAAGGTGTACCCGGGAAAGTAGAGTGTAAACCAGCCAGCCATTTCAGAAGTGCCCTGGGGCAAATTGCCAACTTTTTTTATACCCTCCAGGGTGAAGCGGCTGGTGCCCAGGCCTTTGGAAATTTTGATACCCTTTTATCCCCATTTATCCGGCATGATGAGATTGGTTTTAAGGAAGTAAAACAGGCTCTGCAAGAGTTTATTTTCAATATTAATGTCCCTACAAGAGTCGGTTTTCAAACCCCTTTCACAAATATCACCATGGATCTTCAAATCCCTGATATGTTTATGAATACTCCGGTTATTATTGGCGGAAAACAACAGAATACCGTCTATGGTGACTATCAGAAAGAAATGGATATTATAAATCATGCCTTCCTTGAAGTAATGTCTGAAGGAGATGCAAAAGGCCGTGTATTCACATTCCCCATTCCCACCTATAATATTTCTAAAAATTTTAACTGGGATGATCCCAATCTCGAACTCCTCTGGAAGACCACTGCAAAATACGGGATTCCCTATTTTTCAAACTTTGTAAATTCAGATATGTCCCCTGATGACGCACGTTCCATGTGCTGTCGTCTGAGACTGGATTTGCGCAAACTGGATAAAAAGGGTGGAGGACTTTTTGGTGCCAACCCACTTACCGGTTCCATCGGTGTTGTAACCATCAATCTTCCCCGCCTCGGCTATTTAGCACGGGACGAAGAAGAATTTCTAGCCAGACTGGATCATCTCATGTTACTGGCCAGTCAAAGTTTGGAAATCAAAAGAAAAGTCCTGGAAAATTTTACCGATAGCAATTTATATCCCTATTCTAAGTTTTACCTGCGCAATGTAAAAGAACGGTTTGATAAATACTGGCATAATCATTTTTCAACTATTGGTATTGTGGGTATGAATGAAGCATGTATTAACTTAAAAAATACCGATATATCTAAAGAAGACGGTCGCCAGTTTACTCTTCGTGTACTTGACTATATGCGGAACCGTTTGATTGATTTCCAGGAAGAAACCGGTCACTATTATAACCTTGAAGCAACTCCGGCTGAAGGTACCGCCTATCGTCTGGCGCGTATTGACAAACAGAAATTTTCCCGTATGCATTTTGCAGAGGACAGCTGCGAGTGTGATGTACCTTACTATAGTAATTCGACCCAGCTTCCAGCAAACTACACAGACGATATTTTTGAAGTTCTGGATCTACAAGACGAAATCCAGACAAAGTATACCGGTGGCACCGTTCTTCATCTCTATATTGGTGAACAGATTACCAACACAGCCAGTGTTAAAAAGTTAGTAAAAAAAATCTGTTCAAACTATCGCCTTCCCTATTTCACCGTTACTCCTACGTTTAGTGTATGCCCAACCCATGGGTATCTTCCGGGTGAACAACCCACCTGTCCTGACTGTGGAACTGTTTGTGAAATATATTCAAGGGTGGTAGGTTATCTGAGACCTTTAAGCCAGTGGAACGAAGGAAAGGCTGAAGAGTTTAAAAACCGACAGATGTACAAAATGGATCAGGCAGTATAAACTGATGCATATTGCAGGACTTCAAAAATGCTCATTAATTGACTTTCCAGGAAAATTGGCAGCTACGGTATTCACTAATGGCTGTAATTTCAGGTGCCCTTTTTGTCATAATGCACAGCTGCTTCGAGGCTCTCCCAGCCGGAACCAGTTCAGTACAACAGATATTTTTAAGTTTCTTGAAAAGCGGAAGGACTTGCTTGATGGTGTTGTTATAACCGGGGGGGAACCTACACTCCAGACAGATTTACTTGACTTTATAAATACGATAAAATCTATGGGTTTTCTGGTAAAACTCGATACCAATGGATATCGTCCTCACATTCTAAAATCAGTAATCCAATCGGGAATGGTTGACTATATCGCAATGGATATTAAGAGCGGATGGCGAAATTATAGTGATGCAGCAGGAATAAACATAAACATTGAGAAAATCGAACAAAGCATTTTTCTCATAAAAAATTCAGGAGTTTCCCACGAGTTCAGATCAACTTTAATGAGACCATTTTTATCACCTCGAGATGTACTTGACATCGCAGCGTACTTATCTGGTACAGAGCAGTACCGTCTGCAAAAGTTTCTTATGCCTGAAAACTTTCCAGAAAGGGATTTAACCTATCTGATACCATTTACCAAACGGGAATTAAATAAACTTCAGGAGCAAGTTGACCGAATCATTACAAAGAGGTTTGTAATCGCAGCCTAATAAGAAAGAATTTGGGAGGTACCGAGCAGTTACAACGCAGTCACCTGTCCATCCTGTATGACAAAAGTTTTAGGCCCCATCATTTTCTTATTCACATTGAAAAAATATTCTCCGATTTTGATAGTTACGCCAGGATAAAATTCTCTCCTTATAATAATTCTGGCACTTTCATTATCTGCGAGTTTTTCTTCAATAATTTTACGACGCTCTTTAAATGAATCAAGCTGTTTATTCAGCTTTTTTTGGGTCTCAGAAAGCTTGGTTACGATTTCCAATTCTTTTTTGGAAAGTTCTTCTCCCTTCTGTCTTTTTCTGGCTAACCTTTTTAAATGCTCTTCGATTTTATCAGATTTGGCCCTGTAGGTTTTTATTTTTTCATTAGTTGTATACCGTTCTTCCAACAAAGCATAATCAACACCCGCTTCCAGGAGAGTCTTGGTGCCATTAATATTACCTGCAGCTTCACATATTATTTCACGTCGTGCTGAAACATGCCCCCCGACAATTCCAATTTTCTGTCCACCAACTTCTAGCGAGCCCCTGGCAAAAATTTGAGCATTTACCACTTCTTTAGCGATACAGATATTTTTTCTGCTACGAACCATCTGGTTCCGGACATAAAGTATGCCAACTTCATCAGCCGCTTCAATAACACCAGCCCCATTTCCAACAAAACCGGATTTGATCAGCACCTTGCCACCGGCTTTTATCCGACAATCCTCCACTAATCCAAAAATTTCAACATCCTGTCCCACATCAATATTAAAACCAGCTTTTACATCCCCTTTTACCATTAAGGTTTTTGGATACGCAATATTTCCTGTGGAAAAATCCACATGTTGTTCAACTACAAAACATTCTGAAACCTCAATAAATTTTCCGGTCAAACGAGCATTCCCAGAAACTGAAGCCACTAAAAGAGTTTCATCAGAGGCGGATATTTCAGTATTATTACCACCAGGAAGTACAACATGTACACCATCTTTAGCAGGCAAAACTTCTCCCTGAATTCCGGTTCCTGGAGTACCCAGGGTAGGAGCATGTAATTTTGCCAGTTTCTGAAGTTTTTTAACCGGCTTTATAACACTGACGTCTTTGAAATCTGCGCTACCATCTTCCCGAATAGATGGTTTAAGCGATGTTTCAAACGCAAGTAAATGCTCTACTTTTCCATCAATTCCATCCACCGCTTTTATTTCTTCTGCGGCCAACACCTCCACCACTTTAAAATTCGCCCTGCAATCATCCAACGCTTCATCAATTTCTTCTGTTTTATAACCTGTCCGTATGCCAGCCTGTTTCATTGATTCCAAAGCAGCATCAAGATCTATTGCTTTTCCTTTAAAGTCTGGAGGATATACCGTAATAGTAGCGTTTGTTTTATCAGGAGAAATCTGCACATCAACATACCCGTCAAAATTTACAGGCAGAATAGATAATTCTGCATCCACTACACATATAACGCCGGTTTCTTCAGCCAGGTAGGTTTTTCGCTGTGGATAATACGCTACACCGTTGCCTGTTTTAAACAAATTATCAATACTCGCCTCGATGGGTTTACCATACACATCAATACCATCAATTACCATATCTTCAATAGCAAGTTTCAATACTTCAGCACCAACATCTACCCTGTCTATGGGACAAATATCTTGTACTAAGGTATGATGCATAACTTTTAATGCTTCTACTTCAGCAAGGGTCTTCACATCGGTTATCCCCATAAATGCAAGCATAATATCAGGAGAGAATTCCACTTTGGGAGGAATCCCTTCTGCAAGCAGAGTTTCAGAATAATCTCCTGCCTTTAATTTTATAATAAGCTCTTTTAATGCATTATTTGTAACCCCCGTAACGATTCCTTTTTCTTCTAATACATTAACAAGGGCTCCTTCCGTAATTTTGGGAACATCTTCTATTTTGCCAACAAATCGAAAGGTTGCCTGAAATTTATCTTCTGAAACAACTATCTGAATAAGGGAATCAATAGTACGTTGACCACCCGTTTCGGTATTATCTTGTCTTTGGTTTTCAGGGTCTGGCATAATAATTCAAATGAAAATAGAAATTCTTCTTTATATTATATCATGATTTTAGATTTTACTCCAGAAAGCTTTCGTGACAATCTGTTCAAATAGAGGCTAAAACCAGTTTTTTTGCTTTTTCCGCAAAAAAAAGAAGAAATATGTTATTCCTTCTTAAAAATCGGCATGCTTAAAACTTTATGGTGACCAAATACTCAGGCCAATAATAGGAGAATTATTCCCCTGAAAGATGGTATTAATCTGATAACCAGCATCTATCGCCACATTCAAATAAGAACCCATTGGGAAGGCCAGGCCACCTCCCATAGCAAATACCTTTGCTTTATCCTTTTCAAATACATCTTCGGAATACCCCCCACGTAACGCAATTAATTCTTTAACCCAACCTGAACTAAACATGCCAAGAGGATACAACTCCAGCCCCAGACATAGCCTGTTTTTAATATCTTCATAGGTTTTAAAAAATTCAAAATCAAATGGAGGAGGCAGGTGATACAAACCCGGTTCAATATCTACAGAAATAACCGCACCAGAGAGAAACCGGTAAGCCATTCCAACCTTAATAGACAAAGGGACGTATTCCGTATATTTTCCTTCTGCGGTTCCGGCCTCATTTTCAGTATCCCAGGCAACTGCAGAAAAAGCGTCTTTCATCACCGCTCCAATACATAATTTTTCTTTCCAAAATACGCCTTTTACACCAAAATCAAAACCAGCCAGTCCCATCCCCGTACCGGAAACTTTCGTATTTTGCCCACTTTCGGGGTCAAGGAAATCTTCTCCACCACTTCCCGTTGAAGCATAACGTAATTTCCAGCTGGTGCCAAAACGCAAGAAACCCCAGGCCGTTGAAACTCCAAAGAATAACTCGTTTTCACTGTAAATGGCATCACCATTCTGTATAGCTACAACACCAAATGCCAATGGTGTTTTCGAAAATCGGTAACTGGCTGCAGGAAAATTATAAGGTATCAGATCAAAAGCACGTGAATACGCATATCCTCCACTCCATTTAACATCAAAGAGATCCGCAGGATTATAGAGTAATGCTTCTGTCGCATGAGGATTTGCCGTTTGAGCACCAGCAAGAGCAGCCCCTCTGGGGCCCAGATCCCGGGTAGCAAAAGCGCCAGGCATACCACTGAGTTCATCTGCCAAACCGTTTATAACAACCAGTAGAACGGTAAGCAATATTAAGGGTAGACGCCCCATTACTATTGGCCTGTATGTAAGATTTAAATGTATCACTTTAACAATACCACTTGTTTTAAATATGTCTTTACATCTTCTGAATCACTTACGGTTAATTTAAGGACATAGCGTCCATTTCTGCATAATTTTCCATCGGTTGTTTTACCATCCCAAAGATAGAGCGATTGGTCGCCCAACCGTGTTTCCCGGGAAGCGCCTTCCTCCTGTTTTCGGGTACCCGCCACAACCGAATCTGATTTTGCAATCACATTTTTATTTGATTTAAAAACCAAGTCTCCACGCATATTATAAACTTCTATCTGTACCCCAATAAGGCTGGCTTTTCGTGAGCTAACCTCGTATTGCAATTGTAGTGCCCATGGGTCATTTGGCGTAAATGGATTGGGCATTACTTTTAATTGATATGCGCCCAGGGGACGACTTTCCATCTGAACAGCAAAAGGAGAAAATGTTGTCGCTAAAGCCGTGATAACCGAGTCAGAAGTCATATTTCCTTCTGTTTCCAACTTATCCCATTGTAAACGTTTTGAGTTCCAGTGACCAACAAAGATTTCCCCATTTCTTGCGCTCGCTTTAACAGGAAGTGATACATATGCCCCACGACTTCTTTTAAAAGGCTGAGGAGGCGTAAGTTCTATATTAATAATATCGCCAGCGAGTTCAGTTGAAGGAGACACAACGAGTATATCTGATACCTCAGGTTGAGTAAAATCTATCCTAACAGCTGATTCAAGCCCATCAAGTGGTATTGCTAAACCAGCCCCCTTACCATTCTGTACCGTTACAGTACTGGAATCACCTGGTTCAACTTGCAAATAGGTTTTGAGAGGTACCCGAAAACTTAATTCACTCACCGGGTCTCTAATAATTAAGGTATCTGCCCCTGCTACTTCATTATTTGGATAAAAGATCCCCTGACTAAATTCATCATTAAATGCTGTATCCAAAACAGCTGAATCAGTAAGTGACCATTCAGGAGAAATAATAAACGAAACGTCATCTTTGGTGTACCCAACAGCGCTGAACTGATACCCTTTAGATGTCCGATTTCGTAGTTCTATTACAGATCCTTCGGTCAATAACATATTTTCGTCTTCAAAGCGCAAAGCTATTTTTTCAGCTTCAATATCTTTTACTACCACGCTGATTTCTTTCTGCACCGTGTTTTTATCAACCTTTACCGTACAATACACATGAAAGTTGCCAGGACCACCAGCCAATAACGTAACCGTTCTCGGATTTTTGGAAGACTGCTGCAAGGTTGATCCATTACTTTCCAAAGTCACCTTTTCTGACTCGAACGACCAGGTAATAGAAATGTCTTCATTTTTTTCAACATTCCTATCAAAATAAACATTTAAATCTCTGCCATTATCGCCAAACAAATTAACATTTGCAATCATTCGTCCTTCTTTGGCCATAAGGACAGAATCAGCTTCAAGGCTGGCAGGAGCAAAACTGATAGCTTTTAGCACATTTGGATCAAAGACTTTAAACGAACGAGGTGCATTTGCATTGGTATAAACAGCTAGCTCAGAACTATTATTACTTGATATGATTGCATCCTTTTGTGTTACGCGATAATAATATTGAACTTCTCCTGGTTTTAAGAAAGCCGGCATTGTAGCAGAATAAGTATAGATACCCTGACTGGATATTACGTCCATACTAAGAGAATCATAAACCGATGCGTCACTGTATTTGTAATACCATTTAGCAACAATATTGTTTTTAATTTTATCAACAGAAACACTCTTTTCGATTTCCAACAAGCCACTAAAAGGTTCCCCCATTATCGTATCCTGAAGTTGGACTATTCTCCAGGGAAAGGGTATTTGGTCAATCCGTATTTCATCCGTATTTAACGATATTGTATAAGGGAGTAACGGTAACCGTGTTTTTTCCAAGACGGATACTGCGATTTCATAATTTCCTTTTTGCATATCAGCAGGGGATTGATATAATCCCGCGATAGCAGTGTCAGCAAACATTTTTAGTTCACCCACATAGACTTCTGCCGCAATCGGTGCCGTTCCATCTGAAGTTATTTTCGCTTTGAATTGAGAAGAAGGATAAAACAAGGAATCACTTACTTCTGGAATAGCTGCAGAAAGTTGAAAAAATGCCTTTAAATCATCATATCCATCCCTCTGTATACTCACACTATAATTATTAGGTATACGGAGCCCGCTGAATAACACGGGGTTATCTTTTTTAGAAACCACTTCATCCTCTGAAAAATCTGAAACAAGCCGCATTTCAATATTTTCAACGGGTTTTCCTTTTTCAACAACCGTTAATCTTATTTTTCCATCAAAGGAAAAAACGGGAACAAGCCTCAGTACCTGAGTACCTGAGCCATAGGTGTCCAATATCACTTTCTGATTCGATAAGGATTCGTAGCCTGCTGCAGTTATTGAATCAACATTCACAAATGCCCCGGGGGTTGTAGAAAAATCCGCGATATAGACTCCATTACTGTCACTTTCAACGGTATCCACCAATCCTGATTCTGTGGTAATAAATAATTTTGCATTGACGATATTCAGTTTTTCATTAATCGCACTTACCACAATACCGCTTAAACGATTCCGAATGCGCGAGAGTTTGAAATTAACTTCCTGAAACTCTTCTCCAGAAAAAACAAGTGTATCCGTAAACTGCGTAAAGGCCAAATGATTTATATGAATAACATAAGTTCCCGCTTCTATGCCTTTTAAAAGGTACTGACCAGCAACATCCGACTTCAGTGTTAAAAAATCGTCTCCTTTAATAAAAACCATATCTACTTCTACGCCAGTTCCCGCTTCATCAAGAACTATCCCAAACAATCCCGTTTCTTTTGGAGAAAGATTAAAATCAGCTACACCCTCAACTTGATTATTTGTGATTTTTATATGCACATCACCGGTTAGATTGATAAACCCCTCTTTTTCAGCTTGCACGAGATAGACTCCGTTTCTCAACCCACTAACGACAAAACGCCCTAAACTATCTGTTATTGCCTGGGTAATATTTCCATCAATCTTATTTATTATTGAAATCGAAACTCCAGGAATATGCTGACCATCAGACATAGCACTACCACTTACATCAGCAAGTTTTATGAGTTTAAGTAATGTAGAAACAGTCTGGTTAAGAGGTAATACAAATGTCGTATCAAAAGAACTCAGTTTCTCTGTCAATGCCTTTATGGTATATGCCGTCTGACTTTCCAGATTTAAAAAAGCAAAATCTCCAGAGGCATTACAGGAGGTCTGTTCTCTGCTTCCAGATGTATTCAACAAAGAAACCGTCGTGCTTGTAAAATCTACCGTTGAATCAGACACGACTCTACCTGATACCGATTGGGTGTAGGCTGTAAGTGTTATATTTTTTTCAAAAGCCTCGTTACCGATTGTTACATATTCAGCATAATCTTTATATCCTGGCAAAGTAACTTTTAGTAAATATTCTTTTGGCACATCAACACTAAAAAAATAAGTAGCGTCGTCCCTTGTTAACACGGTATCTTCTACTTTTGTATTGGTATCTTGTAATACAAGTTTAATATTATTACGGCCCTGGTTATTTTTTTGGTTCCTTGACTCATAAACTTTGCCATATACACCTGCAGATAATTCTTTTAATTCAAATTCTATTGTTTCTTGAGCAGAAAAAGTACCATCAAGATATACTGACCTGCTTACCGTCTCTGAAAAATAATTATTCTTGGCAACAGATATTTTATAATTAGCGGCAGCCAGCCCTTTTAATACAAAAGATTGCCCCTTTGCATTTTCATAAAATTCACCGTTAATATATATTGAAAAATCTGCAACATTAGTATTTATAGTTACCATTGAATTATGCTCATTTATTAATGTGGTGAAAGATTCATCTTCAACACCAGTAATGGTAATGGTCTTAGTCACATTATCAAATCCAACAGGGTCCAGAAGGGTTTTCACCGTTAATACGGTCCCAGGTAAGAGGTCATCTAATCCAAACGTGCCACTACCAGACGTGGTAACAGTGTCTTTTGTATTTGAATTGATTATCAAGACTTTGGAATTATCGAGTTTCCTGGAATTGGTCAATAAAATATCTGAATAAGAGACCCTGCTCCTTTTTAGGGCAAAATTAAAACCTGTTGTACTCTCACCAGCTTTAAGCTCTATTTCTTTGCTAACCGGAACAACACCCGCAACAGCTACCGTCACTTTTAGCAACGACCCTTTTTCCGCCCTAAGATTGTTTATCCGGTAACTTCCGTCTGTCCCCGGATAACCAGAGCGTGAGGGGTTACCTGCGCCTGAAATCTGTATTCTTGCATCAGCAGATTTTTCTCCATCCAGAGTAATTTCACCGGAAATACTGGAAGAAAAATCTTCTGCAAGTATATTAAGACTTGTAGATTTTATGATGGTAATATTTTGTTCCACACACTTATATCGAGGAGAAATACAACCGATGCGGTATTGAACACCTACCGGTAAATCTGATATCGTAAACCCACCGTTTGTATTGGTAGCAGTCTGTATTTCTTCAAAACTGCCACTAAAGGGTATCAATTTCATAGACAAGGCCTTAACCGTAACACCGTCTTGATTTTTAACTATACCATTTACCGTTCCCTTTTGCTGTTCCACATTTACCCTAAAACTGTGCTTTCCCGAAACCGTTAATACAGAAGACGAAGTAATTGCATATCCCGAATTTGTAATGGTAAGTTCATAATTGCCCAAAGGAAGTGCAAATTCGAAAGGACTTGCCTCCAACGAAGGATATTCATCCCTTGTATTTTCATTTACCAGATTAAATCTTAAGTGAGATACATTTACTACTCCTTCTGGTATTAAAGTCACTTCACCAGAAAAAGGAGTTAATTCAAAATTTATCCCTGATAATATTCCACCTTCTATGAGACTTTTGCCAGAATAAATCTGATCTACTGCATGTTTATCTAAATATACCTTAATCATATATTCACCAGCAGGAAGAGAATCAAAAGAGAATATACCATCTGATGCGCTAAACGCAGATCGGCTTAACGCCCCAGATTGCACAAATATCTGGACATTTCCAAGTACATCACCATTTGACAAACGGCAATTACCGGAAATTTTTCCCGTCCAGGGTATTAATTCCAAATCTGCTTTCGAAATTAAATTAGCTGAAATAAAAACATTTTGCTTAGCTTCGTAATAATTATGAGCTGAAGTGGTTAAGGAATAAAATCCCGCTGCCAATCCATCCAAACGAAAGCGCCCCTGAGCATCAGTTTTTATCATAGGGACTGAAACTCCAATTCTGGATAAAATGATATTGGTACCAACTACCGGTTGAGAGGCATTATTCAACACCAATCCAGAAATACCACCCTCATCAATCAGCAAAGTGTCTTTGGCTCCTGAAATTGAAGTACCTACATTAAGGGTAATGTTTTTTTCTTTATTAAGATATCCTACTTTCTGCATCGCTAATAAATAATTGCCAGCTACGAGATTAAATCGATATAGCCCTTTTGAATCAGAAATGAGAGACTGTGATTCACCGCTATTTTTATCAGTAATGGTAAGACTTACATCCGAAAGCCCACTTCCTGTCTTTGAAGAATAAACCGTGCATGAATAGGATATATCCGAAGGATATAACGTTATCCGGGCAAATTGAGTTTCATCCGCAGAAAGTGTATATACGGTTTCGGAAGATGGGATATAATCGACACATTCCGCTTTAACACTATAGGCTTTATTTGCACCTATTTCAAATTGAAATTCACCTGCACTTGAAACCGGAGCGGTATTCACTCCGTCAATGCTGGTATATATTACCTGACAGTTTTTATTTAAAAGAGGAGATCCCAAAGCATACAACGCTCCGGATATTATACCGGTATTTTTAGTAAGACGAATATCTTTACCTGAATATTGAACACCAGGATTTAATCTTAAATTTGTTAAAGTATCAGACAAATAGCCGTCTTTTTTTCCAAAAACAGTATACTCACCGGAAAATAAAGAAATATTAAAACGCCCCTGATTATCAGACAAAATCGAGGTAACTTTACCGGTTGTCAATTCTCTGGCATAGACTGTAATAGAAGGTGCTGGCCCGTTTTTCGTATAAACAATTCCCCCGATTCTTGCCGCGTTGCCAACACCGGTAAAATTAATATTATACAGAGTATCGTTGCTTCCAATATTCAATTGAGGCGTTTCGGAAAAAGAATATCCGGCTAAAAACGCGGTTAAAGTATTGGTACCTTTTTCTACTGATAGTTTATACTTTCCAAGTGCATCAGTAACAACATAATCTCCTGTTTCTACCACACGTACCGTCACATTTGAAAGCTTTTGGATACCGGTTGCTGTTTTTTCAGAGACCTGGCCGTTAATAAACGAGGCGTTTTTCTTAACAAGGAAATCAGCATAAATATCCTGTCCATATTCCAACAACACATTATGTTTGCTCAGAGAAGAGTACCCTTTTTTTATAGCAGTTAGTACCCAGTTCCCGGCAGGTAAACTCATTAAATAAGCACCGTTTCTATCGGTTGGTTGTAAAATTTCTCTGCTGTCTGAGATAGCTTTTACAATAACATCAGGCTGATATTTCCCATCAGTATCTTCAACCGTTCCCGATACGGTAGAAGCTCCTGGTTCGAGAGACAATGATTTTTTAATATCAGATATTATTTCGAGGAACATTGTCTTACTTGAAAACCCTGCTTTTTCAAAAACAAGTTCAATCTGGCCAGATTGTGCATTAAAGGAAAAAGAGCCATCGCCCAGTGTTTGAAAAAATCTATTACTACCATCTTGTTTTGCTGTTACCGATACATCATAAATATTATCACCAGTATAACTGTTTGAAACATTTCCACTTACTCTATAAGTGAGACTTTTCATAGCAAAATCAATTTTTCCGACCTTATTGTCATTACTTACGGTTGCGATACCGGGCTCAGGAGTAGCATATTCCTGGTGCTTGACAGATACTCTCCAGGAACCAAATGGCACTTCAAAATTAAAATCTCCTGTGTAACTTGAAAGCTGGTGTTTAGGATCCATATCAGGTTCATTCACACTTGAAATAGATACGAGAGCATTTGTGATGGCACTTCCAGAGCCTTGTGCTATCACGGTACCATAAACCTTTCCTAGTGTGGGTGATAAAATCATTTTTTGGTCAAAGCTTCCTTTCAGTTCAAACTGAATTGTCTTTGGTTCAAAACCATCTTTTTCAGCCTTTATTGAATAATTACGAAAAGGCATATGTTCAAACCTGATAAACCCTTGCTCATCAGTTGGGCCTTCTGCTATAAAAGGATGTCGTAAACCCGGAACACGATCAAAGGATATTTTCGCATAGGGAACAGGTTTTTCGTTATTATCAAATACCCGTATTACGATGGAATTCGCATCAACACTATTATAAAAAGAAAAGGATTCAGAAGCATTCGCCCTGCCTTTGGCATCATACGCATAAACACGCCATGAATAAGGCAACTCGCGTAGTAACCCATTTGGGTCGTCCAACACCGCTTCGGGATTATTGACATACTTTTGAAGAATAGGAGATGTTGCCTCATTATCAGAAATCACATTTTCTTCAAATAAATCGATTCGGTAATTTACAGCACCGTTTACTGCAGACCACCTGAAAACAAGCGGCGCATTTGATGTTAAAGTATCATTATTTGGAGGTATGGATAGAACAGGCTTTGGTGGTACATCCGCTTCATAAGTAAAACTCATCGGAGTAGAAATAACTGTTGAAATAATATTTGCAGAAGGATCGTAATTGTTTAATACCAGCCAGTTGTAGGTTTTCCCTGACATTAATGGTGGTGGTTTAACACTGCTTCCAAAGTCGGATTTTTCTCCATACCTAATACTTTTGTTTCTGGTGGTTGCCTGCCAGATTGCATTAAGGTTCTGCAACTTTTCATCTTTGATAAAAAACGGTTGGTCCGAAATTAAAACGGTATAGTAAGGCGCATTACCGGTCCATTTGAATTCAGGAGTTAAATCACTTAGTTTTGTTTCATTTACTGGGCTTACGAGATCAGGCGCCTTGCTAGATTCCATAACTATTTGAAATTCAGCCGACTTCTTACTTCCACTGATGAGAATACAATAATTTATTCCTATTTTCAGATCGGTTTCAAGGTATTCCGATTCAACTTCATTGGCATAAATAAATACTTTTGTTCCAGAAGCTGGCCATGGAGGGATATGTACCAGATTGTAATGTTCAATATCAACACCTCCTCCGGGTATTGATGAACTTTTAAGTTGTACGTCTCCACTCCCTCCGGTATATCCAACTTTTATCGAATCTTTTTGACGATAGAGCCCTAATGGCAATTGGGTCAAAACAATATCCTGAGCAAAGCAATAACTAGACATTAGTACAGTTACAGTAAGTAGGTATAAGGTTCGGTGTAACAGCATTAATTTCCTCATATCCGATACCGGACGGTGGTTTTAAGAATTGCCAAAGGTAATGATATAAGAGAAACATCAAATATATACTTGTCTCTTATCTCAAAGGTATACCCTAAATTCAAAATGGGCATGACTTTCACATCGATTTCTCTGCTATTTTCATAAAATATTGGTTCTCCATAATACGCACCTGCATTTAAGAAAAAGCCAAACAAATTGATGCCTATAGCCCCTTTATGCTGCAATTGAGAACCCAACCGCCCTGTGGAATTTTCTGTTATCAGAGAATCTGAACCATCAGCAGCAGCAACGATATCGTTATAGGTTGTATCAAAAGCAGCTTTTTGTGAGCGGTGTTTATAGGTTAAAGATAATCCCCGGTAATACCAGGCATAATCAAAATTCAATTTAAGCCAGGATAGTGAAGTATGTAAAGAAACTCCAACCCTTGAAGGTAATTGTAATTCAACATCATAAATTTCATTAGTGACTTTTTTAGTCAGTGTGAGTTTAGTAAGGTTTAATTTACCTACATCAAAAAATTCTGCATCCTCACTACCTCCCCCAGCACTTTCATCTTGATCAATGGCATTAAGTATGTAATGTTCACCACTAATATATCCCAGTTTAAGAGTACCATTATAACTTGCGGCAAAATCAATACCAAAATATTTTAGAAAGGTCCAGTTTGCTCCAAACGCCCCCCCCGGAGCACTGGCTTTTGAGTATCCCACATAGTTCACTTTCAGATCATCGGTATAGGGTGTACCATCGAGATTAAAATAAGACTCCTTTTCGCTCTGAGAAATAAAGCCATCTATACTTCCCACAGCATTAAAATCCATATACGCCATATATTGATGCACAGCAAAACCAAACTTCAAACCAGTTCCAGGTACCTCAGTAGCAATGCCTGCTCCCCTACGGTTAAGACCAAGATAGAGAGCCAACCCCGTTTGCACACTAAAACGAGCTTTGATACTATCTGCACTTGGATCGGTATCATCCAGCGATAAAGCAACTCCCACTGCTAAATCATTAACATCTAATTCCAACTGGAAATCAACCATTCGCTCAAATGCACCCGTAAGCCCGATTGGCCACTTCATGCCCCGGTATACCAGAGTCACTCCAAGCCCATCGACACCAGCCGTTTGAGCCATATCGGTTCCAATTTCCGGGTCAACCCTGTCTTCACCCCGAACCTCATTTTCCTCTAGAAAGCCATCAAGTCCTTCTGTAATCATTGTCTTAAGTACGTCTGATTTTTTAGTAGAGGTGTTCATTCCCAATCCAGGCATGGCCAAGTCCGCCTGAATCTGGATGCGCTCAACATTCATCATCCCGGAAGGATTTCCAAATATACCCCCTGTCCCTGGATACAATGTTGAAATATCCATTAATTCACCCATAGCAGAAGCCCCTTCATAAGACAGACTTCCTCTATATTTTAACCGGTTATTGCCCCCAAAAAATTGAGATAACTGCGACAAACAAACGCTATGCAATAAAAGTACACAAATGATGAAAACAGGTAGCCTCAAAATTATGGGTTTTCGAATCAAGGCAGTAGCTGATTTTCTGTTTGTTTTCATAGAGGAATTTTTTTCAAATATCCTTGTGCAGCCCAAAAAGCCCCGTCAAAAAGAATTCATTTTTGTAAAACAGTATCACAAAAAAAAAAATAAAGATCAAGTTTTTTAATTTTTTTTTTCAACCTATTTCAATTTATAAAAATATATTCAAAACAAATCCAAA